>NZ_WWJT01000339.1 GCF_009865385.1 Streptomyces sp. SID486 | reverse complement strand
CGACCAGCGCGGCGACCCGGGCTCCGGCCGCGGCGAGCCCGGTGGCCACCGGCAGCAGCAGCGGCCCGCTCCCGGCGACCACGGCCGTCCGTCCGGGCAGCACGAGGCCGCCCTTGAGCATGGCCTGCGCACCGCCCGCCGTGACGACGCCGGGGAGGGTCCAGCCCGGGAAGGGCAGCACCCGCTCGTAGCCGCCGGTGGCGAGCAGCACGGCGTCGGCGCGGACGGTGGCGCTCTCCTCCCGCGCGGCTCCGCGCAGGGCGTGCACCCCGAACGCCCCGGTGAGCGGATCCCGCGCCACGCACCACACATGATGGTCCGTCAGGTGCGTGATGCGGCCTGTCTCGCGGTGCCGGGCGAGGCCGGTCCGCAGCCGCTCCCAGGTGTGCCACTGGTGGTGCAGCGCCTGGGGCCGGGTCGCGCCGAGGGCGGTGGCGGGCTGCCGGTAGAACTGGCCGCCCGCCTGGTCGGCGGCGTCGACGAGGGTGACGTGGACGCCCCGTGCGGCTGCCGCCAGGGCTGCGGCGAGGCCGGCCGGGCCCGCGCCGACGACGGTGAGGCGCGGTCGCTCAGTCATCGTCCCGGCCCGTCCCCCGCTGGGTGCGGATCACGTCGCCGGGGCGTACCGGCACCAGGCAAGCGCGCTGGTCGGCACGGCCGTTGACGGTCACCAGGCAGTCGAAGCAGACCCCGATCCCGCAGAACACCCCGCGCGGCCGGCCGGTGCCCCGGGTGCTGCGCCAGGCCGTCACGCCCGCCGCCCACAGCGCCGCCGCCACCGTCTGGCCGGGCAGCGCCTCCACGGGCCGGCCGTCGAACGTGACGGTGTGGGCCGCTTGCGGCCGGGCCCGGGCCAACTCCAGGGGATTCACCGCTCGTCGCCTCCCTCGGTGTCGAACCGCTCCGGCCGGAACGGTTCGGGGTCCAGCTCCGGCGCCTTCCCGGTGAGCGCCCACGCGATCAACCGCCCCGTACCGGTGGCGAGTCCGATGCCCGCCCCCTCGTGCCCGCAGGCGTGGAAGAGTCCGGGCGCCCGCGGGTCGGGGCCGATCGCCGGCAGGTGGTCGGGCAGATACGGCCGGAAACCCGCGTACGTGCGCAGCGCGTGGACCCGCTCCAGGAACGGGAACAGTCCGATCGCCCCGGCGGCCAGCGCCCGTACGGCGGGCAGCGACAGCGAGCGGTCGAACCCCACCCGCTCGCGGGTGGCGCCGATCAGCACCGGCCCCGCGGCCGTGCCCTCCACCACCGGCGAGCTGCGCAGGGCGGCCGAGTCGCTGGAGACGTCGGCCACGTAGTCCGCGGCGTACACCTTGTGCCGGACCATCCGCGGCAGCGGCTCGGTGACCAGGACGAATCCGCGCCGGGGGAGTACCGGCAACCGGACACCGGCCAGGGCGGCGAGGTCGCCGCCCCAGGTGCCGGCCGCGTTCACCACGGCCGGTGCGTGGACCTCGCCCCGGTCCGTGCGTACCCCGTACACCGTGCCGTCCGGGGTGCGCAGCACGCCGGTCACGGTGTGCCCCGTGTGCAGCCGGGCCCCGGAGGCGCGGAGCAGCCGGGCCGCGGCCAGGGCGGGCATGACCTGGGCGTCCTGCGGATAGTGCATCCCGCCCGCCAGGCCCGGCGCCAGATGCGGTTCCAGATCCGGCAGCAGATCCGCCCCCACCGGTACGGCCGTGACGCCGGCGGCGCGCTGGCCCGCGGCGAAGTCCCGCAGCGCGGCCAGGGCGGAGGGCGCCGAGGCGACCACGAGGCCACCCTTGGGCTCGTACTCGATCGCCGTGCCCAGCTCGTCGGCCAGCTCGGCCCACAACCGGGCCGACAGCAGGGCGAGTTCCAGTTCCGGGCCCGGTCCCTTGTCGGAGACGAGCAGGTTGCCCTCGCCCGCCCCGGTGGTGCCGCCGGCCACCGGGCCCCGGTCCAGCACCCTCACGTCGAGGCCGGACCGGGCGGCGTACAGCGCACAGGCCGCACCCACCATCCCGGCTCCGACGACCACGACATCGCAGGTCGGTCGCTTCGCCACGGCCAGTACTATGTCACATGTTTCTCTCCGTGAGGAGACCCTCGCACGGCCCGGGAACGCCCGTCCCGCGACCTGCCCACGCCGTCGTCACCCGCCCGGAGTCCCAGGCGTGGACGCCCCCTTGACGTCGCACGCGGCCCGATCGACACTCCAAGGAGGGAATCCTAGTGAACGGGTAGGGAATGATGACGCGCCTCGGAACGGGCACCGGCCGAACGCGCCGGACGCCGTCGTGCGCGCCCCTGCTCACCTCTCGCCGCCACATCGACCTGCAGCGCGTCTGCAGCGCGATCAGCCGCCACCGCTGAACCGGGCCCCTCGCCCCCCGCCGACCGGCCGCGATCGTGCCGGATCGCCCGTCCGCACGCCCACACCCAGGGGAGACGCATGTCCATCACTCCGCTCGCCGCCGTCCCGTCCGTCCGCTGGCCCGCCGCTGCCTTCCGGGGACGGCTCGGCCGGGACGCCCGCAGCGGCCACTACGCCGTGCCGCACCGCTACCGGCTCCACCTGTCCACCGCGTGCCCCGACGGACTGCGCCTCGCCGTCGGCCACAGCCTGCTCGGGCTGGACGACGACTGTCCGGTCACCCTCCTGCCCGCGGTGCCGGACTGTCCCGGCGGCGGCCACTCGGCGCTGCGCCCGCTGTACGAGGCGAGCGCCCACCACCACACCGGCCCGGCGCTCGCGCCCGTCCTCAGCGACGACTGGTCCGGACGCATCGTCAGCACCCACGCCCCCGACATCCTGCGCGACCTGGACCTGTTCCGGGGCGAAGGCCACGCCCGCCTGTACCCCCGCGGCCTCTCCTCCGTGATCGAAGCGGTCGAGCGGATGTGCGCCGGGGGCATCGGGGAGGCCGCACAGCGCGCCGGCCGGGCCGGCGCCGGACCGGCCGAACGGGCCGCCGCGCTCGAAGTGCTCCTGGACACGCTGGACCGGCTGGAGCGGCGGCTCAGCGGCGAGGAGTACCTGGCCGACGACCGGATCACCGCCGCCGACATCGAGCTGTGGGTCGCCCTGGTGCAGCTCGACACCGTCCACCGCTGCCACCTCGACGCCGCCGCCGTCCACCGCATCGCCGGCCACCGCGCGCTGTGGGCCTACGCCCGCCGGCTGGCCGCGCACCCCGCCTTCGGACGCCACCTCGACCTCGACGGCATCGCCCGGCGCCACCACGGCCGCTGCCAGGGCCTGGAGGCCGCCGGAGCCGCTGTCCAGATCCTGGACTGGGCGAGCCACGCGGCGGACACCCCGGACGCTTTCCGCAGGTGAGAGCGGCCCGTCACGGTCCGCTGGGCGGACAGCCGTTGACATTCGAACGGGCAACTGCCTTACTTACGCCTCAAGAACGGTCATGAGCGTCAGCGCCAAGCCCTGGCTCGCTGACCGGCAACCCTCGCACCGCGGTGGGGTGCCCCAGGTGACGACCGGACCGGACGACGATCTCGGTAAGCGCGAGGCCCCTCGGGGCCGGAACTCTGACAGGTGACGCCATGGACGCAGCTCCCAGGACGGCCGCGAGCCGCCCCCAGGGCTGCGTACCGTCGTACGCCGGTCTGCTCGTCGCCGACCGTGCCGTCGATCTGCTCCGCGTGAACAGCGCACTGTGTACCGCGCCGGGCTCTGCCCGCCGTCAGGGCTGAATCCCTCCGTACAGCCCCCGCGTTCCCGTCGCGCACCCGCCGCCCGGTGTGCCGTCGTCCGCCTCGCCCCCCGGTTCCGCGCCGGTCCGTGCGCCGCCCCGTGCCACAGCCACATCCCGGCCCACGTCCGCTCGTCCGCGGCCCCCCGGGGGGTGTCCGACTCCGCCGGAGCCCCCATGAGTGAATCCGCAGGCGCCGCCGTCTCCCTCGCGGAGGCGCCACCAGCAGCCGACACCACGTCAGAACGCGTTCTGCCAACGCGCGTTCAGCCCCAGCGCAGACCGGGCCGGTGGATCGTCTCCGCCGTCGTCGTCGTGCTCGTCGCGCAGATCCTGCACGGCCTGGTCACGAACCCCTTCTACCAGTGGCACCGCTTCGGCTACTGGTTCCTGCGCCCCGCCGTCCTGGACGGCCTCCTCGTCACCCTCGAAGTCACGGCGCTCAGCGCGGTGCTGGGCCTCCTCGGCGGGGTCCTGCTGGCGCTCGGCCGGCTCTCCGGAAGCCCGGTGCTGCGCGCGGTCAGCTGGACCTACACCTGGCTGTTCCGCTCCGTCCCGCTCATCGTGGTGCTGATCTTCCTCTACAACTTCAGTGCCTTGTACCAGACGTTGAGCCTCGGTGTGCCGTTCGGCCCGGCCTTCGTCACCTTCGACGAGTCGAGGCTGGCCACCGACATGGCGATCGCCGTCGTCGGCCTCAGCCTCAACGAGGCGGCGTACGCGTCCGAGGTGGTGCGCGGTGGCATCCTCTCCGTCGACCAGGGGCAGTACGAGGCTGCCGCTGCGCTCGGCCTGCCCCGGGGCCGCCAGTTCCGCAGGATCGTCCTCCCACAGGCCCTGAGGTCCATCACGCCGAACTACGTCAACCAGCTGATCGGCCTGGTCAAGAGCACGTCCCTGGTGTTCTACGTGTCCCTGCTCGACCTGTTCGGCACGGTGCAGTCGATGGGCAACACCTATCCGGGCGACATCGTGCCGCTGCTGCTGGTCGCCACCGTCTGGTACCTGATCCTGACCAGCGCCGTGTCCGTCGTCCAGTTCTACGTGGAGCGCTACTACGCCCGCGGTGCCACACGCACCCTGCCGCAGACCCCGCTGCGGAAGCTCCGGTCCGGGGTGACGGAGCTGCGGGCCCGGCTGCGCAGGGAGACGGCCGTATGACCACGGGCCGCCCCCGGCGCCCGGCCCCGAACCCGGCGACGTGACCCTGCCGCCGGTCCGTCCCCCCGTCGTCCCGTCGACCCGTCCGTCACCCCGTCGTCCCGCCGGTCCGTCCGTCGTCGAGTCGTCCCGTCGGCCCGTCCGTCACCCCGTCCGCCGCTCCGACCATCGTCCGTCCCTCGCCCCGTCCGCAGTGCACTCCCCGAACGACAAGGAAAGCCATGCCCAGCCAGTTCTCCCGGCGCAGTCTGATACGCGGCCTCACCACGGCGACCGTGACCCTCTCCCTCGCCGGCGGGCTCGCCGCCTGCGGA
This sequence comes from Streptomyces sp. SID486, assembly GCF_009865385.1. Classification (GTDB taxonomy): domain Bacteria; phylum Actinomycetota; class Actinomycetes; order Streptomycetales; family Streptomycetaceae; genus Streptomyces. Next base: position 11,512 of record NZ_WWJT01000339.1, on the reverse strand, counting down.
GGCGACAGCGACGCCGCCACCACCACCGGTCCGGCCGGCACGGTGACCGTGGGGCGGCAGTCCAACGGAGCCGCGAAGGAGACCGTGCTGAAGGTCTCCGAAGTGAAGTCGATCAGCGCCGAGCTGCCCGCCTCCGTCCGCAAGAGCGGCAAGCTCGTCATCGGCGTCGGCGCCCTGCCGTCGGGATCCGCGCCGCTGAACTTCGTGGGCAGCGACCAGCGGACCCTCACCGGCTCCGAGCCCGACCTCGGCCGCCTGGTGGCCGCTGTCCTCGGTCTGGAACCCGAGATCCGCAACTCCACCTGGGAGAACCTCTTCGTCGGCCTCGACAGCGGCAAGGTCGACGTCGCCTTCTCCAACGTCACCGACACCGAAGAGCGCAAGAAGAAGTACGAGTTCGCCTCCTACCGCAAGGACAACCTGGCCTTCGAGGTGCTGAAGAAGAGCACCTGGAACTTCGACGGCGACTACGAGAACCTCGCCGGCCGGACGGTCTCCGTCGGCTCCGGCACCAACCAGGAGAAGATCCTCCTGGAGTGGAAGGCCAAGCTGGCCACGGAGGGCAAGAAGCTCACCGTCAAGTACTTCCCGGACCAGAACGCCAGCAACCTGGCGCTGAGCAGCGGCAAGATCGACGCGTTCTTCGGCCCCAACCCCGGTGTCGCCTACCGCGCCCGGCAGACGGCGGACACCCCGCACCCGACCCGCAGCGCGGGCAGCTTCTCCGGCGCCGGTGCGACACTCCAGGGCCTGATCGCCGCGACCGCCAAGAAGGACAGCGGACTCGCCAAGCCGCTCGCCGACGCCGTCAACCACCTCATCGACAACGGGCAGTACGCCAAGTGGCTCGCTGCCTACAACCTCTCCGACGAGGCCGTGCCCAGGTCGCAGGTGAACCCCCCCGGCCTGCCGCTGGACAACTCCTGACCGGCCGCACCCCCGGGCCGGCCCCGCGCGGGGCTCCGAGGATCCTGGGGGTCCGAGGGGTCCGGGGGCTCCGAGGATCCGGACAACTCCGAGGACCCGCCGGATTCCGAGGACTCGCGGGAACTTCGAGGGAACGGGAACAGCCGGCGCCGGCCCGGCGTTGGACGTCATGACGAAATACGCACGGCGGGTGCCCACCCGGCCCGCCGTGCCCGACGGACGGGGGAGGTGGCGGCCGTGAGCCGAGCGTCCGCGCGGCCCTGCCCGCTGTGCGTCCCGCACCCCTACCGCTCCGTCCGGCTGCACTCCCGGCCGCACATAGACCTCCAGCGCGTGTCCGCCGCGCTCTGTCGCCCCTGACCCTCCGCCCGGCCGCGCCCTGGCCCGGGGCACCTCCCGCCGCGTGAGCCGCCGGTCGACGCCGGCCGCCCGGCAGCCGCCCCATCTCCCGCGAGCCGGCGTACCCGTACGTGCGCGGTACGCGCGCACGTACTTCGCCGAACCCCGTACCCGCCTACGGACATCGTCGTACGGACATCAAGGAAGGCACCGACGTGTCACCGACACCCCCCGCCCACCTGCACCTCGCCGTCGCCCTGGACGGCACCGGCTGGCACCCCGCCTCCTGGCGCGAGCCGGTCGCCCGCCCCCGGGACCTGCTCACCGCCGGTTACTGGGCCGACCTGATCACCGAGGCCGAGCGCGGGCTGCTCGACTTCGTCACCCTGGAGGACGGTCTCGGCCCGCAGTCCTCCCGGTTGCTGACGCCCGACGAGCGCACCGACCAGGTCCGCGGCCGGCTCGACGCGGTCCTCATCGCCTCCCGCGTCGCCCCGCTCACCCGCCACATAGGTCTGGTCCCGACCGTGGTGACCACCCACACCGAGCCGTTCCACATCTCCAAGGCGATCGCCACCCTCGACTACGTCAGCACCGGGCGCGCCGGCGTCCGCGTCCGCACCAGCGCGCGCGTCGACGAGGCCGCGCACTTCGGCCGCCGTACCATCCGCCCGATCGACTCCTTCGACGGCCCGGGAGCGCAGGAACTGCTCACCGAGCTGTTCGACGAGGCCGCCGACCACGTGGAGGTCGTCCGCCGGCTCTGGGACAGCTGGGAGGACGACGCCGAGATCCGGGACGCGGCGACCGGCCGCTTCATCGACCGGGACAAGCTGCACTACATCGACTTCGAGGGCCCCTTCTTCAGCGTCAAGGGTCCCGCCATCACCCCCCGGCCGCCGCAGGGCCAGCCCCTGGTCACCGCCCTCGCCCACCAGACCGTCCCCTACCGGCTCGTGGCCCGCCAGGCCGACGTCGGCTACGTGACCCCGCACGACGCGGCCGAGGCCCGCTCGATCGTCGCCGAGATCCGCGCCGAGCAGGAGGCGGCGGGCCGCGCCGACCGGACCCTGCACGTCTTCGGTGACCTCGTCGTCCTCCTCGACGACAGCCGGAGCGCCGCGCAGGACCGGCTCGGCCGGCTCGACACGCTCGCGGGCGAGCCGTACACCAGCGACGCCCGGGTCTTCACCGGGACGGCCGCGCAACTGGCCGACCTGCTGGAGGAGCTGGCGGCCGGAGGGCTGACCGGCTTCCGGCTGCGGCCCGCCGTCGCCGGCCACGACCTGCCCCGGATCACCCGGGACCTGGTGCCCGAACTGCGGCGCCGCCGCCGCTTCCGGGACGCCTACGAGTCCGGCACCCTGCGCGGACTCCTCGGCCTCGGCCGCCCCGCCAACCGCTACGCAGCAGCCTGACCGCCGGAGAGGACGACCGTACGCCATGAGCAAGCCGCGCAAACAGATCCACCTGGCCGCCCACTTCCCCGGTGTCAACAACACCACCGTCTGGAGCGACCCGGCCGCGGGCAGCCACATCGAGTTCAGCTCCTTCGCGCACTTCGCGCGGACCGCCGAACGCGCCAAGTTCGACTTCCTGTTCCTCGCCGAGGGCCTCCGGCTGCGCGAACAGGGCGGCACGATCTACGACCTGGACGTGGTCGGGCGCCCCGACACGTTCACCGTGCTGGCCGCGCTGGCCGCCGTCACCGACCGGCTCGGCCTGACCGGAACCATCAACTCCACGTTCAACGAGCCGTACGAGGTGGCCCGCCAGTTCGCCAGCCTCGACCATCTGTCCGGCGGCCGGTCCGCGTGGAACGTCGTCACCTCCTGGGACGCCTTCACCGGCGAGAACTTCCGCCGTGGCGGGTTCCTGCCGCAGGACGAGCGCTACTCCCGCGCCAAGGAGTTCCTCGCCACCGCACACGAACTGTTCGACTCCTGGCACGGTGACGAGATCCTCGCCGACCAGGCCACCGGCACCTTCCTGCGGGACGCCAGGGCCGGTGCCTTCACCCACCGGGGACAGCACTTCGACATCCACGGCCGGTTCAACGTCCCGCGCTCCCCGCAGGGGCGCCCCGTCATCTTCCAGGCGGGCGACTCCGAGGAGGGCCGCGAGTTCGCCGCGGCCGACGCCGACGCCATCTTCAGCCGGTACTCCACGCTGAAGGAGGGCCGGGCCTTCTACACGGACGTCAAGTCCCGCCTGGCCCGCTACGGCCGCCGCCCCGACCAGCTGCTCATCCTGCCCGCCGCGACGTTCGTGCTCGGCGACACCGACCAGGAGGCCGCCGAACTCGCCCACGAGGTCCGCCGCCTGCAGGTCAGCGGCGCGACCGCCATCAAGCACCTGGAATTCGTGTGGAACCGGGACCTGTCCGCGTACGACCCGGACGGGCCGCTGCCCGACGTCGACCCGCTGGTCGGTGAGGACCACATATCCCGCGGCCGTGCCCAGGTGCGGATGTACCGCGACCCGGTCGCCATCGCCCGCGAGTGGCGCCAGCTCGCCGAGGCCAACAAGTGGTCCATCCGCGACCTCGTCATCAACACCGGCAACCGGCAGTCCTTCATCGGCTCCCCGGCCACCGTCGCGCGGACCATCGACGAGTTCGTGCAGACCGACGCCGCCGACGGCTTCATCCTCGTCCCGCACATCACCCCCGGCGGGCTCGACCCGTTCGCCGACCGGGTGGTCCCGCTGCTGCAGGAACAGGGCGTCTTCCGCACCGACTACGAGGGCACCACCCTGCGCGACCACCTGGGTCTCGCCCATCCCGACGCCGGCACCCTCGGCGAGCGCGCCGCGTCGTGACGTCCTGCCGCCGCCGCCCGGCCACGGCACCGGCGCGGGCGCGGACGTCACCTCCCCCGTGGGTGACGTCCGCGCCCCTTCCCCCGGTGCCGGACCGTGGCTCCCCGCCGTCCGTGTGCCGTCACCAGCACATGACCGCCGTCTCGCCCGAACCCCACGTGGAGTACAGGCGGACCCGGACGGCATAACGCCGGCCCTTGACGAGCCGGACCCGGACGGCGGCGTTGTCCGGCGTGCCGCCGTCGTCGTGTCCCGCGAGGAAGCGCGGCTCCCCGTCGCGCTCCTCGAAGACCACCAGCACACTGTCCGCGTCCCCGAAGGTGCCCACGGTGTACTCGCGGGTCTCCGGCGGCTCCACGGCGAAGTCCGCCTGCTCGCCCGCGCCGAGCCCGAGCGGCACCGACCGGAACGGCAGCAGCCCGGCCGGACCGGCGGCAGCCGTGGGCGGATACCAGCGGAGCACGAACTCCTTGTCGGCCGGCGAGGGCGTGCCGGGCGGCCGCAGCCCCCCGCGGTACTGCTCCGGCTCCAGCACCAGCCCCGGCCCGAACGGCAGCGTCATCACCGACTGCGGATCCCACAGCGCTCCGCCCGCCTCCCCGGCGTCCAGCCGGCGCAGCACGTTCGTGAACGTCGTCTCCCGGTCCCAGAAGTTCGGCGGGTCCGCCAGCTCGGCGTACACGGCCTCGTCGTCCCAGTGCAGCCCGGCGGACGGGCTCTGGTGCTCGTGCACCATGCCGAGCGCGTGCCCGATCTGGTGCAGGACCGCCCCCCGCTCCCCGGGCGCGGTCACGTCCCAGCCGAAATTCATGGTGCGCTCGCCCCGGCCGACCGACAGCGCGTCCCGCCCGATCGCCGACCAGGACCCGGCACCCGCCTGGAACCCGATCCGCAGCTCCGCCTCGTGACGGTCGCCGACCTCGGCGAACGTGACGCCGATGCCCAGGTCCCGCCACTCCTCGAAACACCCGCGGACCAGCTGCCGCTGCTCCTCGCCGCCGGCCCACGGCACCCGGCGCAGCTCCCCCGTCCCGGGCACCGGGACGACCGAGGCGTCCGAACGGGCGTCCAGGAAGCAGTAGTGCAGCACCGTGCCGTTGACCCACATCCGCCGGCCGGCGAGCAGCGCGCCCAGCCGCTCGGCGGTCAGCCCCGGTCCGAAGGAGGGGGCCGACTGCCGCGGAAGCGAGCAGAGACGTCGGGTCATGCGCCCAGGGTGCCCGGCCGCCGTCGCCGGACGCCTGAGTCGGGGACTACTCAAGTCACCCTGTATCAAGACCGGGTATCCGCGCTCTCAACGGTGTGAGGACTGACGCACAGAACCCGAGGACGACCCCGCAGGCGCCCTGGCCGTTCACCGGCCGGGCGGACGAACTGGAGCTGGTGCGCGGCGCGCTGAGCGCGGGCCGGCCCGGCGTCGTGGTGACCGGCCCGGCCGGCCACGGCAAGACACGGCTGATCACGGAGGCGGTCCGGGGCACGGACCACGCCCGGGTGACCGGTACGCCCGAGGCCCGTGACCTGCCCCTCGCGGCGTTCGCCCACCTGCTCCCCGACACCGTCTCGCTGCCCCGCGCGCTCCGGTCGCTGTCCGGCGTACGCGTCCTCGTCGTCGACGACGCCCAGCTGCTGGACGACACCTCCGCCGCCCTGGTGCACCAGCTGGCCCTACGGGGGCGCACCCGCCTGGTCGTGGCGGCGGCGGACGGCGAGCCCGCGCCCGCCGCGGTGTCCCGGCTGTGGACCGGGGAGCTGCTGCCCCGGCTGACCCTGGACCCGCTGTCCCACGAGGACACCGCGCGGCTGCTCGCCGGGGCCCGCCTGGAGCCGCTCACCGTGCGCCGGCTGCACCATTCGTGCCAGGGCGATCTGCGGCTGCTGCGCGAGCTGGTGACCGCGCTCACCGGGTCAGGCCGGCTGACGCCCGTCCCCGGTACCGGCGAACGGGCCTGGCGCGGCCCGCTGCCCCTCACCCCGGCGGTCCGGGAACGGCTCGCCCCCGCCCTGGAGCGGTCCGGCCCCGGGGAACGCGAGGCCCTCGAACGCCTCGCCTTCGCCGAGCCCCTGTCACCGGCGTCGGACGAGCTGGAACCGGACGTCCTCGAACGCCTGGAGGCGGACGGGCTGATCCACGTCGACGACCACGGCGGCGTCGGCCTCGCCCACCCCCTGCACGGCACCGCGCTGCGTGCCCGCGCGGGCCGGCTGCGCGCCCGCCGGCTCACCCCCGCCGCCGACACGCACGCTCCCGCGCTCGCCGCCGAACAGCGCACCCTGGCGGAGCGGATGGCGCGGCTGGACGTCCGGCCGGTGCCGACACCGGTGGGGGACTGGCTGGTGGCGCAGGGCAGCGTGGTGCCGGCCGGATACGCCGCGGCCCGCGCCCGGTTCGCACGGCTGCGGGGCGAGCTGGGGGAGGCGGCGGCATGGGCCCGGGAAGGGCTGCGGGAGGCGCCGTCGGACTCCGCCTGCCGGACGGAACTCCAGCTCGCCGAGCGCCCGTCGGACGGCGGCCAGGACGACCCGGACGAAGTCCACGCGGCTTACGCGGCCGTACGCCTCGGTGCACCCGAACGGGCGGTGGGGCGGTTGCCGGCCGGCAGTGTGCTCGCCCGGCACGCGGACGCCCTGGCCCGCGGTGACGGCACCGCACTGGACGGCGCCGCGGAGGCGCTGGCCGAGCGGGGGTTCCTGCTGTACGCGGCGGAGGCCCGGGCACAGGCCGTACGGGTGCATCGCGACCCACGGGCCGCGCGCCGTTCACGCAGCCGGGCGCTGGCGCTCGCCCGCCGGTGCGCGGGTGCCCGGACACCGGCCCTGGCCGGCCTGGTCCTCGGCGACCTCACCGCCCGGCAACAGCAGATCGTCACGCTGGCCGCCGCCGGGCTGAGCAACCGGGAGATCGCCGAACGGCTGACGCTGTCGGTACGCACGGTGGGCAACCACCTGTACAGCGCGTACACACGGCTCGGTACGGGGGGCCGGAGCGCACTGCCGGCGCTGGTGGACGCACCGGAAGGGGCGATGGCCTGACGGCCACCGACCGGCCCGCCACGGGAAGGGGGCAGGGGAGAGCAGGGCAGGGGAGAGCAGGGCAGAGGAGGACAGGGCAGGGGAGGACAGGGCAGGGCAGGGCAGGGGGAGTGAGATGTCGCCGGCACCCGTCCCGCGTCCGCTTGGGCCTCCGCGCGGCCCTGCCCGTGCGCCCGCTTGGGCTTCGCGTGGCCCTGTCCCCGCGCCCGCTTCGGCTTCGCGTGGCCCGGTCTGCCCGTCCGCTGCCGTCCGGTCCCTGACCGCGTGGGCCCGGTCGGCACGCCCGCCTCGGCCCCAGCTCATGCCCGCCTAGCGCCTTTCGGCGTCCCGGTGCCTCGTCAGGCCGCCCCGAACGCCGCGAAGGCCCAGCCCGTCGCCTGGTGGACGGCGTCGCCGGGCAGGGCCGTGCGGGCGTCGCGGAGGGCCTCGGCCAGGGACAGGCCCGCGCCGAGGCCCTTGTGCAGGGCGAGCATCAGCGGCACCACGGCCGCGTCGTTCACCGGCGCGCTGCTCGCCACCACCCCGGCCGTGCCCAGCGGCAGCAACGCCGTGACCAGGCCGAGGAGTTCGTCGGCGCCCACCGAGGCGAGCCGGGCGGTGTCACAGCTGGACAGGATGATCCGGTACGGGCTGCGGGCCAGCCGCTCGAAGTCGTGCACGATCAGCGGGCCGTCGGCCATGCGCAGGGCGGAGAACAGCGGGCTGTCCGCGCGGAACGTGCCGTGCGCCGCCAGGTGCGCGAGGCCCGCGCCGTCGAGTTCCGCCAGCACCCGGGGCACCTGGGCGTCGTCACCCTCCAGGACCGTCGCCGTGCCGTACCGGCCGGCCAGTTCGGGCACCTCCGCGCCCCCGGAGGCGAGACCGGGACCGCGCACCAGCACCGCCCGGCCGTCCGCCGGCGGCGCGGTCTCCCGGGCCCGCAGCCAACTGCCCGCAGACGGCGACACGCTGAGCACCCGCTCCCGCAGCGCGGGCAGCAGCGCCCACGGCACCCGGTGCAGCGCCCCCGGCGGCACGATCACCACCGGGCCCGGACCGAGCCGCGACGCGGCCCCGGCCAGCAGCAGTTCCTGAAGCCGCCGGCCGGCCGCCTCCACCACCGGCAGCCGCGCCTCGGCCCCCGGATGCGCGAGCCGCCGCAGCCCGGCCTGCACATGCCCGGCCTCGGCCACCGCCTCCGCCAGCGACCCGCCGGCGAACCGCCGTACCCTGCCCTGCCCGCACAGCAGCACGTGCACCCGGCCGTCGACCACGGCCAGTTCGACCAGCCGCACGTCGCCGAGCCGGTCCAGCAGCCGGCCCACGTCGAAGCGGTCCCCGGCGCCGGTGGCGGCACCGCCCATGTGCCGGGTGCGGGAGCGGATCTCCCGTTCCAGGCGCCGCTGTTCACGCTCCAGCGCCGGCACCGGGCGGCCGTCCATCCGGGCGGCCTCCGCCCGGGCCGCGATCTCCCGGTAGGCGGTCAGCCCGCTCAGCAGCGCCGGATCGTCGGGCGGCCGGGTCGGCGGCGCGGACAGCACGGTCGCCCGCCACCGCTCGCTCCACCCCAGCAGCCGCCGCGGGCCGCCCTGGGCGAGGCTCACCTCCTGTGCCAGCGCCGCCAGTTCGGCGCCCTGCGAACTCGTGTGGGCACGCAGCTCCGAAGCGCCCAGCGTCATCCGGTGGTCGTCCAGCACGTCCAGGCCGCGCCGGCACGCCTCCAGCACCCCTCGTCGGGAACCGGCCGCCCGCGCCCGCAGCGCCTGCGCCGCCCAGCCCGTCACCCGGGCCGGCGCGGGCCCGCAGTGCCGGCTGCGGGCGGCCACCGCCAGGTGCCGTTCCGCGTCCGCCGTCCACCCGAGCGCCAGCGCGATCCTTCCGGCGAGCAGCGATGCCTCCGGCGCGGCCGGTGAGCCGAAGGCGGCCAGCCGCTCGGCGACCGCCGCCGCGTCCGCGACCATCCGCCCCGAGCGGCGGCCGGCCGCCGTCCGCGCCTCGATCAGCACCAGCCGGGCGTGCGTCTCCCACCACGTCCTGCGCTGTGCCGCGAACAGCCGTACGGCGACGGCCGCGCGCGCTATGGCGGTGTGCGCGTCCCCCGCCGCGCGGGCGGCCCAGGAGGCGGCGAGCAGCAGCTCGGCCTTGCGGGTGGACTGTCCGCCGATCCGGTCCAGCAGCGCGATCGCCGCGTCCGCCTCCGCCAGCGCCTCCGGGGCGAGTCCCGCCGCCATCAGCACCTCGCAGCGCCGGATCGACAGGTTGTACGTCGGGGTGTCCAGCTTGGCGTAGCGCTCCTCGGCCTCGTCCAGCAGCCGCAGTGCCGCCGGGATGTCGCCGGACCGGAACGCGGCCAGGCCCCGGCTCTCCACCGCGTCCGCCTTGTCGTGCTCCTGGCCGGTGGTGTCCCACAGCCGTTCCGCCGCGGTGAAGTCGGCGACCGCGCGGTCCACCGCGCCGAGCGCCAGGTGCACGGTGGCCCGCAGGGTCAGCGCCCGGGCGGTCCAGATGTCGTCGGCGACCTGACGCAGTACCGGCAGCGCCCGCCGTACGTCCTCCAGCGCCTCCCGGTGCCGCCCGAGCACCCACCACACGTAGGCCCGCCGGTACAGCACCCGGGCCCGGGTGTGCCCGCCGCCCCGGGCGACCCCGCGCTCGAAGGAGGCGAGCCCCTGTCGTGTGCGCCCCGCGTGCACCAGTGCGACCCCCAGCGTCGCGAGCACGTCGGCCTCCCGGTCGGCCGACTCGGCGCGCGCGGCCAGGTCCCGGGCCCGCCGCAGGTGCCGCAGCGCGACGCGCAGGTCACCGAAGTCCCGCTGCCAGATCCCCAGTACCTGGTGGGCGACGCTGCCGTGCAGCGGGGACGGGCCGGTACGCAGGACGTGTTCCGCGCGTGCCCGGGCCTCGCCCGGATCGGCGAACACCATGGGCAGCAGTTCGAGAACCGCCTCGCTTCCCGCTGTCACGTCTCGCATGGTAGTGGCCCGCTGTATCAGACGGCGGCCCGGCGGCTCTCACTGTCGCACACCGTCTCGAGGGGGAGGACATCCATGGCGCCACAGCGATTCCATGAGCAGTTCCACCACATCCAGCGCTCCCTGCCGGACGTCCCGCTGACCATGGGGCCGGACGACACCGCGGGCCTCCTCTACGAGAAGGGGGTCGTCCTCGTCCGGGACGGCGAGGAGGCCCGGTTCGTCGAGGACACCGTGCGCACCCACTTCACCGAGACCGCGGGCCTCGTCCCCGACCACGTGCGCCGCGAGGGGCCGCGGACCGCCCGCACCGGCGTGACCCGGATCCGGGTCGGGGACCCGGCCGGGGGCGAGGACACGGTGCCGCACGCCCTGCGCGCCGTACGGGAGGCCGAGGACCGCCGGGGGCGCAGACTGGTGGGACGCAACCACGTGGTGCACATCGCGGTGAACGCCTGTCCCGGTGACGAGCCGGTGCCCGTCCCGCGCACCGAGGCGGCCAACCCCGCCGCCACCGGGGAGCGGCACGACCCGGCCACCGCGGTCCGCGTCCTCGTGGTCGACACCGGCCTGATGCACGACCACCGCTCCTACCCGCCGCTCGCCCACACCCGGGGCGACGTCCAGCTGTCCGAGACCGACGCCGACGGCGTGCTCCGCCAGTACGCCGGTCACGGCACGTTCATCGCCGCGCTCCTCGCGGCCGTCGCGCCCGACACCGACATCACCGTCCGCGGCACCCTCAACGACGCGGGCGCCGTCCTGGAGTCCGAGTTCGGCGGCCTGCTCTTCGAAGCGGTCGACCGGGACGGCTGGCCGGACATCATCAGCCTCTCCGCGGGCACGCCCGCCACCGACCCCGACGGGCTGATCGGCCTGGACGCGTTCATGGGCGAACTCCGTGACCACCACACCCTGTTGGTGGCCGCCGCCGGCAACAACGGCAGTGACACACCGTTCTGGCCCGCCGCCTACGCCGGACTGCCCGGGTTCGCCGACAGTGTGCTGTCGGTCGGCGCCCTCCGCGCGGACGGCGAGGGCGCGGCCTGCTTCACCAACCACGGCCCCTGGGTGCGCGCCCACGCCCCCGGCGAGCGTCTCACCAGCGCCCTGACCGGGTTCACGGTGCCCGTGCCGTACGTCTACCAGCACTCCACCTACGACTCCTGCCGGTTCGGCGCCGACTACGCCTGCACCTGCCAGTACCCGCGCCACACCGGCGTGCTGAGCGAGGGCCGGCAGTGCACCGGCGCCAAGCCGGACCAGGTGATGTTCGACGGACTGGCGCAGTGGAGCGGCACCTCGTTCGCCGCTCCGGTGGCCGCGGGACTCGTCGCCGCGTGGATGACGGCGTACGGGGAGCGGGACCCGCGCGCGGCCGCCGCCGCACTGCTGGCGGCCACCCCGGACCGGGCCGAGGTGCGCGGGGCGCGCGTGCCGGC
>NZ_WWJT01000338.1 GCF_009865385.1 Streptomyces sp. SID486 | reverse complement strand
CCGACGGCAGGGCTGGACCGGGCCCGGCGTCGGGCCCGGCGGTAGAGCTGGACCGGGCCTTGCGGTACAGCTGGAGGCCCGGCGGTAGAGCTGGACCGGGGCCGACGGGAGATCTGGACCGGATGCGACGGAAGATCAGGGGCGTCTCGGGGGACGACCCTGATGCTCTGCCCCGCCGTCCGTGTGACCATCGTTGGCATGCCGGAAGCCGCAAGCCCGCCCCTCGACGACCCGCGGCCGCCGCGCAAGCTCTACCGCAGCAGTGACGGACGCTGGCTCGGCGGAGTGGCGCGGGGCCTCGCCGGGCATCTCGGGCTGCCCGTCGTCTGGGTGCGGCTCGTCTTCGTCGGCCTGTTCACGGCCGACGGGCTCGGAGCGCTGCTGTACGCCGCGTTCTGGTTCTTCGTCCCCCTCGGCGTCGGCGGCGTCGGTGACCAGAAGCCGTCGCTGGTGGGTACGGAGGCGTCGCCGGACGGCCGCCGCAGACTGGTGGCGCGCAAGCCGGACCGTGGACAGATCGCCGCGCTGCTCCTCATGGTCGTCGTGTCCATGGTTTTCGTGAGCAGCGTCAACCTGGGCAGCGCGACCAAGGCGTACCTGGTGCCCGCCGTACTCGTCGCGGCCGGTGTCGCCCTCGTCTGGCGTCAGGCGGACAACGCCCGCCGGGCCCGCTGGGTCGAGGCCGGCCGCCGGCGGCGCACCCTCACCCTGCTGCGGACGGCCGGCGGCGTCCTGCTCGTCACGGCCGGTGTCTCGGCCGTCTTCGTCCTCCAGGGCTCGGCCGCCCACCTCGGCGCGGTCCTGCAGGCCGCGCTCGTCGTCATCGTCGGCATCACCCTGCTCGCCGGGCCCTACCTGGTCCGCATGACCCAGGACCTGTCCGAGGAACGCCTGATGCGCATCCGCGCCCAGGAGCGCGCCGAGGTCGCCGCCCATGTCCACGACTCGGTGCTGCACACCCTCACCCTGATCCAGCGCAACGCCGACAACGCGAACGAGGTGCGCCGTCTCGCCCGCGCCCAGGAGCGGGACCTGCGCACCTGGTTGTACAAACCGGAGGGCACCGGCAAGGACGAGGCCGAAGAGCCGGACACGGTCGCCGAGGCGGTGCGGCGCAACGCGGCCGAGGTGGAGGACAAACACGGCGTGCCCATCGAGGTCGTGGTCGTCGGCGACTGCCCGCTGGACGAGAGGACGGGTGCGCAGATGCAGGCCGCGCGCGAGGCGATGGTGAACGCCGCCAAGTACGGTGGCGAGGGCGGCGCCGTGCAGGTCTACGCCGAGGTCGAGGGAAAGACGGTCTTCGTGTCCGTGCGGGACCGTGGTCCCGGCTTCGACCTCGACGCGATACCCGCCGACCGCATGGGCGTCAGAGAATCGATCATCGGCCGCATGGAACGTCACGGTGGCACGGCCCGGCTGCGGGCGGTGCCGGACGGCGGCACCGAGGTCGAGCTGGAGATGGAGAGGGCGGAGAGGACGTCATGAGCGACGCGACCGAGGCGAACGGCACGGCGGGGACGGCGGAGGCGGCCGGGTCGGGCCGGCCCGAGGGCGGCGCCGGCGGACGGCATGTACGGGTGGTGCTCGTCGACGACCACCGGATGTTCCGCACCGGCGTCCAGGCGGAGATCGGCCAGACCGCCGAGACCGGTGTCGAGGTGGTCGGCGAGGCCGCGGACGTCGACCAGGCGGTCGCGGTCATCACTGCCACCCGGCCCGAGGTGGTCCTCCTCGACGTCCACCTGCCGGGCGGCGGCGGCGTCGAGGTGCTGCGCCGGTGCGCGGCGCTGACCGGGGACGCCGAGCGGCCCGTGCGCTTCCTCGCGCTGTCCGTGTCGGACGCGGCGGAGGACGTGATCGGGGTGATCCGCGGCGGTGCCCGCGGCTATGTCACCAAGACCATCACCGGTACCGACCTGGTCGACTCGGTCTTCCGGGTCCAGGAGGGCGACGCCGTCTTCTCCCCGCGGCTGGCCGGGTTCGTCCTGGACGCCTTCGCCTCCACCGACGCCCCGCCCGTCGACGAGGACCTGGACCGCCTCACCCAGCGGGAACGCGAGGTGCTGCGCCTGATCGCCCGTGGCTACGCGTACAAGGAGATCGCCAAGCAGCTGTTCATCTCGGTGAAGACGGTCGAGTCCCATGTCTCGGCGGTCCTGCGCAAGCTCCAGCTGTCCAACCGGCACGAGCTGACCCGCTGGGCGACCGCACGCCGGCTGGTCTGACCCTCCGCCCGGCCCGCCCGGTCCACCGGTGTTCCGCCCGGCCCATCGGCGTTTCGCCCGGCGAGCCCTGCCCCGCCGTCAGGCCACCCGCGTCGCCCCGGCGAACGGCATCTGGTCGATCGGGGCCACGCGGACCGGCGCCGACGGGTTCGGGGCGTGGATCATCTGCCCGTTGCCCACGTAGATACCGACGTGGCTGATCCCGGAGTAGAAGAACACCAGGTCCCCGGGACGGAGTTCGGAGCGGGAGACTCTCCGGCCCGCGTTGATCTGGGCGTACGTGGTGCGGGGCAGGGAGATGCCGGCGGCACGGTAGGCGGCCTGGGCCAGGCCCGAGCAGTCGAAGGCGTTCGGGCCGGTGGCGCCCCACACATAGGGGCTGCCGAGCTTGCCGTAGGCGTAGGCGACGGCTGCCGCGGCGCGCCCGGTGGGCGCCGGGGCGGGTGCGGCCTCCTCCAGTGGCTGCCGCGGATCCGCCGCCGACCGGGAGGCGCGTGCGCTCGGACCGCCGGCATCGGCGCCGGCGCCGGTGACTTCGGAGCGCTGTCGCGGAGTCAGCCGCGCGAGCAGCTGCCGGGCCTCGTCCAGCTTGCCGGTGACGGTCCTCTTCTGCCGGTTCAGCTCGGCCTGCCGGGAGCGCAGGGACTTCAGCTCGATGCGTGCGGCGCCGCGCAGTTGCTCGATCTCGCGCAGTTGCCGGCGCACCCGGGACACCGCGGCGGCCTGCCGGTCACCGGCCCGCTCCGCGAGCGCGGCGTCGTCCAGGTACCGGTCGGGGTCGCTGGAGAGGGCCAGTTGCCAGGCCGGGTCCATCGCGCCGTCGCGGTACTGGGCCGCCGCTATCGAACCGAGCGCGTTGCGCGCGGAGTTGAGGGTCTCCTGCCTGCGGGCGACCTCGTCCTGCAGTGCGCTCAGCCGCCGCTCCGCCGTGCCCGACTTCTCCTTCGCCCCGTTGTACTTCTCGGTGGCGGCCTCGGCTTCCCGGTACAACGTGTCCACCTTGGCCTTCACCTGCGCCGGCGTCAGCTGCGGCTCGGCGTGCGCCGCCCCGTCGAAACCGGTCGCGGTGGCCGCGCCCGCCAGGGCGAGAGTGGCGGCCGTCCGGGCGGTGAGACCACTGAACGGGCGTTGCGGGAGCTTGCGGTGGGCTGCCACCGGACTGTCACGTCCTTCCGTACGACGCGTACGACCGAGCGGTACGCCCGCGGCGACCCGCGCAGGGGAAGCGGGCCGCCGCAGGGCTTTTCTCGGCGGTGGTGGCCGGCTGCCGCCCCTGGTCCGGGCGGCGGTGGGGAGCCGGTCACCTGGGGGAGGACGCTAGGCCGGGTGGTGACGAGTCGGTAACGAGGTGTGCGGAACTGGCAGGGACGGATCGGGACGTGACCGTATGTGTCCGTCCCGCCCGACAGGAGTCGTCGCCTTTACCGAACGTGATGACCGAAGAACCGAAAGCGGGGCGGGTGGGGACTGTGGGGTGCTATGGGACGCATATATCCATCGCGCGCTCCAGGCAACGGCCGGCGGCACCGTGAGGGGAGCGCCGACACATGACGGAGCGTCCGACAGGAGAGGGACCCGGCCCGGCCGTACCGGGCGGTGGGCCGGCGCCGTGCCGGGTCGTCGTGGCGCCACACGGTGAGAAGGCTTCGGCATGACACGATCACGGCCGCGGCGATGCCGCTGAGAACTCCGGTGACGGCGCGGTCGCGACCCCGGTGGTGGCGAGGCGTCGAGCCGGGTGGTGGCGCGGGGGCGAGCCCGGGTGGTGGCGAGGCGGCGAACCCCGGTGTGGCGCGGTCGTGAACCTCGCGGCGGCGCGGCGGCGACCCGCGGAGGCGGTGCGGTGGCGACCCGCGGAGGCGGTGCGGTGGCGGCCGCGGTGGCCGCGCGGTCACGAACCCCGGGGGCGGACGGTGCGTGGGCCCCGGTGACGGGCGGTGCACGGGCCCCTGGCTAGGCTCCGGCTCCATGGACGTACTCATCCATCTCTTCGTCGGCCTGCACATCATCGGTATCGCCGCGCTGCTCGGCGGATTCCTCACCCAGATGAAGGCGATGGGCCGGGGCACGGCCCGGTTCGTGCCCGGGATGCTGCACGGCGCGATCACCATGCTGGTCACCGGTGTGACCCTGGTCGGGCTGAACCAGGCCGACGACCACCACGTCAACACCGTCAAGATCGGCGTGAAGCTGGCCCTGCTGATCGTGATCCTCGGCCTGGTCTACGTGAAGCGCGACGAGGAGCGGGTCGACAAGGGCCTCTTCGGGCTGGTCGGCCTGCTGACCACGGCCAACATCTTCATCGCCGTCCTCTGGACCTGATCCCCGGCGCGCTCCGGCGTCAGCCCGGCCGGACCACGCTGTGGACGGCCGCCTCGCCCATGGCGGAGACCGGCTCCTCGCGGACGTACGCACCCGGTCTGGGGGCGTGGATCATCATGCCGTCGCCCGTGCAGAGGCCGACGTGCCCGGCGTCGTCATGGAAGAAGACGAGGTCGCCCGGGCGGGCATCGGCAGGGGCTACCGGGGTGCCGGCGCCGGCCTGCCGGCGTGCCGTGCGCGGGAGCGTGACGCCGGCGGACTTCCAGGCGGCCTGGGTGAGGCCCGAGCAGTCGTAGGAGCCGGGCCCGGCGGCGCCCCACACGCACGGCTTGCCGAGCTGGGCGCGGGCGAAGGCGACGGCCTTGCCGGCCTTGGTCACATCCGTGCCGGACGCTGTCCCGGCAGCCCGGCGCGACAGCAGCACGCGCGCGTGGGCGAGCTTTTTCTGAACGGCGGCCTTGGCCGCCTTCGGCCCGTTCGCGGTGACCGCCGGCCGGCTGTCCGGGGCCGTCGAGGGGCCGGCCCCGACGCGCGCACCGGCGCCCGGCCCGGGGACCGGAGCCTGAGCGCTGCCGC
>NZ_WWJT01000337.1 GCF_009865385.1 Streptomyces sp. SID486 | reverse complement strand
AACGGCGGCGCGCTGCTGTGGCAGCACCTGTTCTGGTTCTTCGGGCACCCGGAGGTGTACATCGTGGCGCTGCCGTTCTTCGGGATCGTCTCGGAGATCATCCCGGTCTTCTCCCGCAAACCGCTGTTCGGCTACGTGCCGATGATCGGCGCGACCGTCTCGATCACCATGCTGTCGGCGGTGGTGTGGGCGCACCACATGTTCGCGACCGGCGCGGTGTTGCTGCCGTTCTTCTCGGCGATGTCGTTCCTGATCGCGGTGCCCACGGGCATCAAGTTCTTCGCGTGGATCGGGACCATGGTCCACGGCTCGGTCTCGTTCGAGACGCCGATGCTGTGGTCTCTGGGGTTCCTGGTGTCGTTCCTGCTCGGCGGGTTGAGCGGCGTGCTGATCGCCTCCCCGCCGCTCGACTTCCACCTCACCGACTCGTACTTCATCGTGGCGCACCTGCACTACGTCCTGTTCGGCACGGTGGTGTTCGCGATGTTCGCCGGCTTCTACTTCTGGTGGCCGAAGTTCACCGGGAAGATGCTGGACGAGCGGCTCGGCAAGGTGCACTTCTGGCTGCTGTTCCCGGGGTTCCAGCTGACCTTCCTGGTGCAGCACTGGCTCGGCGAGCAGGGGATGCCCCGCCGGTACGCGGACTATCTGCCGGGCGACGGCTTCACCCTGCTGAACACGCTGTCGTCGGCGGGCGCGTTCCTGCTGGGCGTGTCCACGCTGCCGTTCCTCTACAACGTCTGGCGCACCGCCGTCAGGGGAGAGCGGGTCTCCCTGGACGACCCCTGGGGCTGGGGCCGCGGCCTGGAGTGGGCGACGTCCTGTCCGCCGCCCCGGCACAACTTCGTCGCGCTGCCCCGCATCCGGTCGGAGTCACCCGCCTTCGACCTGCACCATCCGGAGGTCGAGAGCCCGGCCGGGGAGGAGAGGGTGCGATGAAGGCGGAGGCGATGCTGTTCGCGGCGGTGGCGGTGTTCTTCGCCGGTTCCGCCGCCCTGTACGGGGTGTGGTCGCGGGACGTGACGGGCACGACCGCGCTGGTCGTCGCGTTCGGGATGGCGGCGCTGGTCGCCTTCTTCTGCCTCGTGCAGTACCGGCGCCGGGGCGCACGCCCGCAGGACCGTACCGACGCGGAGGTGGCGGACGGGGCCGGCCCCGTGGAGTTCTTCCCGGACGAGAGCCTGTGGCCGGTCGTCACCGCCCTCGGGTTCGCGGTGACGGCCACCGGTGTCGTCTACGGGCTGTGGCTGTTCCTCATCGGTCTGGGTGTTCTGGCGCGCGGGGTGGGCGGGATGGTGTTCCAGTACGCGCGCCGGTGAGCGGCCTGCGGGGAGCGCCGGGGCGGAAGGCCGCGACGGGCTCGTGGTCGCTCTCGTAACCGCCGGCGAGGGTCTGCCGGATCTCGCCGGTGGGCACGCCCTCGTCGAGGCGTTCCCGCTCGGCCGCCGTCAGGGCCCGGCACAGCCACCGGGTGACCAGGAAGGCGAGCGCGGGCGCCACCACGAGGGCGATCCGCAGCACCCAGGTCAGGGCGTCGACGGAGACCCGGAAGGTGAGGGCGATGATGTCGTTGCCGCCGGCCAGCAGCAGCACGCCGTAGAAGACGGTGCCCGCCACCCCGAGCCCGGTGCGGACGGGGCGCTCCCGCGGCCGGTCGCACAGGTGCCGCTCGGTGTGCCACTCCCCCGTCAGCCGCTGCTCCACGAACGGGACGGCGTAGAGCACGGCGAACAGCAGACCGGGCAGGACGACGGCCGGCAGCAGGACGTTCCACATGACGGTGTGCCCGGCGACGTTCGTCTCCCACGGCGGTACGAGCCGCAGCGCGCCCTCCAGGAACCCGACGTACCAGTCGGGCTGGGAGCCGGTGGAGACCAGGTCGGGGCGGTAGGGGCCGTAGTTCCAGACGGGGTTGACCTGGGTGACGGCGGAGAGCAGCGCGAGCATGCCGAAGACGGTCAGGGACAGGCCGGCGGAGGTGGCGGTGAACTGCGGGTAGAGGGGTTTGCCGCGCACGTCGCGGTTCGAGCGGCCGGGGCCCCGCCACTGGGTGTGCTTCAGCCGGAAGACCAGCACCAGATGCACCGTCACCAGGGCGATGAGCGCGCCGGGCAGGAGCAGGATGTGCACCGGGTACAGCCGGGTGATGATGTCGTGGCCCGGGAACTGGCCGCCGAACGCGAAGAAGGCCGCGTACGTGCCCACCAGCGGGATCGACCCCATGATGCCCTGCGCGATGCGCAGCCCGGTGCCGGAGAGCAGGTCGTCGGGGAGCGAGTAGCCGGCGAAGCCCTCGGCGAGCGAGACCACGAACAGGGTCAGCCCGATCACCCAGTTCAGCTCCCGCGGCCGGCGGAAGGCGCCGGTGAAGAAGATCCGCAGCATGTGCAGGCCGATCGCGGCGACGAAGACGAGTGCGGCCCAGTGGTGGAGCTGGCGCATCAGCAGGCCGCCGCGCACGTCGAAGCTGATGCGCAGGGTGGAGTCGAACGCGGCCGACATGCGCACGCCCCGCAACGGCGTGTACGAGCCCGCGTAGACGACCTCCCGCATCTCCGGCTGGAAGAAGAACGTCAGCCACACGCCGGTCAGGATCAGCACGAGCAGGCTGTACAGCGCGAGTTCGCCGAGGAAGAACGACCAGTGCTCCGGGAACGCCTTGCGCAGCAGCGCGCCGCCCTCCACCACCGGCAGCCGCGCGTCGGCGGCGTCCGCGAGCCGCTCGGCGCGCCGGCCGGCACGGCTCATGTGCTCTCCGGCGCGGCGGCCCGCTCCACCTCGGCCTCCACCTCCGCCCGGGGCCGGCCGGTCTCCTTGGCGTACTCGCTGACCGCCGTCTGCACGTCGCGGGCCAGGTCCCGCCAGGCCCGCAGCGCGGTCTCGTAGGTGCCCGACTGGGCACCCGTCATGCGCTGTTCGGCCGGCGGGCCGTAGGTCTGCCGGAGGTCCTCGACCGTGGCGCGGGCCGCTTCGGCCGCGCGCTGCTTCTGCACCAGTTCCTCGAAGTCGTGTGCCACATCAACCGACCCTAGGCACGGGCGCCGGAGCGCGCCTCCCCACGCTGTCCGAACGGCTTTCCCCGGCGCCGGGCCGAGCGCGCGAGCGGCGGTCAGCCGTCGGCCACGAGGTCCGCCCACACCTGTTTGCCGCCGCTGACCGGGATCGTCCCCCAGGCCGCCGACACGGCCTCCACCAGCAGGATGCCCCGGCCGCCCGTGGCCTCCCAGCCGATGCTGGTGGGCTGTACGGGGCTGCGCGGGGAGGAGTCGGCGACGGCGAGCCGCAGCCGGCGGCCGACCAGGCTCATGTCGAGCCGGACCGGGCCGCCGGTGTGCACGAGGGCGTTGGTGACGAGTTCGGAGACCACCAGCAGGGCCGCGTCGACCATGTGCTGGGGCAGCTCCCAGGCGCGCAGGGTGCGCCGGGTGAAGCGGCGGGCGTGCCGGACCGCCTCCGGCACCCGCCACACCGTCCAGGTCTCCCGCAACGGCCGCACCGCCATGCCGTCGTAGCGCATCAGCAGCAGGGCCACGTCGTCGCCACGGTGGGCGCCGGTGAGCAGGGCGTCGGCGACCAGGCCGAGGTGGGCGGGGTCGGCGGCGGCCAGTTCGCGGGCCAGCCGGTCCATCCCGGCGTCGAGGTCGGTGTCGGAGGACTCCACCAGGCCGTCGGTGGTCAGCGCGACCACGGTGCCGGGCCGCAGCCGCAGCGGGGTGATCGGGAACTCGGCCTGGGTCAGCACCCCGAGCGGCGGGCCGCCCTCGGTCGCCAAAATCTCGGTGGTGCCGTCCGGGTGGCGCAGCACCGGCTGCAGATGCCCGGCGCGTACGCACCAGGCGGTGCCGCTCTCCATGTCGACGTCGAGATAGGCGCAGGTGGCGAAGAGGTCGGTCTCCATGTCCAGCAGCAGCCGGTTGGCGTGGGCGACGACCACGTCCGGGGGGTGGCCCTCGGCGGCGTAGGCGCGCAGCGCGGTGCGCATCTGGCCCATGAGGGTGGCGGCGCCCGCGTTGTGCCCCTGCACGTCGCCGATGACGAAGGCCACGTGGCTGTCGGCGAGCGGGATCACGTCGTACCAGTCGCCGCCGACCTCCAGACCGGCCGTGGTGGGCAGGTAGCGGGCGACGGCGACCGCGCCGGGCAGCCGGGGCAGGCGCCGCGGCAGCAGGGTGCGCTGGAGCATGCCGACCAGCTCGTGCTCGGCGTCGAAGGCGTGGGCGCGCAGCAGGGCCTGGCCGGTGAGGGCGGCGCAGGCGGTGAGCAGGGCGCGTTCGTCGGGGGCGAAGTCGTGCGGGCGGTCCCAGCCGATCAGGCAGGCGCCGGCCATCCTGCCGCCCGCGGGCAGCGGCAGCACGGCGAGGCCGCCGGGGCCGACCTCGCCGAGGGCGGGCTCCAGCGCCGAGCCCGCGGGCCAGATCCGGGCGCGGCCCCCGCGCAGGGCCGCGGCCAGGGTGGGCATGGCGCGCACCGGCGCGTCGGGCCACTCGGTGCGCCATTCACTGCGCCACACCTCGGGCCATGCCTCCGGCTCGGGCGGGTCGAGGACGGTGACGACCAGCCGGTCGTTCTCCAGCTCGGCCAGGGCGATGCGGTCGGCGTGCAGCGGTGCGCGCAGGGCGGCGACGACGGCCCGGCCGACGTCCTTGACGGTGCCGGCGGTGGCCAGGGAGGCGGCCAGGCGCTGTACGCGGGCGACGTCGGTGACGTCGGAGCGCAGGGTGGAGGCGTCGGCGACCGTACCGACGAGCCTGGCGGGCCGGCCCTCGCCGCCGGGCAGCAGCCGGCCCCGCAGCCGCAGCCAGGCGGGCGGCCCGGCGGCCCGCAGGATGCGGAACTCCAGCTCGCGGTCGCCGATGGACATGTGGTCGGCCTCGACCACGGACATCAGCGCGGGCAGGTCCTCGGGCACCGTGCGCCCCAGCAGGGTCTCCACCCGGCCGTCGAAGCCCTCCCGGCCGATCCCGAACAGCCGCAGGATCGCCGCGCCGACCGCGATCCGGCCGGTGTCCATGGACAGGCTGAAGGCGTCCTCGGGCAGTTCGCCGGTGTCCTGGGCGGCGGCCGGGACGGGTACGGCGATCGTGTGGGCGATCAGCTCCAGGCAGGACCGGTCGTCGGTGCCGAAGCCGCCGGGATGCTCGCCGGCGGCCAGCAGGCAGCCGGCGCCCGCCGGGCCGATCGGCAGGACGGCCACGGAGAAGGCGGGGGACGGGGTACGGCGGGCGTCCGGGCCGCCGGCCAGCTCGGCGGGGCCGA
>NZ_WWJT01000336.1 GCF_009865385.1 Streptomyces sp. SID486 | reverse complement strand
GACCGCGGGCGCGGCGGACGCGCCGGGGACCGCGGGTGCGGCGGACGCGCCGGTGGCCGCCCCCGCTCCCGTGCCGTTCGCTCTCGGCACGGCGGAACTGCCCGACAGCGGGTGGGACGCCGTCGGACGGGCCCGGGCAGCGGGACGGCCGCGGGCGCGGGCGTACCTGGACGCCTATTTCGCGTACCGGGTCCAGATCAGCGGTGACCGGTGCGGCGGTACCGACCCGGACGGGATGCTGTGCGGGTTCGGTGACCACGACGGCCGTACCGTGGCCTACGCGGCGCAGACCGGGACGGCGACCCGGCCCGCCGGGTACCGCACCGCCGCCCGGCTGGTCCGGCTCGCCGACCGGCTCGGGATCCCCGTGCTGACGCTGGTGGACACCCCGGGCGCCGCCAACGACGCGGAGGCGGAGCGGCAGGGGGCCGGGGCCGCGATCGCCGAGGTGTTCGCGGCGGTGGCCGGCGCCCGGGTGCCGATCACCACGCTGGTCATCGGCGAGGGCGGCTCCGGCGGGGCGCTGGCGCTGGCCGCGCCCGGCAACACCTGGGCCACCCCGGACAGTTACTTCTCCGTGATCGCGCCCGAACTCGCGGCGGCGATCCTCAAGCGCCCGCCGGAGGAGGCCGAGGCCACCGCCGGCCAGCTGCGCGTCCGGCCACAGGATCTGGTGGAGCTGGGGATGGTCCGGGGCGTCGTCACGCCCGCGGACCACCCCCGGCCCTGACCTGTCGCACGGCCACCGCCCGCACGATCTCCTGCGTCACCGAACCGCCCTTGTCGTCGTGGGCCGAGGCCCGCAGGGAGACGTGGGCGGCACCGCGGGGCACGCTGAGCGTGCCGTGCCAGGACGCGCCCCGGCCGGTCAGCGGGACCGTCCGCCAGGTCGTGCCGTCGTCGTACGACACCTCCAGCCGTCCGCCGCCGAGGGTGCCGGTGCCGGCCGCCCCGGCCACGTACCGGGCGCCCAGCCCGATCGTGGTCCGGTGTCCGCCGCGGACCGTGCCGGCGAGGTCGGTGTCGACGTCGAAGGCGAGGTTGATCAGCGGCAGGTAGGTCCAGTGGTCCTCCGGGGTGGCCGCGGACCGGAACGTCCACTCGGTGTGCCCCCGGGTGGCGGGCTGCCACCGGCCGGCGTCCAGGGCGGTGTCGGTGACCACCTTGTAGGTGTGTTCGTCGGCGGGCGCGTCCCAGACGTAGGCGGCGGAGCTGGTGCCCTCGTCGACCAGGGTGCCGTCCAGGTACACGGCGGTGGTCTGGCGCATCCCGCTGCCGTCGCTCCACACGTCGCCGAAGCCGGTGTGGTCGGGCCCGCTGTCACCCCAGCCGGGGGTGTTCAGCTGGATCTGGTCACCGGCACGCTGCTGCCCCCAGCCCAGCCCGGTGCCGAGCCACGGGTGCCACACCGGACGGAACCAGTCCAGCTCCGGCCGCGACCCGCCGTCGTAGCGCACCAGCCCGCTGCGTTCCTCCAGCGCGCCGTCGCGTACGGTGACGGACTCGTGCCACCGCTGGCCGGGCCCGGTGGAGACGTAGTCGGTGCGCTCGGCGGGCAGGCCGACCCGCTCGGGGAAGCCGAGGCCGACCGGGAAGGTGTCGGTGATCGAGTACCGGAACTCGGCGCCGCTGACGGGCTGCGCGGCATGGAACCTGACGTGCACGGCGGCGAGCTGCCGGGCGGAGGGGGCGTAGGTGAGGTTCCGGTTGGGGATCGCGCCCCGGTGCCCCTCGGACAGGTCGTACACGTACGGCGGGTCGACGGTGCCGGTCATGTCGACGCGGCCCGCCGCCCGCAGCCGGGCCGCGTCCGCCCGGTTCACCGTGGCGATCTGCAGCGGCCGGTCGGTGTTGTCGCCGGTGCCCCACCAGGCCGTCAGCCGGCCGGGCGCGTCGTCCGTCACGAACAGCGCCTCGGCTCCCGCGTCCTGTGCGGCCTGCGCGAGCGCGGCCGGGTCGGCGCCGTCGGCGAGGCGGGCGAGCACCGCCTTGCCGGACACCCCGGTCAGCGGCCCGTCACCGACGTCGGCCAGGGGCAGCCGGGTCCGCCCTGCGCGCAGCGTGCCGCCGGCCTGTACGGTCGCCTCGCCGATGCCCGCGACCTCCAGGCGGGGCTTGGCCAGCCGCCACACGGTCCGGTACTCGAACGTGCCCTGCGTGACCTTCCTCGTGGGCGCGGCGAAGACGCTGTCGTAGGCCAGGGGCACCTGGACCGCACCGAACAGGTCGGCGCCGCCCGCCGCCCGGTCGTACTCCATGAGCAGCTGGTGGGTCTCGGTGCGCCGGCCGGTCACCGCCCTGACCTCCCGCAGCCGGCGCCCGTCGAGGGTGACCTCGCGGTCGCGGTCGAGGGCGATCTCGGGGGCCGCGAGGAAGCCGAGGCCGAGCGAGTCGGCGCCATGGCTGCCGCGCACGTCCAGGAAGGAGGCCACGCTGTACGTGCCCGGCTTCAGGCGCAGTCGCAGGGTGCCGGAGTCGCCGACGTGCGCGGGCTGGGCGTCCTCGCCCGCGGCGAGCCGCTGCACGGTGAGGTCGGCGGGCGCGGGCGCGCCGGCGCGGTCCTTCACATGGATGGTGAGCGTGTACCGCTCCTCCTCCTTGACCAGGCCGAACACGGTGTGCGCGAGGGGCGTGCCGTCGGGGCCCGCGGCGACGATCTGCCCGCTCGTCCCGCCCACCGGAGCGCTGGAGCCGTCGCCGGTGACGGTGGTGGCGGCGGTGCCGTGGGCGGGGACGGTGAGGGTGTCCCGGGCGAGGACGGCGACGCCCTGCGGCGCGCCCCGCACCGACAGCTTCAGCTCCAGGGGTTCACCGGTGCGGTTGGTGTAGGTGACGGTCCTGGTGACGGGCTTGTCCGCGTCGTAGGGCCAGCTGTAGAAGCCGAGGTCGGCGCTGCCGGTGGCGGTGACGCGGGCGTCCAGGGCGTCGGGCACGCTCACCCGCCCCGCGCCGAGCACGTAGGCGGACGCGTCGAGCCGGGCGGAGCTGGACATGAGCGCGTCCTTCAG
Source organism: Streptomyces sp. SID486 (assembly GCF_009865385.1). Classification (GTDB taxonomy): domain Bacteria; phylum Actinomycetota; class Actinomycetes; order Streptomycetales; family Streptomycetaceae; genus Streptomyces. The sequence goes on along the minus strand of NZ_WWJT01000336.1, from coordinate 5,036 downwards.
CCGGGCGCCCGTCCAGTCGGGGTGTCTCTCCGCGAGCAGGGCGGCCACTCCGGCGACGTGCGGGGTCGCCATGGAGGTGCCGCTCATGGAGGTGTAGTAGCCGCTGCCGGGGGCGAGTCGGGAGCGGGCGGCGAGGATGTCGACACCGGGCGCGGATATGTCGGGCTTCAGGGCGTTGTCGCCGTACCGGGGTCCGGCGGAGGTGAAGTAGGCCGGCTGGTCGGCGGAGTCCACCGCGCCGACGGTGAGGGCGGCGTCGGCGGCGCCGGGCGAGCCGATGGAGGAAGGGGCGCCGGTGTTGCCGGCGGCGACCACGAAGAGCGCTCCGGTCTGCGCGGAGAGGGTGTTCACGGCCTGCGCCATCGGGTCGGTGCCGTCGCTGGCCTCCGTCGACCCCAGGCTCATGGAGACGATCCTGGCGTGCACGTCCCGTGCCGCCCACTCCATGCCGGCGATGATCTGGGACTCGCTGCCCGAGCCCTGGTCGCTGAGCACCTTGCCGACGGCGAGCGCGGCGCCGGGCGCGACGCCCTGCTCCCTGCCGTCGGAGGCGGCGCCGCTGCCGCCGACGGTGGAGGCGGTGTGGGTGCCGTGTCCGTTGCGGTCGGCCACCTCCTGCCCGTCGATGAAGCTTCTTGCGGCGGTGACCCGGTCCTTGAGATCGGGGTGGCCGAGGTCCGCGCCGGTGTCCAGGACGGCGACGGTGACGCCTTTGCCGGTCAGCCCCGCCTCCCAGGCCGCCCGCGTGCCGATCTGGTTGTTGCTCTCGGCCATGTCGGCCGTCACCCGTCCGTCCAGCCACACCTTGTCGATGCCGGCGGACCGGGTGAACGACCGCCAGAACGTGCGTCCCCTGTCGGCCTCCACGGCGGCACCGCGCAGGCTGGGCAGGGCACGGGTGCGCTCGGCGCCGGCGGGGGTCGCGGCCCGCGCCTTCGCGCCGTAGGTGACGATCAGGGGCAGCGCGTCGGCCTCGGCGTCGGTGAGGCCCTGCCGGATCAGTCCGCTGACGTCGAACAACCGCCGGTCCAGCGTGCCGGCGCGCAGATAGGGCAGCGCCTCGTCGGGTACGACCGTGAGCCGGCCGTCGGCCGACGTGGTCCGGACGGCGCCGGCGGCGCCGGGGGGCCGCTGCACGGCGACGGTCTTCCGGCCGTGGCCGAGGTCGGTGACGGTCACCTTGTCGCCGGTGACGAGGGTGACGGTCGCGGGGCGGGCGGTGCGGGGGGTGTGCGCGGGCGTCGCCCCTCGCGCCGTCGCCGGCCCGGCCGGGAGCAGCGCGCTCACCAGCGCGGCCGCCAGCAGTGCCGTCCCGCGTCTGACTGGTCCTGTGCTCATCCACGCCTCTTCTCGTGTGTGTCGAGCGCGTCGCGTGCTGGGACGAGTGTGATGTGCCGTCGACCGGTGGGGAGTTGATCGTTCCTGACGGAAAGGCGCCCTGGCGGGTTCTCGCCAACCTCGGCACCGGGCCCGCCACACCCGGCGGATGATGTGACACCCGAAGCACCGTCCGTAACATGGGCGTTGTCGTCACACGTCACGGACAAGGGGGAGCCGACGTCACCATGGACGGGCTGGTGGAGTTCAGGACCGAGGACGGCGCACTCGTCGTGGTGGAGGACGTCGGCACCAGGTCCGGTGCCCGCCTCGTCTCGCGCGGCGACGGACCCGCCCAGGCGGCGCGCACCTTCGAGGGGGCCCTGGACGGGGTGCGCGCGGCCGCGGCGGCCGCGCTGCGGGTCTTCCGGGACGGCAGCCTGCGTCCCGACTCGGTGGAGATCGAGTTCGGCGTACGGCTGTCGGCGGAGGCCGGGGCCGTCATCGCCAAGGGGTCGGCGGAAGGCCACCTGGTCGTCAAGCTCAACTGGTCCCCGGGGCTGACGCCGGACCAGGGGGCCGCTCCGCCGGCCGTTCCGGGGCAGGGCGTGCCGGGGCCGGAGCCCGCCGACCGGTGATGCGCAGCGCCGCCTGGCACGCCCGGATCGCCTGTGGCAACGAGGTGGGGGCCGGCTTCCTGATCGCCGGCCACCGGGTGCTCACCTGTGCCCACGTCGTCAGGTGGAGCGACCGCGCGGCGGTGACCGTCAGCTTTCCGCACGCCCGGGAGCTGGGTGAGCTGTCGGCCACGGTCGTCGCACACGGCGGCTGGGCGGGTGGGGCCACCGATCCCGGTGACGTCGCCGTACTCGGACTGGAGCGTGCCGTCCCGCTCGCGCCGGCCGGTTTCGCGCCGCCCGACGCCGCCTGCGCCGAGCCGTACCCCAGGCTGATCGCCTACGGCTTCCCCGAGGGCTACGACGAGGGCACGCTCGCCGAGTACCAGGCCGTCTCCGCCCAGTTGATCGCCGGTGAGTGGCTGGAGCTGGTGGCGTGGAGCGGGCACGGGCAGCCGCTCGTGGCCGGTTTCAGCGGGGCGGCGGCGACCCTGCCGGACGGCACGGTGGCCGGCATGGTCACCGCGGCCTCGGACTCGCCGGACGTACGCAAGGGCCGGATGCTGCCGCTGGAGGTGATGGCCCGCCACTGGCCCGAGCTGGGCGAGCTGGTGCCCACCCCGGGCCACCGCGGCGACACGCGCCGACGGCTGTACGGCCTGCTGCGCCGCGCCGCCGCCGACGCCGGCCGCGTGTGCGACCCGAACCGGATGTACGTGGACGCGGTGGGCGCCTTCGGGCCGCCCCTGCCGCCGGGCGGCTTCCCCTCCCTGTGGGCTGCTGCCGGCTACGTGCAGTGGGAGGTCCCGGACCCGGAGGCGGTGAGCCGCTTCGCCGACCGGCTCGACGAACTGCTCGACGGGCGAACCGGGTTACGGCACCGGACGCCCTCGGATGTCCCGGGCCCACGGGACTTCCCGGGTGCGTCAGGCGTCCAAGGTCCGTCAGGTGTCCGGGGTCCGTCGGACGTCCAGGGCCCGTCGGGCGTTCCCGGTCCGTCGGGCGTTCCCGGTCCGTCGGGTGTCCCCGATCCGTCGGGCGTTCCCGGTCCGTCGGGCGTTCCGGGTGGATCTGGCGTCCCGGGGCCCACGGGCTTCACGGATGGGCCGGTTCCGCCGGGTGCGGCGGGTACGGCGGGTACGGCGGGTACGGCGGTCCCGTCGGCCTGGACGGATCCGCCGGCTTGTCCGGTGCCATCGGTGTCATCGGTGTCGCCCGTCTCGTCGGTGCCGCCGGTGTCGCCGGTGTCGCCGGTCTCTTCGGCCCCGTCGGTGTCGGCGGCCCCCTCGGTGTCGGCGGCCCCCTCGGTGTCGGCGGCCCCCTCGGTGTCGGCGGCCGGGTCGGTGTCGGCGGCCGGGTCGGCTCCGTCGGCCGCGCCGCTCGCCGCTTCGGCGTTCCCGCCGCCCGCACCGGCGTCGCCCGCCTGGTCCCCGGTCGTCGTCGAGATCGATCACAGCGGTGCCGGGCCCGACCAGGTGACCGTGGAGGTGTCCGCGTACCGCGAGGGGCGGCGGCGTCCGGTGGGTGCCCGCCGGCTGCCGCGGACCGGGGTACGGGCCTACGTGCAGAGCCGTATCGACGAGGCCGTCGCCCATCTCGCCCCGGACGCCGACGAACTGGTGACGTTCGTGCTGCCGCGCGAGTGGCTCAACGAGGCGGTGGCGCACTGGGAGTGCGGAGCGGACGACAGTACGCCCCTCGGCTGTGCCTACCCCCTCGTCGTGACCGACCGCGCACGCCACCACAGCGGCAGACTGCGCCACCAGTTGCGCAAGAAGTGGCAGAAGCTCGACACCGGCGGCGGCGTGGAGGTGCACCGCGTCGAGTGCGGCACCCTGGAACGGCCGCCCAGCCTGCGCAAGCGGCTGTGGGACGACGAGGCCGGGCTCGCCGGCTTCGCGGCCCCGCCCACGGTGGCACGCCGGCACTTCGAGGTCGGTCTCACCGTGCCCGTACCGGTCCTGCTGTGGCCCCGGACCGGCGCCGCGTGCACCGCCCACGAGGACGCGTCCGGTCCCGGCGCCGGGGCCGGACGGTCCTGTCCCGGCACCGCGTTCCTGGACCAGCTCACCGCCTCGGTCGCCGGTGTCCCGCCCGCCGAACTCCCCCGGCACGTGCTGTCGTTGCGGATGACCGCGGATGCCGCCGACGAGCCGGACCGGCACTGGGCGAGAGATCTGCAGCTGCTCTGGGACGACCCGCGCTGCTTCCCCGAGACCACCGCGAGCCTGCACTCGCCCGTCGCCTGACCGCCCGCACGACCGCCGCCCGCACGACCGCCGCCCGCCCGCACGACCGCCACCCCCACGGAGAAGAAGAACCCATGCCCCTGTGGCCCGTCTACACCGGTACGAACGAGCCGCACGACGGCATCACCGAGCTGCCCGCCCCGCCGCCCTGGCGCGCCTTCGACGGCGGGCCGGTGCTCCCGGCGCCGGACGCCACCGCCGACGCCTCCGCCGTCTCCCCCGACCGCACCCACCGCGCCGAGACGTACCAGGCCACCCAGGAGACGGTCCAGCTCGTCAACGCGGCCCTGTACCTGCGCCGCCCGCTGCTGGTCACCGGCCCGCCCGGCACCGGCAAGTCCTCGCTCGGGTACGCGGTCGCCCGGGAGCTGCGGCTCGGCCCGGTGCTGCGCTGGAACATCACCAGCCGCAGCACGCTGCACGACGGCCTCTACCAGTACGACCCGCTCTCGCGGCTGTACGCGGCCCGGCAGGAGGCCGCCGCCCGACAGGGCGGGGAGGGGGGCACGGACGACCCGACGGGCATCGAGCACCATCTGCGGCTGGGCCCGCTCGGCACCGCCCTCCTGCCGTACGACCGGCCCCGCGCGCTGCTCATCGACGAGATCGACAAGAGCGACCTCGACCTGCCCAACGACCTGCTGAACGTGCTGGAGGAGGGCCAGTACGAGATCCCCGAGCTGGTCCGCTCCTCCCGGCTCGTGCCGGACGGTGTCGCCCGGGTACTGGCCGACGGCACCGACGAGCGGGTCCCGGTGGCCCACGGCCGGGTCCGCTGCCGGGCCTTCCCCTTCGTCATCCTCACCAGCAACGGCGAGCGCGAGTTCCCGCCCGCCTTCCTGCGCCGCTGCGT
>NZ_WWJT01000335.1 GCF_009865385.1 Streptomyces sp. SID486 | reverse complement strand
CCGCCGTCCGGGCCGCCCGCGCCGCCCTGCCCGCCTGGGCCGCCACGGCCCCGGCCGAGCGCGCCGCCCGTCTCGTCGCCCTCCGGGACGCCCTCGCGGCCCGGGAGGACGAGATCGCCGGGACGGTCACCGCCGAACTGGGCTCACCCCTGCAGTTCTCCCAGGCCGTGCACGTCGGCCTGCCGATAGCGGTCGCCGGCTCCTACGCCGAGCTGGCCGCGTCCCACTCCTTCGAGGAGAAGGTCGGCAACTCCACGGTCTTCCACGAGCCGATCGGCGTGGTAGGCGCGATCACCCCCTGGAACTACCCCCTCCACCAGATCGTCGCCAAGGTCGCCCCGGCCCTGGCCGCCGGCTGCACGGTCGTCCTGAAGCCCGCCGAGGACACCCCGCTCACCGCCCGCCTGTTCGCCGCCGCGGTGCACGAGGCGGGCCTGCCCGCGGGCGTGTTCAACCTGGTCACCGGTCTCGGCCCGGTCGCCGGGCAGGCCCTCGCCGAACACCCGGGCGTGGACCTGCTCTCCTTCACCGGCTCCACCGCCGTCGGCCGGCAGATCGGCGCGGTGGCCGGCGCGGCGGTGAAGAAGGTCGCCCTCGAACTGGGCGGCAAGTCGGCCAACGTGATCCTGCCGAGCGCCGACCTCGCCAAGGCCGTGGCCGTCGGCGTCGCCAACGTGATGTCCAACTCCGGCCAGACGTGCAGCGCCTGGACCCGCATGCTGGTCCATCGCGACCGCTACCAGGAGGCCGTCGAGCTGGCCGGCGCCGCCGCCGCCAAGTACGGCGACCGCATCGGGCCGCTGGTCAGCGCCAGACAGCGGGACCGGGTGCGCGGTTACATCGAGAAGGGTGTCGCCGAGGGTGCCCGGCTGGTCGCCGGTGGCCCCGAATCCCCGCGCGAGCGCGGCTACTACGTCAGCCCCACCGTCTTCGCCGACGTCACCCCGGAGATGACGATCGCCCAGGAGGAGATCTTCGGCCCGGTGCTGTCGGTCCTGCGCTACGACGACGAGGACGACGCCCTGCGCATCGCCAACGGCACGGTCTACGGCCTCGCGGGCGCCGTCTGGGCCGCCGACGAGGCCGAGGCCGTGGCCTTCGCGCGCCGTATGGACACCGGCCAGGTCGACATCAACGGCGGCCGCTTCAACCCCCTCGCGCCTTTCGGCGGTTACAAGCAGTCCGGTGTCGGCCGGGAACTCGGCACGCACGGACTCGCCGAGTACCTCCAGACCAAGTCCCTCCAGTTCTAGTCCCTCCAGTTCCAAGGGAGCCACAGACCCATGGCCGTACGAGCCGCCGTCCTTCCCGCCATCGGCGCGCCCCTGGAGATCACCGGCATCGAGCTGCCCGATCCGGGCCCCGGGCAGGTCCGGGTCCGTCTCGCCGCCGCCGGAGTGTGCCACTCCGACCTGTCCCTGACCGACGGCACCATGCGGGTGCCGGTCCCGGCCGTCCTCGGCCACGAGGGCGCCGGCACGGTCGTGGCCGTGGGCGAGGGCGTCACCCATGTCTCACCCGGGGCCCTCGTCGTCCTCAACTGGGCCCCGTCGTGCGGCGGCTGCCACGCCTGCACGCTCGGCGAGGTCTGGTTGTGCGCCAACGCGCTGAACGGTGCCGCCGACGTGTACGCCCGCACCGTCGACGGCACCGCCCTCCATCCCGGCCTGAACGTCGCCGCGTTCGCCGAGGAGACGGTGGTCTCCGCGTCCTGCGTGCTGCCGCTGCCCGAGGGGGTGCCGCCGGTGGACGCCGCCCTCCTGGGCTGCGCGGTGCTCACCGGCTACGGCGCGGTCCACCACTCGGCCGGTGTCCGGCCCGGCGAGACGGTCGCCGTGTTCGGCGTCGGCGGGGTCGGCCTGGCCGCTCTCCAGGCGGCCCGCCTGGCCGGCGCGTCCCGGATCGTCGCGGTCGACGTCTCCCCCGGGAAGGAGGAGCTGGCCCGCGCCGCCGGCGCCACCGACTACGTGCTCGCCTCCGCCGACACGCCCCGCGAGATCCGCGCCCTCACCGGCAGGCAGGGCGTCGACGTCTCCGTGGAGTGCGCGGGCCGCGCGGTGTCGATCCGCGCGGCCTGGGAGTCCACCCGCCGGGGCGGCCGTACCACGGTCGTCGGCATCGGCGGGAAGGACCAGCAGGTCACCTTCAACGCCCTGGAGATCTTCCACTGGGGCCGCACGCTGTCCGGCTGCGTCTACGGCAACAGCGACCCGGCCCGCGACCTGCCCGTGCTCGCCGCGCACGTGCGCGAGGGGCGTCTGGACCTGTCCATGCTGGTCACGGAACGGATCGGCCTGGAGGGCATTCCGGCCGCCTTCGAGAACATGCTCGCGGGCAAGGGCGGGCGCTCGCTGATCGTCTTCTGACGCCCGGCGCGGCCGCCTGCCCGCGCCTGCGGCACCCGGCGCATCGGCCGCTCCTCCGGCACCCAGACGCACCCGCTCGGCCCCCGGCACCCGGCGCTCAGCGCACCCGCTCGGTCCCCGGCACCCGGCGCTCAGCACACCCGCTCGGGCCCCCGGCGTCCGGCGGACCTGGGCTGCGGTCCCTCCCGGCGTACGGCCCGGACGACCCCCGGGGTGAGGGCGCCCGCCGTCCGAGCCAGGCACGCACGGCTGACCCGGCCGGCGGGAACCGGACGCGGTGTCCTCACTCCCGTACCTGCTCGTACTGCTGGGCCAGCCCGTCCAGCAACGCGCCGAGCCCCGCCTCGAAAGCCCGCTCGTCGATCTTCTCCTGCTGCTCGGCGAGGAGGTGGGCCTGGCCGAGGTGGGGGTAGTCGGCAGGGTCGTACGCGCTCGCGTCGTCCACGAAGCCGCCGGCGAACGAGCCGAGCGCCGAGCCCATGATGAAGTACCGCATCAGCGCGCCGATGGAGGTGGCCTGCGCCGGCGGCCAGCCCGCGTCGACCATCGCGCCGTAGACCGCGTCGGCCAGCCGCAACGCGGCGGGGCGGCGGCCGGGGCCGCGGGCGAGGACCGGGACGATGTTCGGGTGGTCGCGCAGGGCGGCCCGGTAGGAGACGGCCCAGTCGTGCAGCGCGGTCCGCCAGTCCCGGCCGTCCTCGAACATCGACAGGTCGACCAGCGCGCTCACCGAGTCGGCGACCGCCTCCAGGATCTCGTCCTTGGTGCGGAAGTGGTTGTAGAGCGAGGGCCCGCTCACTCCCAGTTCGGCCGCGAGCCGCCGCGTGGAGACGGCCGCGAGCCCCTCCCGGTCCACGAGTTCCCGGGCCGTCTCGACGATCCGGTCGGTGCTGAGGAGGGGCTTGCGCGGTCGGGCCATGGCGCACATAGTAGGGCTGCGGACAGAAACTAGCAGTGCTAATTTAAATGTACAGCTTTCAAGATCCTTCGACGGATCCGTTTGGTATGGGGTGATCTCGTGGTGAACCTGGGGCTCAGCGAGGAGCAGACGGCCGTACGGCGGCTCGCCCGGGACTTCGTGGCCCACGAGATCGCACCGCACGTGGTCGCCTGGGACCGGGCCGAGGAGGTCGACCGGGGCATCGTCAAGAAGCTCGGCGAGGTCGGCTTCCTCGGGCTGACCGTCGACGAGGAGTACGGCGGCTGCGGCGGTGACCACCTGGCCTACTGCCTGGTCACCGAGGAGCTCGGCCGGGGGGACTCCTCGGTCCGCGGGATCGTCTCCGTCTCCCTCGGGCTCGTCGCCAAGACGATCGCCGCCTGGGGGAGCGAGGAGCAGAAGCGGCGCTGGCTGCCGGGGCTCACCTCAGGCGACCACGTCGGCTGCTTCGGGCTCACCGAGCCGGGCACCGGCTCCGACGCGGGCAACCTCACCACCCGCGCCGTGCGCGACGGCGACGACTACGTCCTCGACGGCACCAAGATGTTCATCACGAACGGCACCTGGGCGGACGTCGTCCTGCTCTTCGCCCGCTCCACCGACGCCCCCGGCCACAAGGGCGTGTCGGCCTTCCTGGTCCCCGCCGACACCCCCGGCCTGACCCGCCGTACCGTGCACGGCAAGCTCGGCCTGCGCGGGCAGGCCACCGCCGAGCTGGTGCTGGAGGGCGTGCGCGTTCCCGCCTCGGCGATGCTCGGTGAGGAGGGCAAGGGCTTCTCCGTCGCGATGTCCGCGCTGGCCAAGGGGCGGATGTCGGTGGCCGCCGGTTGTGTCGGGATAGCCCAGGCGGCGCTGGACGCGGCCGTGCGGTACGCCGGTGAGCGCGAGCAGTTCGGGGGGCCCATCGCCCGCCACCAGCTGGTGCAGGAGCTGATCAGCGACATCGCCGTCGACGTGGACGCGGCCCGGCTGCTGACCTGGCGGGTGGCCGACCTGATCGACCGCGGCGAACCGTTCGCCGTGGAGTCCTCCAAGGCCAAGCTGTTCGCCTCGGAGGCGGCCGTCCGCGCCGCCAACAACGCTCTCCAGGTGTTCGGCGGGTACGGCTACATCGACGAGTACCCGGCCGGCAAACTCCTGCGCGACGCCCGCGTGATGACCCTCTACGAGGGCACCAGCCAGATCCAGAAGCTGCTCATCGGCCGTGCCCTGACCGGCGTTTCGGCATTCTGAGTACGTGCCTGAGTAGTCCGGCGGATGTGGCGGGGGCCGCGTCCGCCGATGCTGTGGTCCATGAGTGACACACCCGTCAAGCAGCAGAGCACGGCGGCCTTCCACGGCCAGGCCGTCGCCTCCTTCGCGGTCGCCATGGCGGCCACCGCCATCGGCATCTTCCGGCTCGACGCGAACGCCTGGGTCCGCGGCTTCCTGGCGATCGCCGTCCTCTACCTCGTCACCTCCGCCTTCACCCTCGCCAAGGTGATCCGGGACCGGCAGGAGGCCGGGCAGATCGTCAGCCGCGTCGACCAGGCCCGCCTGGAGAAGCTGCTCGCCGATCACGACCCCTTCGAAAAGCTCTGAGCGGCTCTTTCGACATGCTCTGAGCGGCTACGCTAAGCGCTCGCTCACCGTCGGCGGTATGGTGGTGCTCCTGTCACGAGAGGGGCGCAGAAGCGATGAGTACCGCGGAGGAGACGGCCGGCGGCGAAGTGGAGCCGTGGGACGAGGTCACCCCTGACGCGGCCCGGCGGCTGCTCGTCGCCGCCGTGGAGGCCTTCGCCGAGCGTGGCTACCACGCGACGACGACCCGGGACATCGCGGGCCGCGCCGGCATGAGCCCGGCCGCGCTCTACATCCACTACAAGACCAAGGAAGAGCTGCTCCACCGGATCAGCCGCATCGGCCACGACAAGGCCCTCGACATCCTGCGCACCGCCGCCCGCCGCGAGGGCAGCGCCGCGGAGCGGCTGGCCGACGCGGTCAGCTCCTTCGTCCGCTGGCACGCCGGCCGGCGCACCACCGCACGGGTCGTGCAGTACGAGCTCGACGCCCTCGGCCCCGCCGCCCGTGCCGAGATCGTCGCGCTGCGCCGCCAGGTGGACGCGGAGGTGCGCGGGATCATCGAGGACGGCGTGGCCTCGGGCCAGTTCGACGTCCCGGACGTGCAGGGGACCACGCTCGCGGTGCTGTCGCTGTGCATCGACGTCGCCCGCTGGTTCACCGTGAACGGCCCGCGCACCCCCGAGGAGGTCGGCGCCCTCTACGCCGACCTCGTGCTGCGCATGGTCGGGGCCGAGTAGGGCCGCCCCGCCCTACAGGTAGTACCGGGACACCGACTCCGCGACGCACACCGGCTTGTCGCCGCCCTCGCGCTCGACGGTGAAAGCGATCGCCACCTGCACACCGCCGGTGACGTCCTCGACGCCGGTGATCTTCGCGGTGGCGCGCAGCCGGGAGCCGACGGGGACGGGGGAGGGGAAGCGGACCTTGTTCGTCCCGTAGTTCACGCCCATCTTCACGCCCTCGACCCGGACGAGCTGCGGCCCGAAGAGCGGGAGCAGCGACAGGGTGAGATAGCCGTGGGCGATGGTGGTCCCGAACGGGCCCTCGGCGGCCTTCTCGGGGTCCACGTGGATCCACTGGTGGTCCCCGGTCGCCTCGGCGAACAGGTCGATCCGCTTCTGGTCGATCTCCACCCAGTCGGTCGTCCCCAGCTGCTCGCCCACGGCGGCCTTCAGCTCGTCGGGGGAGGTGAAGGTCCTCGGTTCTGCCATGTTCCCGGCCTCTCGCTCGCGTCTCTAAGCAACTGCTTAGCATGGTCGGGTGGAGGGTCGATGTCAACGGACACCCGGGCGAAGCGGTGGGTAAGGTCTGAGGAGTGCCCCAGATCCCCGAGAAGATCCACGAGCTGACCGTCGGCCAGCTGGCCGCGCGCAGCGGAGCCGCGGTGTCCGCCCTGCACTTCTACGAGTCCAAGGGGCTGATCTCCAGCCGGCGCACTTCCGGCAACCAGCGCCGCTACTCCCGTGACACCCTGCGCCGGGTCGCCTTCGTCCGCGCCGCCCAGCGGGTCGGCATCCCGCTGGCGACGATCCGGGACGCCCTGGCCGAACTGCCCGAGGAGCGGACGCCGACCAGGGAGGACTGGGCGCGGCTCTCGGAGAAGTGGCGCTCGGAACTGGAGGAGCGGATCCAGCAGTTGAACCGTCTGCGCGACCACCTCGCCGACTGCATCGGCTGCGGGTGCCTGTCGCTGGAGACGTGCGTGCTGTCCAATCCGGACGACGTGTTCGGCGACCGGCTGACGGGGTCACGCCTCATGGCGGAACGCCGCTGACGGCTGCGGGCGCTGCGCCGACGGCCGGTAGCCCGGCGTGTGCCGTCCGGTGGTCGCCGGGTGCGGGGTTCGTCGTGGCCGGTCGCGCAGTTCCCCGCGCCCCTTCGGGGCGCTGGTGGTGGCGGTGGAATCGGAGGTGGGGGGTGTCGTTCGTGGATTTCGGGTGCGGGTTTCGTCGTGGCTGGTCGCGCAGTTCCTCGCGCCCCTTCGGGGCGC
>NZ_WWJT01000334.1 GCF_009865385.1 Streptomyces sp. SID486 | reverse complement strand
GTCTGGTGGCCAGCTGGTCCCGTCCCCGCCCCGGCCTGGCCGGCGCCGATCCCGCCGTACCGCCGGCCCCGCCCGCCCCGCCGGAGACGGCGGCCGGCTGGCGCCCCTGGCGGTTCCGCATGTCCAACGACGTGTGGGGCACCCCGTCCGTGGACGGCGACCTCGTCTACGTGACCTCCTTCGAGGTGCACGCCCTGGACGTGGGCACCGGCCGCCGCCGGTTCAAGACACGGGACGTCGCCTGGTCGATGGCCGTCGCGGACGGCCGTATCCACGCCTCCGACGGCCCCACCCTCTTCGCCCTGGAGGCCCGCGAGGGCGCCGACCTGTGGCGGCTTTCCACGGACGCCTGGGTGTACTCCCTCGCGGCCGACCGCGGCACGGTCGTCACCGGCACCCGGGGCGGCGGAGTCCAGGCGTGGGAGGCGGCGAGCGGGCAGAAGCTGTGGGAGATCACCGGCTGCCAGACCGACTTCGAGTCCCCGGAGGCGGGCCCCGTCGTGCACGACGGCACCGTCTACGTCTGGCAGGACGCCCGGCTGCGTGCCCTGGAGGCCCGCACCGGCGAGGAACGCTGGTCGTACCCCATCGGTGACGCGGCCTCCTGCGGCGGTGTCCCGGTCCGCCTGACCCCGGCCCCCGACGGCCGCGTCTACGTCTCCGCCGGCACCCGGGTCCTCGCCGTCGAGGCGGCGAGCGGCATGGTGCGCTGGCACTTCGAGGCTCCGGCGGTCTTCCTGTGCCCGCCGGCCTTCGCCCCCGGCCCGGCCGTCACCGGCGGCGGCATCTACCTCGCCGACTACCTCGGCACGGTCTACGCCCTCGACGCCGCCGACGGCCGGGACCGCTGGCGCATCGCCACCGAGGCGCGCTCCTGCGTCGATCCCGTCCTGGTGGCCGCCGGGCACGTGCACGTCGGCAGCGGCAAGGGCCTCTACACCCTGGACGCGGTCACCGGCACGCCCAAGTGGCGCTTCCAGGCGGGCGGTGACGTGGTGGGAGCGCCCGTCGTGGCGGAGGGCCGCATCCATTTCGGCTCCACCGACCATCTGCTCTACACCCTGAAGGCCGACGACGGCCGGCTGCGCTGGAAGCTGGCCACCGGCGGCGAGATCACCGGGTCCCCGGTGGTCAAGGACGGTGTGGTGTACGCGTGCAGCAAGGACCGGTGCGTGTACGCGCTGGACGCGGAGAAGGGCACGGGTACCGCGCGGACGGCGTGAGACGCCTGAGGCGTGAGGCGCGTGACGGCCGTCGCACCGGGTTCGCACGGAAAGGGCACCGGACGGCGGCCGTCCACGGCCGACGCTACCCCGGGCCCACGGCACCCGCCATGCGGTGCGGACCCCGGACGACCACGGATATGGTGCTGGCATGGACACGGCTACACGAAGGCGTTCGCTCAAGTTCACGGCCGTACTGACCCTGGTGGTGCTCAGCCTGACCGGCTTCTCCAGGGGCCGGCACCACGGCGGGGGCGGCGGAGGCGGGTGCAGCAGCTCGCACCAGAACCACGGCAGTTCGACGTCGTCCACGTCGGGCGGCTCGTCGGGCGGGTACTCCGACTCCTCGGGCGGCTCCTCGTACGACTCCTCCTACGGCTCGGGTGACGACAGCACCGGCACCACCACCGGCGGCGGCTCCTACCGGCGTACGCACCGGCCCACCTCCACCCCCTCCGGCAGCGGCACCGGCAGGGCGACGCAGAAGGGCACGGTGAAGCTGGTCAGCTGTGCGACCGGGAAGCGGCCCTACGCCACGGTCGAGATCGGCAACCCGAACCGGCGCACGGCGAAGTTCACCGCCTGGGTCACCTTCTACGACGCCGGCGACGGCTACCTCTGGACCGCGGAGTCCCCGGAGGTCTCCGTCAGCGCACACGGCAAGGCGACCGCACGGGTCCCGCTGCGCAAGCAGTACCTGGACGCCGTCGACCACTGCGAGGCGGACGAGGAGGCCCGGCTCAGGAGCTAACGCACCCGGAATTCCCGTCGCCGGCCGGCGAACAGCTCCGCCTGCCGTCCGGCCGGCAGATTGCCCAGGGCGATGAGGTGCGGCGCCTGTGCGAACGCCTGCGCACGCGCCGCCTCCCCGGCCGCCCACAGCGCGCGGACCGTCCCCTGCACCGCCCGCGGCGGATACCCGGCGAGCACGGCGGCGCAGCGCACGGCACCCGCCGGCGCCGCCCCCTCCTCGGTGACTTCGGAGACCAGCCCCACCTCGAGGGCCCGCCGCGCGGAGATCCGCTCGGCCGTGCCCATGAGCATCATCCGCGCGACCTCCCCGTACGGCATCCGCCCGGCCATGAGCACGGACTCGTAGGCACTGACCATGCCGTACGTCGTGTGCGGGTCGAAGAAGACGGCCGTCGGGTCGGCGACCACGAAGTCGCTCTCGCCCAGCAGGTAGAAGGCGCCACCGCAGGCCATCCCGTGCACGGCGGCCACCACCGGCTTCCACAGGCCGTTCGCCTTGGGCCCGACACCCAGCAGCGGGTCGTCCTGCGCGTACGGCGACGAGGGCTGCGGCACGACGGCGTCCCGGTCGATGCCCGTACAGAACGCCCGCTCGCCGGCGGCGGTGAGCACGACGGCCCGCACCGCGTCGTCGAACCGCAACTGCCGCCACACCTCGCCCAGTTCCCGCGCCATCTCCAGGTCGATGGCGTTCAGCCGCTCGGGCCGGTCCAGGGTGACGACGGCGACGCCGGTGTCCTCGTCCACGGCGAGGCGGACGGTGTTCACACGAGCACCCACTGCGGCAGCCCGCCGGAGAAGACCGCCTGCACCCGGGCGCCGATCCTCAGGCACACCGGGTCCACGGAGTCCAGCGGCGCCCCGGCGCGCGCGACCACGTTCCCCACGAGCCGTATCCGCGGCGCCTCCTCCAGCTCCACGACGACCACGTTGTACGGCGCCTGTTCCGCGTAGCCGGGCAGCAGCGGCGGGTGCGGCACGACGTACGACCAGATCCGGCCACGCCCCGCCACCGGCCGCCACACGCTCGCGAAGGACTGGCAGTGCGGGCAGCAGGGCCGGGGCGGAAAGCGCGGTTCGCCGCAGTCGCCGCAGGTCTGGACGCGCAGCTCGCCACGGGCCGCGTACTCCCAGAAGGGCGCGCCGTCGGTGTCGGTGACGGGACTCAGCATGCCGGTCAGCTCCTCAGCAGCAGGGCGGAGGTGGGCACACCCTCACCGGCCGTGACCAGGCAGGTGGTGGCCCCGGGGACCTGCGCGGTACTGGTGCCGCGCAGCTGCTTCACCCCTTCGTTGACGAGGTTGAAGCCGTGCACGTACCCCTCGCTGAGCCCGCCCCCGCCGGTGTTGACCGGGAGCCGTCCGCCGATCTCCAGGGCGCCCTGTTCGGTGAAGGCGCCCCCCTCCCCGCGCGCGCAGAAGCCGTAGCCCTCCAGGGACAGCGGGATCAGCGCGGTGAAGGCGTCGTAGATCTGCGCCACGTCGACGTCCTGCGGCGTGAGGTCGGCGTGCTTCCACAGGTGCCGGGCGGCGGTCCAGGCGGGGCCGGTGAGCGGGTCGTCGTTCCAGTAGTTGACCATGCCGTGGTGCTGGGCGGGCAGCCCCTGTGCGGCGGAGTGGACGTACACCGGTCTCGTGGCGCAGTCCCGCGCCCGCTCGCGGCCGACGACCACGCAGGCGAGGGCCCCGTCCGTCTCCAGGCAGTTGTCGTACAGGCACAGCGGCTCACTGATCCACCGCGAGGTCATGTACATCTCGCGGGTGAGCGGGCGGTCGTACATGACGGCGGCCGGATTCTGGTTGGCGCGGTTGCGGCAGGCCAGCGCCACGTTGAACAGGTGATCCCGGCTGACGCCGTACTCGTGCATGTAGCGCCGCGTCAGCATGGCTATCTCGTCGGCCGGCCGGAGCAGCCCGAAGGGCCGGGTCCACTGGGCCGGAGTCGGCAGCTGCACGGCGGTGTCGGTCCACGGCCGCTTCCCGCTGCCCCGCTTCCGGGAACGCCAGGCGACCCCCACGGTGGCCTGCCCGGCGGCGATGGCGGCGGCGAGCTGCGCGACGGTGGCGCAGGACCCGCCCCCGCCGTAGCCCACCTTGCTGAAGAAGGTCAGGTCGCCGAACCCGACGGCCTTCGCCAGCTCGACCTCGTCGGTCTCCTCCATGGTGTAGGACGCGAGGCCGTCGACCTCGGCGGGCGCGATCCCCGCGTCGTCGAGCGCGGCGAGTACGGCCCGGCAGGCGAGCGTCTTCTCGTCCTCGGCGAGGTGCCTGGCGAAGGCGGTCTGCCCGATCCCCACGATGGCGGTGGCGTCCTTGATCCCTGGTCCTGCCATGTTGCTGCCCCCTCTCCTGACAGGCCGTCAGGTTACAGCTAATCTGACGGTCAGTCAGTAATCGGCTGCTCATCTGCGGAGGCTGGACCGTGATCGAGTGGGACACCATCCCGGAACTGGTGCGGTCGGCCGCCGAGCGGTACGCGGACGCGGAGGCCGTGGCCGACGGCCGCACGAGGATCACCTACGCCGAACTGGGCGCCCGCGTCGACCGCGCGGCGGCCGCCTGTCTGGCCCACGGGATCCAGGTGGGCGACCGGGTCGCCGTCTGGGCCCCCAACAGCCTGGAGTGGATCGTCGCGGCCCTCGGCGCCGTCACGGCGGGCGCGGTCCTCGTCCCGCTGAACACCCGCTTCAAGGGGGCCGAGGCGGCGGACGTACTGCGCCGCAGCGGGACCCGGCTGCTGTTCGTGACGGGCACCTTCCTGGGCACGTCGTACGTCGCCTCCCTGCGCCGGGCCGCCGGCGAGGGGGCGGCCGCCGGCCGCGGCCCGCTGCCCGGACTGCCGGAACTGGAACAGGTGGTGGTCCTGTCGGAGAACGCGCCGGCGGACTTCCGCACCTGGAAGGACTTCCTGGCCGAGGGCGAAGGCCGGCCACCGGCCGAAGTCCGGGAGCGCGCCGCACAGCTGCGCGGCACCTCCCTCTCCGACATCACCTACACCTCGGGCACGACGGGACGCCCCAAGGGCGCGGTGGTCACCCACGGCCAGACCCTGCGCGCGTACGAGATCTGGGCGGACCTGGCGGGCCTGGACCACACGGACCGCTACCTCATCGTCAACCCCTTCTTCCACACCTTCGGTTACAAGGCCGGGGTGATCGCCTGCCTGATGCGCGGGGCGGCGATGATCCCGCAGCCGGTGTTCAACGTGAACACGGCCCTGGCGAACATGGCGGCGGAACGGATCTCGGTCCTGCCGGGCCCGCCGACCCTGCACCAGCAGCTCCTGGACCACCCGGCGCGCGGCACCCACGACCTCTCGGCGCTGCGGCTCGTGGTGACGGGAGCGGCGGTGGTCCCGCTGCGACTGGTGGAACGCCTGCGCGGCGAACTGGGCGTCGGCACGGTCCTCACGGCCTACGGCCTCTCGGAGGCGTCCGGCATCGTGACGATGTGCCGACGCGGCGACGACCCCGAGGTGATCTCCTCCACCTCCGGCCGGGCCATCCCCGGCACGGAGGTGCGGGTGACGGACCCCTCGGGCACCCCGCTGCCGCCCGGCACACCGGGGGAGGTGCTGGTCCGGGGCTTCAACGTCATGCAGGGCTACTACGACGACCCCGGGGCGACCGCGGAGACGATCTCGGCGGACGGCTGGCTGCACACGGGGGACGTGGGCGTCCTGGACGAGACGGGCAACCTGCGTATCACCGACCGCATCAAGGACATGTTCATCGTCGGCGGATTCAACGCCTACCCGGCGGAGATAGAGCAACTGCTGCTGCTCCACCCGGACGTGACGGACGCGGCGGTCATCGGCACCCCGGACGCCCGCCTGGGCGAGGTCGGCAGAGCGTTCGTGGTCCGCAGACCGGGCTCACCGCTCACGTCCGACGACCTCATCGCCTGGGCCCGCCGCGAGATGGCGAACTACAAGGTCCCGAGGACGGTGCGGTTCGTGGGGGAACTACCGAGGAACGCCAGCGGGAAGGTGGTGAAGGGGGTGCTGCGGGAGAGCGGGTGAGACGAGACCGGGCCGACGGACGCCGCCCAGCGGCGGAGCGAACCCGCCGGCCCCTCGCGGGCGCGGCCCGCGCGGCAGGTGCGCGGACACGCCTCGGCCGCGGCGGCTCCCCCTCGGCGCCGCCGCGGCCGGTCCCCGTCGGAACGGAAGGCCTACGGGTCTACTTGGCGTCCAGACCCAGGGCGGGCGGAGCCGGCATGTGGTTGTCCATGGTCTTGACGGCGTCCAGGGCCGTCTCGGCAGGCCCGTGGTCGTCGAGCGTGCCGACCTTCTCGTCGGCGACAGGCTCACTGGGCATGTGATTGTCCAGGGGCTTGGCGTCGGCGGCCTTCTTCGTGTCGCTCATCATGCTTCCTTCGCTGTGGTGAGGAGTCAGGAACGCCCGTCTGGTAGCTCCCCCGAGGGCTGCCGGACGGGCGTTCGGAGCCCGCACACTAACCGGTGAAGGCTCCAGCGGACCATCGACCCCCCGGCGCGATGGTCTGACGGGTATGAGCATCCCGCGTGGAGATAAACGAATGCTGAACGGGCCTGCCGACGGGTGTGATTGCCGGCGTCTCAGGTCGCGGACGTCGTGTCGAGCAGGGCCCGGACCTCCTCGGCTTCCGCCGCCCCGTTCTGCTCATAGAGGTTGAGCGCCTCCCGCCAGCAGGCCCTCGCGCGGTCGGCCTGGCCCAGGGCGGACAGGGCTCGCCCGAGCAACGTCAGGACGTTACCCCGCATCCGGTCTCCGCCGATGCAGCCGAGCGCCAGGGCCTGTTCGGCGTGTTGAGCGGCCGAGGCGGCCTCTCCGGTAGCCATGTGCACTTCGGCGATACGGAAGTTGGTGGCACCTTCCCACAGCCGCTGGCGATGTCCGCTGAAGATGTCACGGGCCTCGGAGAACTGGGAGAGCGCCTCCTTGTGCCGCCCTGCCTGCGAAAGGGCCACGCCCACGGCGAAGTGGCCGTTGGCCAGGCGCATGGTGCGGCCCAGGCTGACGTACACAGCGAGTCCGCGCATGGCGATCGCGACGGCCTCGGAGGTGTCGCCTGCCCCGAGTTGCGCCCGGGAGAGGTTGGACAGGGCGGACGCTTCCCCCGGGCGGTTGCCGATGGCCCGGAAACCGTCGATTGCCTGGTCGAAGTATGCCCGGCCGTCCGCGTAGCGCCGCTGATGAAGGCAGATCAGCCCCCGGTTGTTGGCCACCCAGCACGTGGCGGTCGAGTCGCCCACGCCCTCCGCCAGGCTCATCGCCGTGCGAGCCTCTTCCTCCGCCTGCTGAATGCGCCCGGACACGAGCAGGACATCGGTGAGCACGGTGCGCGCCCTTCCCTCGGCCCGGGTGTCACCCGCCGTCCTGGTGGCCTCACACATCGCGCGGGCCGTCGCCTCGTACTGATGGGAGTTGGCCCCGGACTCGGTCAGGTCCTTGGCCGCCCAGAGCAGGTCGACGCCCCGGCGCAGTCGCTCGGTCCCCGCCGACTGCCGCACGCACGCAAGCAGGGGCGCGGCCTCGTTGTACAACCAGTCGAGTGCCGCCGTCGCTTCCGTGAACGACAGCCCCGGATATTCGGTCGCTTCCAGGTCGTCCACCAGCCGGTCCCCCGGCCGTTCGATCGCGTACACGCCGGCCGTCGTCGCCAGATAGAAGTCCAGCAGTCGCGACATCGCTTCCTCCCGCTCCCTCTCCGGTTCCTCGTCGCGTTCCGCGCAGGAGCGGGCGTAGAGGCGTACCAGGTCGTGGAAGCGGTAGCGGCCGGGGGCCGCCGATTCCAGGAGGGACGTGTCCACCAGGGACTCCAGCAGGTCCTCCGTGTCCTCCGGGGGGAGGTCCAGGACCGCGGCCGCCGCGGCGAGGGAGATGTCGGGGCCGTCGGCCAGGCCCAGCAGGCGGAAGGCCCGCGCCTGGGGCGGTTCCAGCTGGCCGTAGCCCAGTTCGAAGGTCGCCTTCACCGCCAGGTCGCCCGCCTGGAGCTCGTCCAGGCGGCGGCGTTCGTCGGCGAGCTTCGCGGCCAGCACCGAGACCGTCCAGGTGCGGCGGGCCGCCAGGCGGGACGCGGCGATACGGATCGCCAGGGGAAGGAAGCCGCAGGCCGCGACGACGTCCAGGGCCGCCTTCCGTTCCGCCGCCACCCGCTCCTCGCTCACGATCTTCGTGAACAGGGCGAGCGCCTCCTCGGGGGACATGACGTCCAGGTCGACCAGATGCGCCCCGGCCAGGTCCAGCATCCGGACCCGGGAGGTGACCAGGGCCGCGCAGCCCTCCGTGCCGGGCAGCAGCGGGCGGACCTGGGCCGCGTCCTTGGCGTTGTCCAGCAGGACCAGGACCCGGCGGCCGTCCAGGACCGAGCGGTACAGGGCGGCCCGTTCCTCCAGGGAGTCGGGGATCGCCGTGTCCGCCGTGCCCAGGGCGCGCAGGAAGGACCCGAGCACCGTCTCCGGCTCCGCCGGGCGCGGGCCGGCGCCCTGGAGGTCGACGTAGAGCTGGCCGTCGGGAAACGCGGGGCGGGCCCGGTGGGCGACGTGGACGGCGAGGGTCGTCTTGCCCACACCGCCGATCCCGGCCAGCGCCGAGACCGCCATCACCCGGCCCTCCGTCTCCGACGCGGAGGACAGCACGTCGCTCAGCTCGGACACGAAGGAGGAGCGGCCGGTGAAGTCCGGTACGGAGGCGGGGAGCTGGGCGGGGCGGACGGGGGCGGCCGGCGACTCCGCCACGGGGGCGGAGGGTTCCGCCAGGGCGGGGTCGGCCTGGAGGATGCGCTGCTGGAGCTCGCGGAGGCCGGGGCGCGGGTCCACGCCGAGTTCCTCGGCCAGCAGCCGGCGGGTGTCGGCGTACACGGCGAGCGCCTCCGCCTGCCGGCCGCTGCGGTACAGCGCGAGCATCAGCAGTTCGCGCAGCCGCTCCCGCAGGGGGTGCGCCGCCGTCAGGGCCGTCAGTTCCGAGACCGCCTCGGCGTGGCAGCCCTGCTCCAGGTCCAGGTCCAGGCGCGACTCCAGGAGGCCGAGGCGCCACTCCTCCAGCCGGGCCCGCTGGCCCTCGGCGTAGGGGCCGGGGACACCGGCCAGCGGCTCGCCGTCCCACAGGCCGAGGGCCTGGTTCAGCAGGGTCCGGGCCCGGCCCAGGTCCCCGGCTCCGCGGGCCTTCTCCGCGTCCGCCGCCAGGTCCTGCGCGACCGTGAGGTCCAGCGCGCCCTCGCCCGGCGAGCGCACCGCGTAGCCGCCGGACTCGCTGACCAGGACCCCGGGGTCGAGCACCTTCCGCAGCCGGGAGGCGTACGTGCGGACCGCCGCCAGGGCCTGGGACGGCGGCTCGGACCCCCACAGCGCGTCGATCAGCTCCCCCGCCGTGGCCGTGCGGCCCTCCCGCAGCAGCAGGGCGGCCAGCAGGGCCCGCTGCTGGGGGGAGCCCGTGCTGAGCGTCGCGTCGCCGCGCCAGGCCCGCACCGGACCGAGCACGCCGAAGCGCAGCGGGCCGGACTCCGCGGTGGCCCCGGAGCCCGCACGCCGCTGCTCGGGTACTCGCGGCCCACCGTCCATGCGTTCGTCCCCCTCGGCATCACGAACAACTCCGTCAGTTTGCCTTGTTCCGGGCGGTTGCGTCAGCCGTGCGAGACGCCGATCACAGGGCGTGAGTCGTGGTCCACAAGGCCCTCACACGGTCTTCGCATCCCGGTTGCCCGAATCAACAGCTGACGGACCGTCAGATTGGCGCTACCGTGAACGGCATGGAGACCACACAGTTCCCGCGGATCATCTCCGTCGACGACCACACCGTCGAGCCCGCCGGCGTGTGGCAGGACAGGCTGCCGAGGAAGCACCGGGACGACGGACCCCGCGTCGTGCGCGCGCCGCTGAAGGAGATGACCTTCCTCGGCGGGCGGTTCAGGCCCGTCATGGGCGAGCCGGGCGGTACGGACGGACCGCTCGGCGACTGGTGGGTGTACGGGGACCTGCGCCGGCCGCTCACCCGCCTGGACACGGCCGTCGGCTGCGCCAGGGACGAGGTCAGGCTCGAGGTCATCACCTACGAGCAGATGCGCGCCGGGTCCTACGACGTGGCCGCCCGGCTCGCCGACATGGACGTCAACCACGTCCAGTCGGCGTTGTGCTTCCCGACCTTCCCCCGGTTCTGCGGCCAGACCTTCACCGAGGCCGCCGACCGGGACCTCGCCCTGCTCTGCGTCCGCGCCTACAACGACTGGATGGTGGAGGAGTGGTGCGGGCCCGAAGCACACGGGCGGCTCATACCGCTCACCCTCATCCCGCTGTGGGACGCCGGACTGGCGGCGGCGGAGGTCCGCCGCAACGCCGAACGGGGCGTCCGGGCCGTCGCCTTCTCCGAGATACCCCCGCACCTCGGGCTGCCGTCCGTGCACACCGACGACTGGGACCCCTTCCTCGCGGCCTGCGACGAGACCGGCACGGTCGTCGCCATGCACATCGGCTCCAGCAGCCGGATGCCCTCCACCTCCGCCGACGCCCCGCCCGCCGTCGGTTCCACCATCACCTTCGCCAACTGCTGCTTCTCGATGGTCGACTGGCTGATGAGCGGCAAGTTCGAGCGTTTCCCGAACCTCAAGGTCATGTACGCCGAGGGCCAGATCGGGTGGATCCCGTACGTCCTGGAGCGCGCGGACGTGGTGTGGGAGGA
Organism: Streptomyces sp. SID486; assembly: GCF_009865385.1. Classification (GTDB taxonomy): domain Bacteria; phylum Actinomycetota; class Actinomycetes; order Streptomycetales; family Streptomycetaceae; genus Streptomyces. Next base: position 15,081 of record NZ_WWJT01000334.1, on the reverse strand, counting down.
GAACCGCGGCTGGGGCGGGGTCGCCGACAAGGTGACCCGGCCGCCGTCCGAGCTGTTCGCCGGGCACGTCTACGGCTGCTTCTTCGACGACGCCTTCGGGCTCAGGAACCTGGACGCCATTGGCGTCGGCAACGTGCTGTACGAGACGGACTACCCGCACTCCGACTCCACCTGGCCCAAGTCCCGCGAGGTCGGCGAGGCCCAGATGGGGCACCTGCCGGCCGACGTGGTCGAGCGGATCGTCCGGGGCAACGCCATCGACCTGCTCGGGCTCACGCCGCAAGGGCTGTGGCGGTGAGCCGCCTGGCGTACGGCATCCAGCTGCCCGTCCAGTCCCAGAGCACCCTCTACGCCGAGCCGTGGGAGGCCGGGGCCGGGCCGGAGGACCTGGTCGCCGTCGCCCGCGCGGCCGACGCCGCGGGGTTCGCGTACCTCGCCTGCTGCGACCACGTCGCCGTCCCCCGCCGCCTCGCCCCGGCCATGAGCACGGTCTGGTACGACCCGGTCGCCACCCTGGCCCACCTCGCCGCCGTCACCGAGCGGGCCAGGCTGCTCAGTCATGTCGCCGTCGTCGGGCTGCGCCATCCGCTCGTGACCGCCAAGCAGTACGCCACCCTCGACCACCTCTCCGGCGGCCGGCTGGTCCTCGGCGTGGGGGCCGGGCACGTGCGGGAGGAGTTCGAGGCGCTCGGGGCGGACTTCGAGCGGCGCGGGGCCGTACTCGACGAGGTGATCGACGCGCTGCGGGCCGCCCTCGGGCCCGAGGAGTTCCCCGAGCACCACGGCGAGCGCTACGACTTCGCCGGGCTCGGCCAGCGGCCCCGCCCGGCACAGCCGCACGTCCCCGTGTGGGTCGGCGGCTCCTCGCCCGCCGCCGTCCGCCGGGCCGCCCTGAAGGGCGACGGCTGGCTGCCGCAGGGTGATCCCCGGGACCGGCTGGCCGAGCAGGTCGCCCGCATCCGGCGGCTGCGCGAGGAGGCCGGGGCCGGCGGGCCGTTCACGGTCGGTGCCATCGCCGAGCCGCTGTACGTGGGCCGGCCCGGCTGGGACGTGGGACGACGCACGCTCACCGGGACGCCGGAGGAGATCGCCGAGTCGCTGCGCGCGTACCGGGCGCTGGGTGTGGACCAGATCCAGGTGCGGTTCCGCAGCCGGAGCCGGGCCGAACTGATCGACCAGATCGGTGTGTTCGGGGTGGAGGTCGCGCCCCGGCTGGACTGAGGAGGCGGTATGGGCAAGCTGGACGGGCGGGTCGTGGTCGTCACCGGGGCGGCACGCGGGCAGGGCGAGCAGGAGGCGCGGCTGTTCCGGGCGGAGGGCGCGCGGGTCGTCGTCACCGACGTGCTGGACGACCGGGGGGAGGCGCTGGCCAAGGAGATCGGCGCACGGTACGTGCATCTGGACGTGGGCAGCGAGGACGGCTGGCGGGAGGCCGTCGGGACCGTCAAGGAGGCGTACGGGCGGATCGACGGGCTGGTCAACAACGCGGGCATCCTGCGCTTCAACGCCCTCGTGGACACCCCCCTGGCGGAGTTCATGCAGGTCGTGCAGGTCAACCAGGTCGGCTGCTTCCTGGGCATCAAGGCCGTCGCGCCCGAGCTGACGGACGGCGGCACGATCGTGAACACCGCCTCGTACACGGGGCTGACCGGTATGGCGGCCGTGGGCGCGTACGCCGCGACCAAGCACGCCGTGCTCGGGCTGACCCGGGTGGCCGCGCTGGAGCTGGCGGACCGGGGGATCCGGGTCAACGCGATCTGTCCGGGCGCCGTCGACACCGCGATGTCGAACCCGGCCCGGCTGGACCCGGACGCCGACCCGGCGGAGACGAGCCGAGCGCTGGACGAGCTGTACCGCAGGCTCGTGCCGCTCGGCCGGGTCGGGCAGCCGGAGGAGGTGGCCCGGCTCGCCCTCTTCCTGACCTCGGACGACTCCTCGTACATCACCGGGCAGCCGTTCGTGATCGACGGCGGCTGGCTGGCCGGCGTCAGCATCATCTGACGAGCCGTCAGCTATTGACGGCCGCGGCGGCCGGTGCCACAGTCGGCCGACAACCTGTCTGACGGTATGTCAGAAAAAGACTTGGGGACGGTGAACCGCCGTGGAATTCGGGCTCTTTGTACAGGGATACGTCGGCAAGCGGGCCGAGACCGACCCGCTTGCCGAGCACAAGGCGCTGATGGAGGAGACCGAGTACGTCATCCAGGCGGACAAGTCCGGCTTCAAGTACGCCTGGGCCTCCGAGCACCACTTCCTGGAGGAGTACTCGCACCTGTCCGCCAACGACGTCTTCCTCGGCTACCTCGCCCACGCGACCGAGCGGATCCACCTGGGTTCCGGGATCTTCAACCCGCTGGCCCAGGTCAACCACCCGGTGAAGGTGGCCGAGAAGGTCGCCATGCTCGACCACCTCAGCGAGGGGCGCTTCGAGTTCGGCAGCGGGCGCGGTGCCGGGTCGCACGAGATCCTCGGCTTTTTGCCCGGCATCACCGACATGAACCACACGAAGGAGATCTGGGAGGAGACGATCGCCGAGTTCCCGAAGATGTGGCTCCAGGACGAGTACGCCGGGTTCCAGGGCAAGCACTGGCAGCTGCCGCCCCGGAAGGTGCTGCCGAAGCCGTACGGGAAGTCGCATCCGGCGATGTGGTACGCGGCCGGCTCCCCGCCGTCGTACGCCATGGCCGCGAAGAAGGGGCTCGGGGTGCTCGGCTTCAGCGTCCAGAAGGTCTCCGACATGGAGTGGGTGCTGGAGCAGTAGTGCGGCTCCGGCGCCCGCGCGGTCTCCCGCGCCGAGCCGGTCCAGGAAGGCGGCCGTCTCGGCCTCGTACCCCATCGATCGCGCCATCTGGCAGTAGAAGTTGCGGTCCGGGTCTCCGATGCCCATCAGGTACACGTACTGGCCACGCAGCATGTCCGCCGCCGTCTCCGCGGTGTCCGCGACGGCCGTGGGCAGGCTGGGCAGCACTTCGAAGCCCTCGAGGTCGCCGGTGCCGCGGCCCTTGCGGATCTCGGCGACGGACCGGTCCACGGCCTCCGGCGAGGTGAAGACACCGAGCCAGCCGTCCGCTATCTCACCCGCGAGCCGCAGGTTGCGCGGGCCGACCGCCGCGAGAAGCACCGGCAGCCGGCCGGGGCGCCGCTCGGTCAGCAGGTGCAGCGGCGCGGGGCCTCCGACCTCGAAGTGGGTGCCCTGGTGGGTGACTGGACCGCCCTCGAGGGCGCGCCGGACGATGTCGACGTACTCCCGTGTCCGGTCCAGCGGCCGGGTGAACGGCACGCCGTACCAGCCCACGGACACGTCGGGGTTGGACACCCCGAGGCCGAGCCGGAACCGGCCGCCGCTCAGGGAGTCGAGCGTGGCGGCGGTCAGCGCGGCCATGGCGGGCGGGCGGCCGGGTATCTGCATCACGCCCGAGATCAGCGCGATGCGTTCGGTCGTCCCCGCCACGAGGCCGAGGACACTCGCCGCGTCGGACCGGTAGCCCTCCGGGGCGAGGACGGCGGCATACCCCAGCCGCTCGGCGGCGCGGGCGAGTTCACCGGCGCCTTGGTGGACGAGGTTCACGGCGAGCCGCACGGTCTGACTCCTCGGGACAGGTGGGTGAAAGGGGGTGTGAGGACGCGGGACGGCCGACGGCCGGACTCACAGGAGGTGGGCGCCACCGTCCACCAGCAGTACCTGCCCGGTGGTGTACGTGGCCCGGACCAGCCCGAGCACGGCGTCCGCGACGTCCTCCGGCAGGCCCGTCCGGCGCAGCGGCGTGGTCTGCCGCACGTGCTCGGCGATCGGCGCGAAGAAGTCGCTGTTCTGCGTCCACGGCGTCTCGATCAGCCCCGGTGCGACCGCGTTGACCCGGACGGCCGGTCCCACCGTGCGGGCCAGGAGCCGGGTCATGTGCTCGATGGCCGCCTTGCTCACCGCGTACGGGATGGAGCTGCCGGCCGGGCGGCTGCCCGCGATCGAGGACACGTTGACCACGGCGCCGCTTCCCGACCGGGAGAGGTGCGGCATCGCGGCGACGGTCGTCTGCCAGGTACCGATCACGTTCAGGCCGAGGATCTCCCGCCACACCTCGGGGGTGGCGGCGGCCAGGTCGGCGTGCGGGATGGCGCGCGTCCGCCCGGCGTTGTTGACCAGGACGTCCAGCCGGCCGTAGTGCCCGACGGCGGTGTCCACCAGACGGCGGGCCTCCGCCTCGTCGGAGACGTCGGCCCGGACGTAGAGGGCGTCGGGCAGCGCGGCGGCCGTCTTCTCGCCGTCCTCCACGGAGCGGGCCGAGTTGACGACCACGCGGTAGCCGTCGGCGGCCAGCCGCCGGGCGACGGTCTGCCCGATGCCGGAGGAGGATCCGGTGACCAGCGCGACGGGCGCCTGCGGCGCTTCGGCGGCCATCAGTAGTTGCCCAGTCCGCCGCAGACGTTCAGCGCCTGCGCGGTGACCGCCGCGGCGTCGTCCGCGACGAGGTACTCGACCATCGCGGCGACCTCGCGGGTCTCCACGTACCTCCCGAGCGGCACCCGGTTGGTGATGCGGTCGAAGGTCTCCTCCTCGGACACCTGCCAGATGCCCGCGTAGTGCTCGCGCACCCGCTCGGCCATCGGGGTCTCGACGAAGCCGGGGCACACCGCGTTCACCGTGATGCCGGTACGGGCCAGCTCCAGGCCGAGCGCCTTGGTCAGGCCGACGACACCGTGCTTGGACGCGGAGTACGGCACGGCGTGCACGACGCCCTGCTTTCCCCCGGTGGAGGCGATGTTGATGATCCGGCCGCGCTTCTTGGCCAGCATGCCGCCGGCGTTGAGCACTTCCTTCGTCATGAGGAAGACACTGGTCAGGTTGGTCTGGATGACGTCGAGCCAGAGTTCGTCCGGGATCTCGGCGGTGGCGCCGCCGCCGCTGCGGCCGGCGTTGTTCACCAGGATGTCGACCGTGCCGTACCGCTGCACCGCCGCGGCCACGAAGGCGCGGATCTGGGCCTGGTCGGCGACGTCGCACACGGTGCCGTCGACGTCGTACCCCTCCGCCCGCAGCTCCTCGATGGTCCGGGCGAGCCGTTCCTCGTCGCGGCCGCACAGGAAGGTGCGTGCGCCGAGAGCGGCCAGCCGCCGGGCGATCGCCAGACCGATGCCGCTGGTGGCACCGGTCACCAGCGCCACCGGCTTCGCTGCGGTGGCGGAAGGTGCCGTGGCCGTCGCTGTCGCCGTCGTCATTACCGCTCGTCTCCCTCGGGTGGGGTGGGGGCCGGATGGGGCGTCGTCCTGCCGCGCCCCGCCAGAGCGTCGCCGCGCGCGCTCGAGCGGGGCTGGAAACCGGATGGAGAGGAACGGGGCCCGCCCGCTCTCACCGCACCCCGGCACACCGGCCCCCGCTCGTCACCCGGGCCGCCCCATCCGTCCGCGAGCCGCTCTCGAGCAGGGCCGGGGAGTGTGCCGGGGTGTCAGTGAGGTACGGCGGGCGAAAGGAGCCCCACGCGATGCCCAGCAGTACAGGAGGACGACGGTGACCCGGCGCGTAGTGATCACCGGGGTCGGGGTGCGCGCCCCTGGCGGCTCGGGGACGAAGGAGTTCTGGGACCTGCTCACCGCCGGCCGCACGGCCACCCGGCCCATCAGCTTCTTCGACGCCTCCCCCTTCCGCTCCCGGATCGCGGGCGAGGTCGACTTCGACGCCGCCGCCGAGGGCTTCTCGCCGCGGGAGGTACGGCGCATGGACCGCGCCACCCAGTTCGCCGTCGCCTGCACCCGGGACGCGATGGCCGACAGCGGACTGGACACCGGCGCCCTCGACCCGTCGCGGATCGGCGTCGCCCTGGGCAGCGCCGTCGCCTCGGCGACCAGCCTGGAGAACGAGTACCTGGTGATGTCGGACGCCGGCCGCGAGTGGCTGGTGGACCCGGCGCACCTGTCGCCGTACATGTTCGACTACCTCAGCCCGGGCGTCATGCCCGCCGAGGTCGCCTGGGCGGCCGGCGCCGAGGGCCCGGTCACCATGGTGTCCGACGGCTGCACCTCCGGCCTGGACTCGGTGGGCTACGCGGTGCAGCTGATCCGCGAGGGCAGTGCCGATGTGGTGGTCGCGGGTGCCGCCGACACACCGGTATCGCCGATCGTGGTCGCGTGCTTCGACGCCATCAAGGCGACGACGCCCCGCAACGACGACCCGGAACACGCGTCCAGGCCCTTCGACGGCACCCGCAACGGCTTCGTCCTGGCCGAGGGCGCCGCCATGTTCGTCCTGGAGGACTACGAGGCCGCCAAGCGGCGCGGCGCGCACATCTACGCCGAGGTCGGCGGCTACGCCACCCGCTGCAACGCCTACCACATGACCGGTCTGAAGAAGGACGGCCGCGAGATGGCCGAGTCCATCCGGGCCGCCCTCGACGAGGCCCGTCTGGACCGCACCGCCGTCGACTACGTCAACGCGCACGGCTCCGGCACCAGGCAGAACGACCGCCACGAGACGGCCGCGTTCAAGCGCAGCCTCGGTGAGCACGCCTACGCCGTGCCGGTCAGCTCCATCAAGTCGATGGTGGGCCACTCGCTCGGCGCGATCGGTTCCATCGAGATCGCCGCGTCGGTCCTGGCCATCGCGCACAACGTCGTACCGCCGACGGCGAACCTGCACACACCCGATCCCGAGTGCGACCTGGACTACGTGCCGCTCACCGCGCGCGAGCAGCGCGTCGACACGGTGCTCACCGTGGGCAGCGGCTTCGGCGGTTTCCAGAGCGCCATGGTCCTGCACCGCCCGGAGGTGGCCGCGTGAGCAGCCGTTCCCACAAACGTGCCGTCGTCACCGGCATCAGCGTCGTCGCACCCGGCGGCCTCGGCACCGAGCGCTACTGGAAGTCGCTGCTGACCGGTGAGAACGGCATCGGCGAACTGTCCCGTTTCGACGCCTCGCGCTACCCGTCCAGGCTGGCCGGGCAGATCACCGACTTCGACGCGTCCGAGCACCTGCCCGGCCGGCTGCTTCCGCAGACCGACATCTCCACCCGGTACGCCCTCACCGCCGCCGACTGGGCACTGGCCGACGCGGGCGTGGGCCCCGACTCCGGCTTCGAGGACTACGACCTGGGCGTCGTCACCTCGACCGCCCAGGGCGGCTTCGACTTCACCCACCGCGAGTTCCACAAGCTGTGGAGCCAGGGCCCCGAGTACGTCAGCGTGTACGAGTCGTTCGCGTGGTTCTACGCCGTCAACACCGGCCAGATCTCCATCCGCAACGCGATGCGCGGTCCCAGCGCCGCTCTGGTCGGCGAACAGGCCGGCGGGCTCGACGCGATCGGGCACGCCCGGCGCACGGTGCGCCGCGGCACCCGGCTGGTGCTCAGCGGCGGCGTGGACTCCGCGCTCGACCCCTGGGGCTTCACCTCGCAGCTCGCCGGCGGCCTGGTGTCCACGGTCACCGACCCGGAGCGCGCGTATCTGCCCTTCGACGCCGATGCCTCCGGCCATGTGCCGGGCGAGGGAGGCGCCGTCCTCATCGTCGAGGACGCCGACTCCGCGCGCGAGCGCCGAGCGGAGAGGATCTACGGCGAGATCGCCGGCTACGCCGCGACGTTCGACCCGGCACCCGGTACCGGGCGCCCGCCGGCTCTGGGCCGCGCCGCCCACCTCGCCCTCGCCGAAGCGGGTCTGACGCCCTCCGACGTCTCCGTGGTGTTCGCCGACGGCGCGGGCGTCCCGGAGCTCGACCGGGCCGAGGCCGATGCGCTCGTCCGGCTCTTCGGCCCGCGCGGCGTCCCGGTCACCGCGCCCAAGGCCCTCACCGGACGGCTGTGTGCCGGCGGCGGCCCCGTCGACGTCGCGGCGGCCCTGCTCGCCCTGCGCGACCAGGTCATCCCGGCGAGCGGCCGGACCGCCCGGGTGCCCGACACGTACGGCATCGACCTGGTGACCGGTGAACCCCGAACGGCCGCCCTGGACACCGCCCTGGTGCTCGCCCGCGGCCGGCACGGCTTCAACTCGGCCGTCGTCCTCACCACCCCCCGCCCCTGACCTCGTCCAAGGAGACACGGAAATGGCCCAGCTGACCCTCGACGCCCTGCGCACCATCCTCGTCGCCTGCGCGGGGGAGGACGACAGCGTCGACCTCTCCGGCGACATCCTCGACGTCACCTTCGAGGACCTCGGCTACGACTCCCTCGCCCTCATGGAGAGCGCCTCCCGCATCGAACGCGAGTTCGGCGTCTCGCTCTCGGACGACGACGTCAACGAGGAACTCACCCCCCGCCTGCTGCTGGACCTCGTCAACGCCACGGTGGCCGAAGCCGCCTGACGGCCGTCACCACGCCGCGGGGGCACGCACTCCGGTGCGTGCCCCCGCGCCCGCCTGTGCCCGAACCCGCCGAAGGAGTACGTCCCATGGCCCAGACCGCCGCCTTCCCCACCGTTCACCGCAGTGAGCACACCGTGACGGTCGCCGCACCGGCCGAGGCGCTGTACGCGCTGGTCGCCGACGTGACGCGGTGGCCCGCCGTGTTCGAGCCGACCGTGCACGTGCGCCACCTCGCCCGGGAAGGACGGACCGAGCGGTTCGAGATCTGGGCCGAGGTGAACGGCGAGGTCGCGCACTGGCGTTCGCGCCGGGTGCTCGATCCGCGTCGGCTCTACGTGTCCTTCCGCCAGGAGCACAGCCGGCCGCCCGTGACGTCCATGTCCGGCGGGTGGCTGTTCCGGCGGCTGGACGACGGCGGCACCGAGATCGTTCTGCGTCACCGGTTCACCGTCGTGGACGACGACCCCGTGGCGGTGTCCCGCGTGGAGGAGGCCCTCGACCGCAACAGTGCCCGCGAACTCGGTGCCCTCGCCGCCCTCGCGGAGACCGGCCACGCCGTGGACGACCTGGTCTTCTCGTTCACCGACACGATCCCGCTCCAGGGCGCGGGCGCGGCCCTCGACGCCTACACCTTCATCGAGCGCGCCGACCGCTGGGCCGACCTGCTGCCGCACGTGGCCCGGGTCGAGCTGACCGAGCCGGAGCCGGGCGTGCAGTGGCTGGAGATGGACACCGTGACGGCGGACGGCTCCGCCCACACCACGCGCTCGGCCCGGATCTGCCGGGCGCCCGAGTGGATCGCGTACAAGCAGCAGCGCACCCCGCGGCTGCTGTCCGGGCACAGCGGCGAGTGGACGTTCACGCAGACCCCCGAGGGACCGGTGGCGACCGCCCGCCACACGGTCGCCGTCGACCCGGGCGGCATCACCGAGGTCCTCGGCCCGGACGCCACTCTCGCCGACGCCCGCGCCTACCTCCGCGACGCGCTCGGCCGCAACAGCCTGGCCACCCTCCGGCACGCCACCGAAGCGGCCCCCGGCGTCCAGGGCCGCTGACACCTCGGGCCCGGCCTCCCGCCGCCCGGCCGCCGCACGGCCGCCGCACGGGAAAGCCGGGTTCCGCCTCCGCCTCGGCCGGCGTACCGGTGCGCCACACCCGAACCCGAGCCGCGCGCCCCGAACAGCACCGGTGCCTCGGACAGCGCACCGGTGCCTCGGGGTCTCGTCCCGGGCCTCGTCGGCCGGGCTCAAGCCGTAGTGGAGGCCCCTTCGAGCCCGCCCGGCGAAGGTGGCGGCATCGACCATCTCGCGCTCTGGAGGAACCGGTGACCGCCACCGCAGTCCGTACCGACGTCTACGCCCAGGTCCAGCACTTCTACGCCCACCAGATGCAGGCCCTGGACGGGGGCCGCTTCACCGAGTACGCCGCCACCTTCACCGAGGACGGCACCTTCCAGCACTCCCCCGCCGCCGAGCCGGCCGTGGGCCGCGCCGGGATCGTCGCGGAACTGGAGCGGTTCCACGAGCGCTTCGAGGGCGACCCGGTGCAGCGCCGCCACTGGTTCAACCACATCGCCCTGGAGCCGCAGGCCGACGGCTCGCTGCGCTCCACGGTGTACGCCCTGGTCGTCACGGTCCGTCCCGGCGGGAAGCCGGAGATCGCGCCGAGCTGTGTGGTGCACGACGTCCTGGTCGTGACCGAGGAGGGCGTGCACACCCGCTCCCGCCTGGTCACCCACGACCAGCTGGCCTGAGCCGCCCGTGCCGACCCCGCCCGCGCTCGCCCCCGGCCGCCCGCTGCTCGTCCACGGCACCGTCGGGGAATGGGCGGCGCGGGCGGCCCGGCGCCCCGGGCACCCCGATGACGCGGAGCGTCTCGAGGCGTTCCGCGACGACCGGATGCGCCGGCGTTTCCGGGCCTCCCGGCTGCTGCTCCGCACCACCCTCGGCGCGCTCTGCGACCGCGATCCCGACCGGGTCCGCCTGGCCCGCACCGCTCTGGGCCGCCCGTACGCCCCCGGCCTGCCGGAGCTGGACTTCAGCCTCAGCCACACCGGGTCCCTGCTGGCCGTCGCGGTCCTCCGCGGCGGCCGTGTCGGAGTCGACGCGGAACACGAGGGCCGCCCCATGTCCGTCCTGGAGCACCGGATGTGCACCCCCCACGAGCGCGCCGGACTGGACGCACGGGGGCTGCGCGGAGCCGCGCGCGACGCGGAGCTCCTGCGCTTGTGGACCCTCAAGGAGGCCTACACCAAAGCGCTGGGCACGGGACTGCGCCACCCGCCCCGCACCTTCGGCCTGGACGCCGCCGACCCGGCGGGCCGGCCGGTCCCGCGGGACGCGGCGGGCACCCCGCTGACCGGCCGCCTCACCACGGCCACGCACGTGCTGGGCGGGGTGCTGGTCAGTGTGGTCGCGGTACGTCCGAGCCGGGAGCCGGTGGAGTTCGAGCCGGGCTCCAGTCGCTGAGCCGACGATGAACCAGATCCATGATGTCGAAGAGGAGGCCCACATGTCCGGACCGACTGCCGGAGTGACTGCCCGTACGGCCGGGGGACCGGGGGACGGCAGGCCGGAGCTGGCGGAGGTCGCCGACGGCGTGTTCGCCTACATACAGCCCGACGGCGGCTGGTGCCTGAACAACGCCGGCCTGATCGTCTCGGGTGACCGCGCGGCCCTCGTGGACACCGCGGCCACCGAGGCGCGCGCCCGGGCGCTGCGCGCGGCGGTGCTCTCTGTCGCCCCGAGCGCACCGCAGGTCCTGGTCAACACCCACTTCCACGGCGACCACACCTTCGGCAACTTCGTCTTCCCCGAGGCCGTGGTCGTCGGCCACGAGCGCCTGCGCACGGAGCTGGCCGAAGCCGGCCTGCACCTGACGGGGCTGTGGCCCGACGTGGAGTGGGGCGACCTCGAACTCGTCCCGCCCGCCCTGACCTTCCGCGACCGGCTCACCCTGCACATCGGCGACAAGACCGCCGAACTGCTGCACCTGGGGCCGGCCCACACCAGCAACGACACGGTGGTCTGGCTGCCCGCCGAGCGGGTCCTGTTCACCGGCGACCTGGTGATGAACGGTGTGACCCCGTTCTGCCCCATGGGCTCGGTCGCCGGCACCCTGGAGGCGCTGGACACGATGCGCGCCCTCGCGCCCGAGGTGGTCGTCACCGGCCACGGGGCGGTCGCGGGACCAGGGGTGTTCGACGAGACCGCGGGATACCTGCGCCTGCTCCAGGACCTCGCGAAACAGGGACTCGCCGAGGGGCTCGACCCGGTCGCCCTGGCCCGCCGCACCGACCTCGGCCGGTACGGGCGGTGGCTGGACGGCGAGCGGCTCGTCCCCAACCTCTTCCGGGCGTACGCCGAGGAACAGGGCGAGCCCCGCGGCTCCCGTGTGGACATGAGCGAGCTGTTCCGCCGCATGGTCGAGTACCACGGCGGACTTCCCGCCTGCCACGCCTGAGCGCCGGGCGCTCACGGGCGCGCGGCGATCTCTGCGGGCGCCGCGTCCCACGCGGCGAAGGCCCCCCGCCGGTACAGCAGCGGGCGGGCCTCCTCGCGCATCCGGACCTGCTCCATCCGCCCGACGAGCAGCCGGTGGTCGCCGGCCGGGATACTCCGCTCCAGGGTGCACTCGGCGTGACCGAGCACACCGTCGAGGAGCACGGGGCAGTCGGGCACCGTCTCGCCGCGCCGCCACGCCACTCCCTCGAACTTCCAGTCGGAGCGCCCCGCGAAGGTCCGGGCGAGTTCCTCGCCCCCCTCGGCGGACAGCAGGTGCAGCGCGAAGACCTCCGAGCCGAGCACCGCGGGCAGCGTGCGCGAGCCCTCGTCCACCGACACCAGCAGCAGCGCCGGGTCCAGGGACACCGCGCAGAACGCGTTGCACGTGAAGCCGAGCGGTCTGCCGTCCGGGCCCACCGTGGTCACCACCGCGACGGCCGTCGGTACGGATCCGAAGAACTCGCGGAATGCCTCAGGCCCCAAAGCCATGCCCCTCACCGCCGTCACATCGCACGTTCGCAGCGCCGGGCGGACCCCGGCCACGCTGGACAGCGTCGCCGGGTTCTCTGGAGGTCACCTGGACTCCCGCTGGAGCCCGGGCACCGGACTTCCGCGGCGATCACGGGAGCACCCGCAGAGGGGCACGAAAAATGCCCTCCGACACTGCTTTTCGCAGTTCAGAGGGCATTTGATCTGTGGAGCCTAGGGGAGTCGAACCCCTGACATCCGCCATGCAAAGACGGCGCTCTACCAACTGAGCTAAGGCCCCGGAAAACAGCTCCCGGCCGGACCGAGTGGGTTCCGGCGGGTGCCGCAGACCAGAGTACCGGGTCACCCCCCGTATCTCGCAAAAAGATTGGGGGTCCCCGCGAATGACCACTCTCCGTAAGATGCTCGACGTGGTTCGCTACAGCGAACCGCGGTTTTCAGGGGAAGCGATGGGGAGACGCAATGGATGCCGCACAGCAGGAAGCCACCGCCAGAGCGCGGGAGCTGCAGCGGAACTGGTACGGGGAGCCGTTGGGGGCGCTCTTCCGTAAGCTCATAGACGATCTCGGGCTGAACCAGGCGCGGCTCGCGGCGGTCCTCGGCCTGTCGGCCCCGATGCTCTCGCAGCTGATGAGCGGCCAGCGCGCGAAGATCGGCAATCCGGCGGTGGTCCAGCGGGTGCAGCTGCTCCAGGAGCTGGCGGCCCAGGTCGCGGACGGCAGCGTCAGCGCCGCCGAGGCGACCGAGCGGATGGACGAGATCAAGAAGTCCCAGGGGGGCTCCGTGCTCAACAACACCACCCAGACCACGAGCAGTTCCGGTGCGCCCACGGTGAAGCGCGTGGTCCGCGAGATCCAGTCACTGCTCCGCTCGGTGGCCGCCGCGGGTGACATCATCGATGCCGCTGACTCCCTCGCTCCGAGCCATCCCGAACTCGCGGAGTTCCTCCGCGTCTACGGCGCCGGCCGCACCTCCGACGCCGTCGCGCACTACCAGTCCCACCAGAACTGACCCCCGGGGGCCTGTCTCCACGGGGGGAGCCGGGCCGGCCGGGTCGTACCGCTCGTCCCCTGGGTAGGGAGGGGAGCGAGGGAGCCGAGGGGGGCAAGGGGCCCGGGGGGCTCCACGGGGCCAGTGGGAGGAGCGGCGGCTGCCATGGGTGAGGTCTTCGCCGGCCGGTACGAGCTGGCCGACCCGATCGGACGCGGGGGCGTGGGCGCCGTATGGCGTGCCTGGGACCACCGCCGACGGCGTTACGTGGCCGCCAAGGTCCTCCAGCAGCGGGACGCGCACTCCCTGCTCCGCTTCGTCCGGGAGCAGGGGATGCGCATCGACCACCCGCACGTCCTCGCCCCGGCCAGCTGGGCCGCCGACGACGACAAGGTCCTGTTCACCATGGACCTCGTCGCCGGCGGCTCGCTGGTCCACCTGGTCGGCGACTACGGCCCCCTCCCGCCGGCCTTCGTGTGCACCCTGCTCGACCAGTTGCTGTCCGGGCTAGCCGCCGTCCACGCGGAGGACGTCGTGCACCGGGACGTCAAGCCCGCCAACGTGCTCCTCGAAGCGACCGGTACGGGCCGGCCGCGACTGCGGCTGTCCGACTTCGGCATCGCCATGCGGCTCGGCGAGCCCCGGCTGACGGAGACCAACCTCGTGGTCGGCACGCCCGGTTACCTCGCCCCCGAGCAGATGCTGGGCGCCGAACCCGACTTCCCCGCCGACCTGTTCGCCGTCGGCCTGGTCGCCCTGTACCTCCTCGAAGGTGCCCGGCCCGACGCCAAGGCGATCGTCCGGCACTTCCTGGAACACGGGACGCCCGGCCCGCCCACGGGCATTCCGGAACCGCTCTGGCAGATCGTCGCCTCGCTGCTCCAGCCCGACCCCGCGGACCGCTTCCGCACCGCCACGGGAGCGCGCAAGGCCCTCGCCGGCGCCGCGGAACTCCTGCCGGCACCGGGCCCGGAGGACGACCTCATCGAGGTCTTCGACCAACTCGGCCCACTGCCCCCCGGATTCGCCCCGGACGGCCCCCTCCGGCAGGCGTCCGGCGTCTCCTTGGACCTCATCCCGGGCACGACGTCGTCGACGACGCTGCGAAAGCCCCGGGATCCGCGGACGGGGACCGGGCCGGGAGCGCGGACCGGGCTGGGGGCTGAGACCGGGCCGGGGGCAGGGACCGGGCCGGGGGCAGGGGCCGAGTCGGGGGCAGGGGCCGAGTCGGGGGCGCGCCAGGACCCTGGGGCGGGAGCCGGGTCGGGGGCGCGCCAGGACCCTGGGGCGGGAGCCGGGTCGGGGGCGGCCTGGTACCCGGGTGCCGGAACCGGCTCGGGACCGGGCTCGGAGGCCGGTCCCGGCGCGGAGAACGGTACGGGGGCCGGTCCCGGCGCACATGCCGACGCGGGTACGGGTGCCGGTACCGGGCCCGCTGCTGGTACGGGTACGGGTGCCGGGGGTACAGGCGCCGGTACGGAACCGGACACGCCCACGCACACCGGGTCCGTGTCGGACACGGGTAGTTTCCGGCTGCCGCCGCCGCAGCACCCGCCGGTAGCCGACCCGGCCCGGGTACCGCCTCCGGTACAGCCCGCGGTGCCACACGTGTCCCCGCACTCGCCCCCGCACCACCCCACATGGCACGCCCCCACGCCGGGGCCGCCCGCCGACACCACCACCACCGCCGCCTACACCGCCCGCGACCCACAGGCGGCTCCCCATCCGTCACCCCCGCTCACGCTGCCCCCGTCGGCACCGACCCCGCTCGCACCGCCTCCCTCGCCGACGGCGCACACGGCCCCCGCCCCGGCC
>NZ_WWJT01000333.1 GCF_009865385.1 Streptomyces sp. SID486 | reverse complement strand
CCGGCCGCCCGGCCGAGGCCCGCGGGGCCCGGCCCCGTCGGCGGGGCACTCAGCCCAAGGTGGTCGCGCTCGGCGGCGGCATGGGCCTGTCCGCGTCGCTGGCCGCGCTGCGCCGGATCACCGGGGACCTGACCGCCGTCGTCACCGTGGCCGACGACGGCGGCTCCAGCGGCCGGCTCCGGGACGAACTGGGCGTGCTGCCGCCCGGCGACCTGCGCAAGGCGCTGGCCGCGCTGTGCGGGGACGACGACTGGGGGCAGACCTGGGCCCGGGTCATCCAGCACCGCTTCCAGTCCCAGGGCGACCTGCACGAGCACGCGGTCGGCAACCTGCTGATCGTCGCCCTCTGGGAGCAGCTCGGCGACCATGTGCAGGCACTCGACCTGGTCGGCAGGCTGCTCGGCGCGCACGGCCGGGTGCTGCCCATGTCCGCCGTGCCGCTGGAGCTGCAGGCCCTGGTCAAGGGGCACGACCCGGAGCGCCCGGACGACGTGGACACGGTGCGCGGGCAGGCGACGGTCGCCCTGACGCCCGGCGAGGTGCAGTCGGTGCACCTCGTGCCCAACGACCCGCCCGCCGTCCCCGAGGCCGTCGCGGCGGTCATGGACGCGGACTGGGTGGTGCTCGGTCCCGGCTCCTGGTTCTCGTCGGTCATTCCGCACCTGCTCGTCCCCGAGCTGCTGGACGCGCTCACGGAGACGAAGGCCCGCCGGGTGCTCTCCTTGAACCTGGCGCCGCAACCGGGAGAAACCGAGGGGTTCTCCCCGCAGCGTCATTTGGAGGTTTTGGGGCGACACGCCCCTAAACTCGCCCTGGACGTGGTGCTGGCCGACGAGGCCGCCGTGCCCGACCGTGACTCGCTCACCGAAGCCGCCAAGCGGCTGGGAGCCGCGGTCGAGCTGGCGCCCGTGGCCCGGACCGACGGATCACCCCGGCACGATCCGGAACTGTTGGCCGCCGCGTACGACCGTATTTTTCGGATGCATGGAAGGATCGGCCCATGGCGATGACGGCAGCGGTGAAGGACGAGATCTCCCGGCTCCCCGTCACCCGGACCTGCTGCAGGAAGGCGGAGGTTTCCGCCATTCTGCGGTTCGCCGGCGGCCTCCACCTGGTGAGCGGGCGCATCGTGATCGAGGCGGAGCTGGACACCGCGATGGCGGCACGCCGGCTCAAGCGGGACATCCTGGAGATCTTCGGACACAGTTCCGAGCTGATCGTGATGGCGCCCGGCGGGCTGCGCCGCGGCTCCCGGTACGTCGTACGGGTCGTCGCCGGCGGTGACCAGCTGGCCCGGCAGACGGGGCTTGTGGACGGCCGGGGCCGGCCGATCCGCGGGCTGCCCCCGCAGGTGGTCTCCGGCGCGACCTGCGACGCGGAGGCGGCCTGGCGCGGCGCCTTCCTGGCGCACGGTTCGCTGACCGAGCCCGGCCGCTCCTCCTCCCTGGAGGTGACCTGCCCCGGCCCGGAGGCCGCGCTCGCGCTGGTCGGCGCCGCCCGCCGGCTGTCGATCGCGGCGAAGGCCCGCGAGGTGCGGACGGTGGACCGGGTGGTCGTCCGGGACGGCGACGCGATCGGCGCCCTGCTCACCCGCCTCGGCGCGCACGAGTCCGTGCTGGCCTGGGAGGAGCGCCGGATGCGGCGCGAGGTGCGGGCCACCGCCAACCGGCTCGCCAACTTCGACGACGCCAACCTGCGCCGTTCGGCCCGCGCCGCCGTGGCCGCCGGCGCCCGGGTGCAGCGGGCTCTGGAGATCCTGGGCGAGGAGGTCCCCGAGCACCTCGCCGCCGCGGGCCGGCTGCGCATGGAGCACAAGCAGGCGTCCCTGGAGGAGCTGGGCGCGCTCGCCGACCCGCCGCTGACCAAGGACGCGGTCGCGGGACGGATCCGCCGGCTGCTGGCGATGGCCGACAAGCGCGCCTCCGACCTCGGTATCCCGGGCACGGAGGCGAACCTCAGCGAGGAGCTGGCGGACAACCTGGCCGGCTGACCCGACGCCCCGTCAACTCACCGGTGCCGGCCCCCGATCGGGTGGTCGGCACCGGCGTGTGCGTGTCCGTGCGGCGCTCTTGACTCGATCATCGTGTGACATGAGCCTGGCAACCTGTTCGCCGCTGTGGCGGACCACCTCCAGGGGGGTTCATGAGACACAGAGCGAGATCGATCCTCGCTGCCGGCGCGCTTCTCATCGGCGGAGCGAGCCTCGCACCCACGGCCCAGGCACACAGCGGAAACCCGGCGAAGTCCGACCCGGACGAGGTCAAGGTCTTCCGCGCCGATGTCACCGGCAAACAGATTCCCCTGCTGCTCGAGGCCGGCCAGGACGGCCAGGAGCTGGGTGAGCGGGTACCCGCCGACGGCAGGGCCGCGGTGGAGGTCTACCTCACCGACAAGCAGGCGGCCCAGCTGCGCCACAAGGGCGTCGCCCTCACCGAGCGCACCCTCTCGGCCAGGGCACAGGCCCGGGTCGAGGGCGCCGCACAGGGGGTGTTCCGCCCGTACAGCGGCAGCGGCGGGCTCCGGCAGGAGATCCTCCGCACCGCCCAGGCCAACCCCGGCCTCGCCAAGGTCGAGTCCATCGGGCGGACCGTCAGAGGCCAGGACATCCTCGCGCTCAAGCTGACCGGGAACGCGAGGAAGTCGAAGGACGGCTCCAAGCCGTCCGTGCTCTACATGTCCAACCAGCACGCGCGGGAGTGGATCACGCCGGAGATGACCCGGCGCCTGATGCACTACTACCTGGACCACTACAGGACCGACAAGCGGGTCAAGAGGATCGTCGACACGACCGAGCTGTGGTTCGTCCTCTCGGCCAACCCCGACGGCTACGACTACACGTTCCAGAGCGCCGACAACCGGCTGTGGCGCAAGAACCTGCGGGACGTCAACGGCGACGGCGTCATCAGCACGGGCGACGGCGTCGACCTCAACCGCAACTTCGGCTACAAGTGGGGCTACGACGACGAGGGCTCGTCCCCCAACCCCACCAGCCAGACCTACCGCGGCGCGAGCCCGGGGTCCGAGCCCGAGACCCGGGCGCTGGACGCCTTCGAGAAGCGCGTCGGGTTCAGGTACGCGATCAACTACCACTCCGCCGCCGAACTGCTCCTCTACGGCGTCGGCTGGCAGGTGGCCACCCCGACCCCGGACGACGTCCTCTACAAGGCGCTCGCCGGCACGCCGGACAATCCGGCGATCCCCGGATACCGTTCGCAGCTCTCCTCGGAGCTGTACACCACCAACGGCGAGGCGGACGGACACGCGTCGAACGTCAACGGCCTGGCGATGTTCACCCCCGAGATGTCGACCTGCCAGACCGCCTCGAAAGTCGATCCGAACGATGCCTGGAAACCCGAGGACTGCCAGTCGGAGTTCAACTTCCCCGACGACGAGAAGCTGATCCAGCAGGAGTTCGCGAAGAACGTCCCGTTCGCGCTCTCCGTCGCCGAGACGGCCGCCCACCCCGACAAGCCGGCGTCCTCGGTCGGTCTGGGCGCCGCCGACTTCACCCCGGCGGCGTTCACCACGTCGTACTCCCGCGGCGCCGACCAGGAGGTCTCCGTCGTCGTCCGCAAGGCGGTCCGGGACAAGGAACTGAAGTACCGCGTCAACGGCGGCCGCACCCTCGACCAGGCGCTGAAGCACTGGAAGGGCGGACGGACCTACGGCGGTGAGGACGACCTCTACTTCGACGAGTACCGCGCCGAGGTGCAGGACGGCGTGCCGGGCGACAAGGTCGAGGTGTGGTTCAC
This sequence comes from Streptomyces sp. SID486, assembly GCF_009865385.1. GTDB lineage: Bacteria > Actinomycetota > Actinomycetes > Streptomycetales > Streptomycetaceae > Streptomyces. The sequence goes on along the minus strand of NZ_WWJT01000333.1, from coordinate 7,623 downwards.
CGGCGAGACCAGGGCCGGGAAGAAGGTCTCCAGCCCGCACTTCACGTACACCGTCGCCGAGCGGCCGAAGGCCGACACCCTCGTGGTCGCCGAGGAGGGCACGCCCGCCACGCAGGCGCGGACGTACACCGACGCGCTGAAGGCGGCCGGCCACAGGGCGATCGTGTGGGACGTCGCCACCCAGGGGGTCCCGGACGCGCTCGGCGTCCTGGGGCACTTCCCGACGGTCGTGCACTACTCGGGGGCGAAGGGTCCGGCGAACCCCGTCCAGCTCCAGCTGCGCTCCTACCTCAACGAGGGCGGCAGGCTGATCGAGGCCGGTGAGCTGGCCGGCGGCAGCGTCGACCTCGGCGGCGGCACCCTGTCGGACGACTTCAGCCAGTACTACCTGGGCGCCTACAGCCGTACGTCGACCAAGGGGGCCACCGGCTTCACCGGCTCCGGCGCGCTCGACGGCTTCACCGGTGCCCTCGGCGACGCGCCCGGCAACCCGCTCGACCGGGCCGGCACCTACGCCGTCACCTCCGACGAACTGCCGCCCGCGACGTATCCGCAGTTCACGAGCGCGGGCGCGGGTGCCTTCGCGGGGACCGTCAACCCGTACGGGCCGTACGCGGGTGCCGCCATGGCCGCCGCCGTGCACACCGACGACGCCTACAAGCGCCTCACCCGCACCATCGACCTCACCGGTGTCACCGCCGCGGACCAGCCGGCTCTGAGCACCCGGCTGCTGTGGGACACCGAGCCCGGCTACGACCACGCCGTGATCGAGGCGCACACGGTGGGGAGCGACGACTGGACCACCCTGCCGGAGGCCGGAGGGGCCACGAAGACGGACGTACCGGCCGAGTGCGGGGCCGGCTTCCTCATCGGTGAGCACCCGTGGCTGAAGCACTATCTGACGCTCGCCGGCAACGCCTGCACCGCGACCGGCAGCACCGGCTCCTGGAACAGCCTCACCGGCAGCTCCGGCGGCTGGCGGCAGGTGAGCTTCGACCTGGGCGCCTACGCCGGGAAGTCCGTCGAGGTCTCGATCAGCTACGTCACCGACCCCGGCAGCGGCGGGCACGGCGTCCTCGTCGACGACGCCGCACTGACGGTCGGCGGCGCGGCGCGGGAGACCGAGGGCTTCGAGTCCTCCCTGGGCGCCTGGAGGGCGGCCGGACCGCCCGAGGGCAGCCCGGCGGTCCTGAAGGACTGGGCGCGGACCGGGACCCTGTTCAGGACCTACGGAGCGGTCGCCACGGACGACACCGTGCTGTTCGGCTTCGGCCTGGAACAGGTGGTCTCGGCGGCGGACCGGGCGGCCCTACTGAAGAAGGCGTTCCGCGCGCTCGACAGGTGAGCACCACCCCCTCTCAACGGTGCGCCGAGAGGGGGCACATCAAGTGAGCCGACCCGCTCACGAACGAGTGAAAAAGGCACCGAGAGTGCCCGGCTTTCCGTGATAAATGCGGGTGAATCCACTGCCGTTCCGAGGTGGTCCGTACCCCTACTGGCGGGTACGGACTGCCTGCCCGTGTATGCGGCATCTCGATGTCACTCCGGGGTCCTCGGAGAGGTAGGGTCGGTGGTGGTCGGGGACATCCCAAACAGAGCTCGCCGGCACCGCATGGCCGGCGTACCAACGAGGAGATCGGTTCGTGACGATCCGCGTAGGCATCAACGGCTTCGGCCGCATCGGCCGTAACTACTTCCGCGCGCTGCTGGAGCAGGGTGCAGACATCGAGGTTGTGGCTGTCAACGACCTGGGTGACACGGCGACCACCGCCCACCTGCTGAAGTACGACACGATCCTGGGCCGCCTCAAGCAGGAGGTCTCCCACACCGCCGACACCATCACCGTCGACGGCCACACCATCAAGGTGCTCTCCGAGCGCAACCCGGCGGACATCCCCTGGGGTGAGCTGGGCGTCGACATCGTCATCGAGTCGACCGGCATCTTCACCAAGAAGGAAGACGCCGCGAAGCACATCGCCGGCGGCGCCAAGAAGGTCCTCATCTCGGCTCCGGCCAAGGACGAGGACATCACCATCGTCATGGGCGTCAACCAGGACCAGTACGACCCGGCGCAGCACCACGTCATCTCCAACGCCTCCTGCACCACCAACTGTGTGGCGCCGATGGCGAAGGTCCTCGACGAGAACTTCGGCATCGTCAAGGGTCTGATGACCACGGTGCACGCGTACACGAACGACCAGCGCATCCTGGACTTCCCGCACAAGGACCTGCGCCGCGCCCGTGCCGCCGCCGAGAACATCATCCCGACCACGACGGGTGCCGCGAAGGCCACCGCCCTGGTCCTGCCGCAGCTGAAGGGCAAGCTGGACGGCATCGCCATGCGCGTGCCGGTTCCCACCGGCTCCGCCACCGACCTCGTCGTGACGCTCCAGCGCGAGGTCACCAAGGACGAGGTCAACGCCGCGTTCAAGAAGGCGTCCGAGGACGGCGACCTCAAGGGCTACCTGTCCTACACCGAGGACGAGATCGTCTCCTCCGACATCGTCGGCGACCCGGCCTCCTGCACCTTCGACTCCTCCCTGACCATGGTCCAGGAGGGCAACTCGGTGAAGATCCTCGGCTGGTACGACAACGAGTGGGGCTACTCCAACCGTCTCGTCGACCTGACGGTCTTCGTCGGCGGCCAGCTCTGATCGTCGAAGCGAGATCGTGAAGTGAGAGCAGGGCTCGGGCAGCGCAAGGGCGCGCTGGCCGGGCCCTGACTCACGTGCAGAACAGCGATGACTACGATCACGGAGCAGCATCAGCCCTCGGGAGCCCCATTCATGAAGACGATCGACGAACTCATCCAGGACGGTGTCGAAGGCAAGCGGGTCTTCGTCCGCGCCGACCTCAACGTCCCGCTGGACGGCACCACCATCACCGACGACGGCCGTATCCGCGCCGTCGCCCCGACCATCGCCAAGCTCGCCGAGGCGGGTGCCAAGGTGATCGTCGCCTCGCACCTGGGCCGTCCCAAGGGCGCGCCGGACCCGCAGTTCTCGCTCGCCCCGGTCGCGGAGCGGCTCGGCGAAATCCTCGGCAAGAACGTCTCGTTCGCCACCGACACGATCGGTGACAGCGCGAAGGCCACTGTCGCCGCACTGGCGAACGGCGAGGTCACGCTGCTGGAGAACCTCCGGTTCAACGCGGGTGAGACGAGCAAGGACGATGCGGAGCGCGGCGCGTTCGCCGACTCCCTCGCCGCCCTGGCCGACGTCTACGTGGGCGACGGCTTCGGTGCCGTGCACCGCAAGCACGCCTCGGTCTTCGACCTCCCGGCACGTCTTCCGCACGCCGCGGGCGACCTCATCGCCACCGAGGTCGGCGTCCTGAAGAAGCTCACGGAGAACGTCGAGCGCCCCTACGTCGTCGCCCTCGGCGGCGCCAAGGTCTCCGACAAGCTCGCCGTCATCGACCAGCTGCTCGGCAAGGCCGACCGGCTGCTCATCGGCGGCGGCATGGCGTACACCTTCCTCAAGGCCCAGGGCCACGAGGTCGGCATCTCCCTCCTGCAGGAGGACCAGATCCCGGCCGTCAAGGAGTACATGGAGCGCGCCGAGAAGAACGGCGTGGAGCTGGTGCTCCCCGTCGACGTCCTCGTCTCGACGGAGTTCCCGGACCTGAAGACCAAGGCCCCGGCCGACCCCACCGTCGTCGCCGCGGACGCCATCCCGGCCGACCAGGAGGGTCTGGACATCGGCCCCGAGACCCGGAAGCTCTACGCCTCGAAGCTCGCCGACGCCCGGACCGTCTTCTGGAACGGCCCGATGGGCGTCTTCGAGCACCCCGACTACGCCGAGGGCACCAAGGCGGTCGCCCAGGCCCTCGTCGACTCCGACGGATTCACCGTCGTCGGCGGCGGAGACTCCGCCGCGGCCGTGCGTACGCTCGGCTTCGACGAGAAGGCATTCGGCCACATCTCGACCGGTGGCGGCGCCTCCCTCGAATACCTCGAGGGCAAGACGCTCCCCGGCCTCGCCGCACTGGAGGACTGACCTCGATGAGCACGCGCACGCCGCTGATGGCGGGCAACTGGAAGATGAACCTCAACCACCTCGAGGCCATCGCGCACGTCCAGAAGCTCGCCTTCGCTCTGGCCGACAAGGACTACGAGGCCGTCGAGGTCGCGGTCCTGCCGCCCTTCACCGACCTGCGCTCCGTGCAGACCCTGGTCGACGGCGACAAGCTCAAGATCAAGTACGGCGCCCAGGACATCTCGCAGCACGACTCCGGTGCCTACACCGGCGAGATCTCCGGCCCCATGCTGGCCAAGCTGAAGTGCACCTACGTGGTGATCGGCCACTCCGAGCGCCGGCAGTACCACGCCGAGACCGACGAGATCGTCAACGCCAAGGTCAAGGCCGCCTACAAGCACGGCCTCACCCCGATCCTGTGCGTCGGCGAGGAACTGGACGTCCGCGAGGCGGGCAACCACGTCGCGCACACCCTCGCCCAGGTCGAGGGCGGTCTGAAGGACCTCCCGGCCGAGCAGGCCGAGACCGTCGTGATCGCCTACGAGCCCGTCTGGGCCATCGGCACCGGCAAGGTGTGCGGCGCCGAGGACGCCCAGGAGGTCTGCGCCGCCATCCGGGCCAAGGTCGCCGAGCTGTACTCGCAGGAGGTGGCGGACAAGGTCCGCATCCAGTACGGCGGCTCCGTGAAGTCGGGCAACGTCGCCGAGATCATGGCCCAGTCCGACATCGACGGCGCCCTGGTCGGCGGTGCCTCGCTGGACGCCGACGAGTTCGTCAAGATCGTGCGGTTCCGCGATCAGTAGGACGAGCGGTGAGTAGGCGGTAGCGGCGATACGTCGTACCCTTGCGGGGGCGCAGCCAAGGCGCTGTGCCCCCGTCGTCCGTCAACATCCGAGGAAGTTGGTCCAGCCGTGGTTTTGGGGTTCTCGATCGCCCTGATCGTCTTCAGCCTGCTGCTGATGCTGCTGGTGCTGATGCACAAGGGGAAGGGCGGCGGCCTCTCCGACATGTTCGGTGGCGGCATGCAGTCCTCCGTCGGCGGCTCCTCGGTCGCCGAGCGCAACCTCGACCGGATCACCATCGTGATCGGTCTGCTGTGGTTCGCGTCCATCATTGTCCTCGGCATCCTGATGAAGACGAACAGCTGACGCACCGAACGGTGCAAACGGGACGTACGTCCCGCACATTCCGTATATTCCCCACGTAAAGCCCCGTGTTCGGTACGCGCTCGTGAGCGCGGCCTATCATGGGGCTTGCGTCTGGATGTGGGGCCGGTAACTCCAATCACTGGACGCGCGTTGGGCCTTACGTAGACTGAGGCGCTCGCGGCGAAGCGAAACGCCGACTCGCTTCGCGGCACCATCACGCAGGGAGTTACGACCGTGGCAAGTGGCAACGCGATCCGAGGAAGCCGGGTCGGGGCGGGGCCGATGGGCGAGGCCGAGCGCGGCGAGTCCGCCCCGCGCCTGCGCATCTCCTTCTGGTGCTCCAACGGGCATGAGACGCAGCCGAGCTTCGCCAGCGACGCGCAGGTTCCCGAGACCTGGGACTGTCCGCGCTGCGGCTTCCCGGCCGGTCAGGACCGGGACAACCCGCCGGACCCGCCGCGCACCGAGCCCTACAAGACGCACCTCGCGTACGTGCGGGAGCGGCGCAGCGACGCGGACGGAGAGGCGATCCTCGCCGAAGCGCTCGCCAAACTGCGGGGCGAGATCTAGGAGTTCGACCGGCCGGGCGCCTGCGGGTGCCTGGCCGGAGCCGTCTTCGCCGCTCGGCGCCGACCGGTTGTCAGTGGTGCCCTCTACCGTTTTCGTGAAGGTGCGAACGGCGAGGGGGAGTTGTGACGGCGGTCGAGTCGAGGACGCGGCGTGCGCCCGCGTGGCGCGGGGGCTTCGGGCGGCTGTGGGGCGCGGCCGTGCTCTCCAGCTTCGGTGACGCACTGCGTACGGCCGCGCTGCCGCTGCTCGCCGTCTCGATGACCGGCCGGCCCCTGCTCATCGCCGCCGTGACGGCCTGCGGCTACCTGCCCTGGATCGTCTTCGGACTGCTCGGCGGGGCGGTCGCCGACCGTGTCGACCAGCGGCGCGCCATGTGGACGGTGGACACGATCCGAGCGCTGCTCGTCGCCGGTTTCGCGGCCGTCGTGGCCCTCGGTCACGCGTCGATCGCCCTGCTGATCGCGCTGGCCTTCACACTCACCGCCCTGGAGACCCTCTTCGACAACGCCGCCACGGCGCTGCTGCCCGCGCTGGTGGGCACGGAGGACCTCGGGAGCGCCAACACCCGCCTCCTGACCGGGCAGCGTGTCGCCGGCGGTCTGCTCGGCGCGCCGGTGGCGCCCCTGCTGCTGACCGCCGGCGCCGCCGCACCCTTCGCCGCCGATGCGGCCACCTTCCTGCTGGCCGCCGCCCTGGTCGCGTCCCTGCGCACCGGCGCGCCCGCGCGGGAGCCGAGGCCGGCCGGCACCACCCTGCGCCGGGAGATCGCCGACGGACTGCGCACCCTGTGGCGCGACGCAGCCCTGCGCGGTCTGTGCGCCGCCACCGCCCTGTGCAACATCGGGGTGGCCGCCCTGGTCGCCACCCTGGTGGTCCTGATCACCGGCCCGCTGCACGGGGGCAGCGCGGGCTACGCGGCGGCGACCACGGCCTACACGGTCGGCAGTCTGGCCGGAGCCGCCGTGACCGGCCCGCTCGTCGCCCGGCTGGGCCGTGCCCGGGCGGTCCTGCTCGCCGGCGCGTTGCAGACCGGTGCCCTGGTCGTGATGGGCACCGTGGGCAGCCTCGTGGCCCTGGCGGCCTCCATGGCCGTGTTCGGCGTCATGGGCATGGTGTGGAACGTGAACACCACGACCCTGATGCAGCAGCGCACCCCGGCCGGGACGGTGGGGCGGGTGTCCGCCGCGTTCCGTACGCTCGCCGTCGCCGGGGCGCCCGTGGGCGCCCTGCTCGGCGGCGCCGCGGCCACCGCCTGGGGTGCGGGCGCCCCGCCCCTGCTCGCCGCCGCCTTCTTCGTCCTGTCGGTCATCGCACTCATACCGGCGCGCAAACCGGACGTGCCTGTCGTCGTCCACGCGGACAGCGTCGCGACCGCTCGCCCCGTGCACTGATCAATTAGGTTGGAACCGCTGGGACAGGCACGAAAGAAGGCGGAAGTCGGAAATGAACGCAGACGGCCGTACCAGGCTCGACCAGACGTCCGAATGGACCGCTCTCGCCAAGCACCGGGAGGAGTGGGCGGACACCCGGCTCAGGGATCTGTTCGACGCCGATCCGGCTCGCGGCACCGGGTACACGCTCCGGGTCGGCGACCTCCACATCGACTACTCCAAGCACCTGGTCACCGACGAGACGCTGCGCCTGTTGCGCGAGCTGGCCGCCGCGACGGACGTCTTCGGGCTGCGGGACGCGATGTTCCGCGGCGAGAAGATCAACGTGACCGAGGACCGCGCCGTGCTGCACACCGCCCTGCGCGCCCCGCGCGACGCGGTGATCGAGGTCGACGGCGAGAACGCGGTCCCGGCCGTGCACGCCGTGCTCGACAGGATGGCCGGCTTCGCCGAGCGCGTCCGCTCGGGCGAGTGGACCGGTCACACCGGCAAGCGCATCAGGAACGTCGTCAACATCGGCATCGGCGGCTCCGACCT
>NZ_WWJT01000332.1 GCF_009865385.1 Streptomyces sp. SID486 | reverse complement strand
GGTGGCCCGGCGGCGCGCGGCGCCCCGAGGGCCGTCGCACCGCCCCGCGAGCCGTCCGGCCCGCGGCCGCTGTACATCGGCACCTACACCTCAGCCGAGGGTGGTGGCACCGGGATCGGTCTGGCGTCGTACGATCCGCGGTCGGGCCGGATCACCGGTTCGGGGACGCTCACCGGGGTGCCCGATCCGTCGTATCTCGCCGTGCACCCGGACGGCCGCACCCTGTACGCGGTGGACGAGCGGCAGGACGGCGCGGTGACGGCCGTACGTCTCGCGGACCGGCGCGTCCTGGCCACCCGGAGTACGGGCGGCGCGGGTCCCTGCCATCTGTCGGTGCATCCCACCGGACGCTGGCTGCTGAGCGCCGACTACGGGTCGGGCAGTGTCGCCGTACACCCGATCGACGCCTCGGGCGCCCCGGGCGAGCGCACCGACCTGGTCACGCACACCTCCCCGCCGCCCGGTCCCGGGCAGCAGGGGCCGCACGCCCATCAGTTCCTCACGAGTCCCGACGGCGGGCACGTCCTCGCCGTGGACCTCGGTACCGACACCGTCTACACCTACCGCCTCGATCCGGCGCGGGGCACGCTCACGGAGGTGGGGCGGGCCGGCACCCGGCCCGGCGCGGGGCCGCGCCAGCTGACCTTCCATCCGGGCGGCCGGTACGCCTATCTGGCCAACGAGGTGGACGACACCGTGGCCGTCTGCGCCTACGACCCGCGCTCCGGCCGGCTGGCCGTCGGCGAACCCCAGCCCTCGGGGTCGGACGGCGGCACGAACTATCCGGCGCAGTTCCTGGTGACGGCGGACGGCCGGTACGCCTTCCTCGCCAACCGCGGGCACAACAGCATCGCGCGCTACGCCGTCGAGGGCGACGGCGCCCGGCTGCGGCTGCTCGGCACGGTGCCGGTCGGCGGTGACTTCCCGCGGCAGATCGCGTTCTCACCCGACGGCCGGCTGCTGTTCGCGGCGAACCAGCGCTCCGGCACGGTCACCGTCTTCCGGGTGGACACCGACGGCGGCGGACTGCGCCGGACCGGCGAGCCGTTCGCGTCACCCGTCGCCGTCTGCGCGCTGCCGCTGTAGGGCGCGGGGGCAGGCGCCGGCGCCGGCCTGCGCCAGGAGCGCGTGCATGCGTTCGGTGAGCTGGCCGACGTCGTCGGCGGGCGTGTGGAAGGGCAGCCGTACGTCGCCGTGGGCGCGGGTGCGTTCGATGCGCAGGGTCAGCCCGTGCCGGTCGACGGCGAGGGGCACCACCCGGGTCGCGGCGTGCAGGCTCTCCGGCCGCACCAGCCGGGTGAGCCGCTCGACGGCGTCCGGGTGGGCGCCGGCGAGGTGGGTGAGCAGGTGGGCCTCGGCGCCGGCGAGGGGGTCGGGCCGGGCGGCGGTGAACTCGTCCAGGCCCACGACCACGGGACCGGAGGACTGCCGGAGCACCACCCGGGTGGGCCGGAAGAGCAGGGCGTCCCCGGACGGGGCGAACCAGCCGGAGAGCCAGACCCGGGCACGGATGCGGTTGCGCACCGGCACGGGGGCCACGTCGGCGAACTCCACCAGGGCGGAGGGCTCCTGGCGCGGGGCGCACAGGGCCGCGGCGAACAGGCCGCTGTCGTCGGGGACCGCCAGCCGCACCGCGCCGTCCCCGGTGACGGAGTGCGCGCCGACGTACTCCTCGCGCACCCCGTCCGCGGTCACCGCGCACGACCACGCGGCGGCCAGCACCGAGCGGGCGCGCTCGGCCGCGCCGGGGGCGGCCGTCCAGTCCTGCCTGTCACCCATGCCGTGACCTCCTTAGGTAAGCCTTGCCTAACCTATCGGAGATCAGGGCGCGCGCCAACCACGCCACACCGGCGGACCGGGTTACGCGAGGACCCCCAGCAGTGCGCGGGCGCACAGGTCCCGCACCTGCTCACGACTCAACTCGCCCTCGCCGCGCAGCCATTCGAGGCAGACGGCGGTGGTGAACGCGAGCCAGCCGCGCACCGCCAGGCGCACCTGGGGAGCCGACCCGAAGACCGGCCCGAACTCCGGGTCGGCGGCGAGCGCGGCGAGTATCTGCTTCTCCTGCGCGGCCAGGGCCTGCCGGTAGACCCGGCGGACGGCCTGGTCCCCGGCCGCGTCGGCCCGGTGGAAGGCGCGGAAACCGTGGGCGTGGTCCTCGACGTAGCCGAGATACGTGTCGAGGCCGGCGGTGAGCTGCTCGCGCACCGGCACACCGGGCTCGGCCGCCGTCATGCGCAGCATGCGCGCGCTCTCCCGGTCCACGACGGCGGCGAAGAAGTCCCGCTTGGTCGGGAAGTAGTGGTACAGCAGCCCGCGCGAGACCCCGGCGATCTCGGCGACCTGCTCGATCCACACCTCGTCGTAGGGGTTCTCCGAGAACAGCCGGGCACCGACCGACAGCAGCTGCTCACGCCGCTCCTCGGTGCTCAGTCGGCGCCGGGCGCGTTCCCCCTGGTTCGCGGGCATGGCGTCACTCTACTTGACGTCGGTTCAACAACGGGATCACACTGGGACCAGTTATTGAACTCACGTACAACACGCGCGCGTCACAGTTCCGACCATCCGCTGGATCAAGGGAGATCGCGTCATGGTGGAGACGACGCAGACCACGGGCACCGGGCTGCCGAAGGGATTCCGGAGCGCCGAGCAGGGCTGGCCCGAGCTGCACCGCATCCCCCATCCGCCGCGCCGGGTACCGCTGCTCGGTGACGTGCTCGGCACCGACCGGCGCCGGCCCCTGCAGGACTCGATGCGGTACGGACGCGAGCTGGGCCCCATCTTCCGGCGCCGGGCCTTCGGCAAGGAGTTCGTGTTCACGTGGGGGGCGTCGCTGGTCGCCGACCTGGCCGACGAGTCGCGGTTCGCCAAGCACGTCGGGCTCGGGGTCGCCAACCTGCGGCCGGTGGCCGGGGACGGCCTGTTCACCGCCTACAACCACGAGCCCAACTGGCAGCTGGCGCACGACGTCCTCGCGCCCGGGTTCAGCCGTGAGGCCATGGAGGGCTACCACGGGATGATGCTGGCCGTCGCCGGACGGCTCACCGACCACTGGGACCGGCAGCTGGCCGCCGGGCGTACGGTGGACGTCCCCGGCGACATGACCCGGCTGACCCTGGAGACGATCGCGCGCACCGGCTTCGGGCACGACTTCGGCTCCTTCGAGCGCAGCCGGCCGCACCCCTTCGTCACGGCGATGGTCGGCACGCTCACCTACGCACAGCGGCTGAACAGCGTGCCGGGGCCGCTGGCCCCGCTGCTGCTGCGGACCGCCGCCCGGCGCAACGCGGCCGACATGGCCTGCCTCGACCGGACCGTCGACGAGCTGGTCGCCGCCCGACGCCGGTCCGGGGGCGGTGAGGGGGACCTGCTGGACCGCATGCTGGCCACCTCACACCCGGTCACCGGCGAGCACCTGTCCGCGGAGAACGTCCGCAAGCAGGTCATCACCTTCCTGGTGGCCGGGCACGAGACCACCTCGGGCGCGCTCTCCTTCGCCCTGTACTACCTGGCCCGGCACCCCGAGATCGCGGCGCGGGCCCGTGCCGAGGTGGACCGCGTCTGGGGTGGCACCCCGCTGCCCGACTACGACCGCATCGCCAAGCTGCGCTACGTCCGCCGGGTGCTGGACGAGTCGCTGCGGCTGTGGCCGACCGCGCCCGCCTTCGCCCGCGAGGCACGGCAGGACACCGTCCTCGCCGGGGAGCACCCGATGCGCCGGGGCGCCTGGACCCTGGTGCTGACGCCGCTGCTGCACCGCGAGCCGCAGGTGTGGGGCGAGGACGCCGAGCGGTTCGACCCGGAGCGCTTCACGGCGGCGGCGGTCCGGGGCCGCCCGCCGCACACCTTCAAACCGTTCGGCACCGGCGTCCGGGCCTGCATCGGCCGCCAGTTCGCCCTGCACGAGGCGACCCTGGTGCTCGGCCTGCTGCTGCGCCGCTACGAACTGCGCATCGACCCCGGTTACCGGCTGAGCGTCGCCGAACGCCTCACACTGATGCCCGAGGGCCTGCGGCTGCGTCTGGAACGGAGAACGGCACCACCGGACACCGCCGATGCGAAGCGCCCCGAAGAGGCGCGGGGAACCGCACGACCGGCCACGGCATGACCACGGCGAACCACCCGGCCGGCCACCGCAGGGACGCGGGGAACCCCACGACCGGCCACGACGCAACCACCCGGCCGGCCACCGCAGGCGCGGGGAACCCCACGACCGCCCACGACGGATCCGCAGCCGCACAACGGCGCGCCGCGGCCGCGCAGCGCGCCGCCGCCGGTCAGCGTCCCGAGGTCCAGTGCGCCGGACGGGTGAGGGTCCCGGGGAGCCTGGTGCCGGCGCTGCCCCGGGCCGCGTTCAGCTGCGGCTGGGTGAGGAAGAAGGCGTCGGTCAGGTCCGCGTCGGTCAGGTCGGTGTCGCGCAGGTCGGCACCGATCAGGTCGGCACCGGTGAGGTCGGCGCCGGTGAGGTCGGCGGCGATCAGACAGGCACCGCGCAGGCTCGCCCCGCGCAGGTCGGCACCCCTGAGACGGGCACCGACGAGGTCCGCTCCCCGCCGGTCCTTGCCCTTCCCCCTGCCCTTCCCCTTGCCCCGGGCGCCGGCCCGGACCAGCTCGCTGGTGCGCAGCAGGAGCACGTTGACCTCCTGCCGGTGCGCGGCCACGTCCAGCGCGGCCAGCTCTTCGGGGGTCTGCCGGGTGAGCCGCTCGGTCTCCTCCAGCGCCCGCCGCAGTTCGGGATGGACGGGCCCGGCCGCGGCCAGGGACAGCGCCTCCGTGAGGTACCACAGCAGCTCGTGCAGCTGCCGTACGACCGGGAACACGTCGAACATCCGGCGCGCCCGCTCCTTCGGCCCACCGCGCCAGTCCTGCCCGCCGAAGGTCACCTGGGAGACCTTCTGGCCGGCGCCGAAGCAGTCGTAGACGGTGCAGCCGGAGAAGCCCTTGGCCCGCAGGTCGGCGTGGATCCCGCAGCGGTGGTCGGCCTGGAGGTTCTCGCACGCCTTTCCCGCGGGCTTGTTCATCGCGAAGTCGGCGGAGCGGGCGAAGGGCAGGGCTACGCAGCACAGCCCGAAGCACTGTGCGCAGTCGCCGCGCAGGTCGGAGGGGTCGGCTATCTGATCCGGCATGAGGGCCAGCCTACCGATCAGCGCGACGGTCGCCCGCGCTGCCACCGGCGGGGGCCTACCTGCCGAACAGTTCGAAGGACACCGCCGGCCTGCCGCCGAAGCGCTTGCCCGTGGCCGTGGTGGTCTCGGTCAGGAAGTCACGGACATAGGTCTCGGGGTCCTGGTCGGTCAGCGCCTCCAGATAGGCGCGGTGTTCCAGCAGCGAGCGCACCGCCCGTTCCAGACCGGGTGCGGCGTCGACGGCGTGGGTGGGGTTGCCGGAGCCGGCGACGGCCACCCAGCGGACGCCGTTCCACGGTTCGAGGCCCTGCTCGATGAGTTCGGGGAAGATCCACCGGTTGCCCGCGTCGGCTGCGGCGTCCAGGGTGGCGCGGCCGACGGCCACGTGGTCCGGGGTGTTCCAGACGACACCGCCCCAGGTGTCGCGGTGGTTGAGGGTGACGACGAGTTCGGGACGGTGGCGGCGGATCGCGGCGGCTATGTCACGGCGCAGCGCCGGCCCGTACTCGATCACACCGTCCCGGTGGCCGAGGAACTCCACCGTGCCGACACCGACCACGGCCGCACTGGCCCGCTGCTCGCGTTCGCGCAGCGGGCCGCAGGCGGCGGGGGGCAGGGTGTCGATGCCGGCCTCGCCCCGGCTGGCCAGCACATAGGCGACCTCGCGGCCGGCGTCGGTCCAGGCGGCGACGGCCGCCGAACACCCGTACTCCAGGTCGTCGGGGTGGGCCACCACGGCCAGGGCGCGCCGCCAGTCGTCGGGCAGGGGAAGCAGGTCGGTGATCTTGTCCTCGGTCATGGGCGGCACACTATGCCGCCCGGCGCCGACCGCAACTCCTTTGTGCACGTCCGGCCCGGGGGCCCCGGCCAGAACGCAACGGAACCCAGCAGACGCCCGTGAACCACGTCATATTCGGGCAGACGATGACTGCCTCTTCAGACGTCGGCCGTCCTCGTCGGACCCGTCGGACCCCGGCCGCCCCGTCAGACCTCGTCACGGGCGAGGGCCAGCAGCCGGTCCAGGACGCGGGGCGCGCCCGCGCGCAGGCCGTCGTGCTCGAACTCGTCGGTCACCCAGGTGCGCAGGCCGCGAACGGCGCGGGCGGTCCGGAGCGAGTGGGCGGTGTCGACGTACATGTCGTCGTGGTAGACGGCCGCGGCCACGGGGACGTCGTTGGCGGCGAGGCGGGTGGCGTCGTACAGCGGGCGCCAGTCGGTGCGGGCGGCGAGCAGTTCGGCCGTCTCGCGCAGGGGACGCAGCGCCGGGTCGGCGTCGAACATCCAGGGGTGCACGGTCTCGCCGGTGAAGAGCACCGGACCGTCACCGGTGAGCGCCTTGGCCGCGTCGAACTGCGGGAACTCACCGCGGACCCGTTCTGCCGCCCAGGCGGTGGGGCGGGCGTCCTGGCCGTAGACGGACTCGTGGACGAGGGCGTAGAGGGGGTTCGCGGCGTACGACAGCAGGGACTGCGCCTGCTCCTGGAAGGCGTCGGACAGCTCCGGGCGGCCGGGGGCGCGGACGAAGGCGTCCTCCAGGAGATGGTGCAGGCGGTGGCTGCCGTCGCCGGTGCCGAGCATCAGGCCCAGGGACTGGAACGCCTCGACCGTGAAGCGGTAGCCGTTCGGCAGTACGACGTCGTGGGTCAGGAGGTGGTCGGCGATCCGGCGGGCCCGCTCCACGTCCTGGGGGTAGCGGTCGTAGTGCGCGGCGACCTTGCGCTCGATGCGCGGGTAGGCGGCGCGGTAGACGTCGTCGGCGTGGGCGTCCAGGGAGGGCAGGCCGCCGGTGATCACCGCGGTGCGCACGCCCTCGGGGGCGAGGGAGAGGTACGTCACGGTGCAGAAGCCGCCGAAGCTCTGGCCGAGCACGGTCCACGGGGCGCCGCCGGTGAGCCGGGGGCGGACGGCCTCGCAGTCGCGGACGATGGAGTCGGCGCGGAAGCGGGTGAGGTAGTCGGCCTGGGCGGCGGCGCCGCCGCGCTGTGGCAGGGTCTGCCGGGTGGCGGGCGTGGAGCGGCCGGTGCCGCGCTGGTCGAGCAGCAGGACGCGGTACTCCTTCAGGGCCCGGTCGAGCCACGCCTGACGTCCGACGAAACGATTCGCCCCGAATCCGGGGCCGCCCTGGAGGTACACCAGCCAGGGCAGGTCCTGCCCCGCCTTGTCGCTCGCCACCGCCTCGCGGGCGTACAGCTCGATGGTCTCGCCGCCCGGGTCGGCGTGGTCGAGGGGCACGGTGAAGTGGTGGTCGGTGAGGACGACGCCGGGCTGGCGGTAACTGCGGCTCAACGAATCTCCCGGGACGGACGGCGCGGACGCGTCCCAGTCCAGCACACGATCACGCGCAGGCCGACCCCCGGGATCATGGTTTGTCACTGAACTGCCGGTCAGCGCATACCGGCTCCGCCGCGCCGCACCACCGGGCTCCGGTCTCCCGTCCGCCAGACCCCGCGCACTACCCTGCACTCGTCCGACGACCGACGCCGAGGAGCCGCGATGCGTGTCGCTCTGTTCCTGACCTGTGTCAACGACACGCTGTATCCGGACACCGGCCGGGCCGTGGTGAAGCTGCTGGCCAGGCTGGGCGTCGAGGTCGACTTCCCCGCGGCCCAGAGCTGCTGCGGGCAGGCGCACTACAACACCGGCTACCGGCACGGTGCCGAGCCCCTGGCCCGGCACTTCTCCGACGTCTTCGGGGAGTACGAGGCGATCGTGACCCCGTCCGGTTCGTGCGGGGCGATGGTGCGGGAGCTGTACCCGCGGATGGGTGAGCGGGCCCGGGCCGAGGGCCGCGGGGACGCGCTCGCCCGGACGCTGGCGCCGGTGGTGCCGAAGACGTACGAGCTGACGGAGTTCCTGGTGGACGTGCTCGGGGTGACGGACGTGGGCGCCCACTACCCGCACACGGTCACCTACCACCCCACCTGCCACGGGCTGCGGGGCCTCGGACTCGGCGACCGGCCGCTGCGGCTGCTGCGGGCCGTCAGGGGGCTGGAACTGGTCGAGTTGCCGGGCGCCGACGAGTGCTGCGGGTTCGGCGGCACGTTCGCGCTGAAGAACGCCGACGTGTCGGCGGCGATGGGCGTGGACAAGGTGCGCAGCGTGGAGTCGACGGGCGCGCAGGTGCTGTGCGCGGCCGACAACTCCTGTCTGATGCACCTGGGCGGGACGATGAGCAGGTTGCGGTCACGGATGCGGCCGGTGCACATCGCGGAGATCCTGGCGAGCACGGAGGAGGAACCGGCACTGTGAGCGGAACGTTCGTCGGCATGCCGGGGCACGCCCCGCCCGCCCACCCGGCCTTCCCGAAGGCGGCCCACGACGCCGTGCACGACGCCACCCTGCGCGCCAACCTGCGGCACGCCACCCACACCATCCGGGCCAAACGGGCCAGGGCGGTGGGCGAGCTGTCCGACTGGGCGGCGCTGCGCGAGGCGGGCAGGCAGATCAAGGACCACACCCTGCGCCATCTCGACCGGTACCTCCTGCGGCTGGAGGAGTCGGTCACCGCGGCCGGCGGCACGGTCCACTGGGCGGCGGACGCCGGCGAAGCCAACCGGATCGTCACCCGACTCGTCAAAGACACCGGGGAGTCGGAGGTCGTGAAGGTCAAGTCGATGGCCACCCAGGAGATCGGCCTGAACGAGGCGCTCGCGGCCGAGGGCATCCGGGCCTACGAGACCGACCTCGCCGAGCTGATCGTGCAGCTCGGCGAGGACCGTCCCTCGCACATCCTGGTCCCGGCCATCCACCGCAACCGGCACGAGATCCGCGACATCTTCCGCACCGAGATGGGCAAGTGGGGCCGCCCGGCGCCACAGGGCCTCACGGACGAGCCCGCCGACCTCGCCGAGGCGGCCCGGCTGCACCTGCGGGAGAAGTTCCTGCGCGCCAAGGTCGGCATCTCCGGCGCCAACTTCATGGTCGCCGAGACGGGCACCCTGGTCGTCGTGGAGTCCGAGGGCAACGGGCGGATGTGCCTGACCCTGCCGGAGACGCTGATCTCGGTCGTCGGCATCGAGAAGGTGGTGCCGTCCTGGCGGGACCTGGAAGTCTTCCTGCAGACCCTCCCCCGCTCCTCCACGGCCGAGCGGATGAACCCCTACACCAGCACGTGGACCGGCACCACGGACGGGGACGGGCCGCGCGTCTTCCACCTGGTGCTCCTCGACAACGGCCGCACCGACACCCTCGCCGACCGGGTCGGCCGGCAGGCGCTGCGCTGCATCCGCTGCTCGGCGTGCCTGAACGTGTGCCCGGTGTACGAGCGGGCGGGCGGGCACGCGTACGGCTCCGTGTACCCGGGCCCGATCGGTGCCATCCTCAGCCCCCAGCTGCGGGGCACGCAGAGCGAGATCGACGCCTCCCTGCCCTACGCGTCGAGCCTGTGCGGGGCCTGCTACGAGGTCTGTCCGGTCGCCATCGACATCCCGGAGGTGCTCGTGCACCTGAGGGAGCGGGTGGTCGAGGGCGGCCCGGCCGTGCGGAACGGCAACAAGGTGGTGCTCCGGCCGGCGAAGGGGCACGCGGCGGAGCGGGCGGCCATGCGGGCGGCGCGCTGGGCGTTCACCCACCCCGGCGCCCTGCGCACGGGCCAGCGGGTGGCCGCCCGGACGCGCCGGCTGCATCCGCGCGCCCTGCCGGGCCCCGGCAGGGCGTGGAGCGAAGCCCGGGACCTGCCCGCCGTGCCGCCGGAGTCCTTCCGGGACTGGTGGCGGCGCACGCGCGGCGGAAAGGACGGCGACAGGTGAACGGCAGGGAGCGGATCCTGGGGCGGGTGCGGCGCGCGCTGGCGGACGTGCCCCCGGACGAGCGGCCCTACGAGGAGGCCGTGAGCCGGGACTACCTGCGCGAGCACGGGGAGCGGACCACCGCGCGGACGGTGCGGCTGCTGGCGGAGAATCTGGCGGACTACCGGGCGGTGGTGCACCGCTGCGCGGAGCCGGAGCTCCCCGCCCTGATCGGTCGTCTGCTGGCCGCCCGGAAGGCGGAGTCGGTGCTGGTGCCGGCCGGGCTGGACGACGGCTGGCTGGCCGCGACGGACGTCACCCGGGTCCCCGACCGGCCGGAGAGCACCCCGCTCGACCTGGACCGGGCCGACAGCGTGCTCACCGCCTGCGCGGTCGCGATCGCCGAGACCGGCACGATCGTGCTGGACGGGAGCCCCGGCCAGGGGCGCCGTCGCCTCAGTCTCGTCCCCGACCACCACATCTGCGTCGTCCGCGTGCCCGGCCAGGTCGTCTCCTCCGTGCCGCAGGCCCTCGAACGCCTGGATCCCGCCCGCCCGTCGACCTGGATCTCGGGGCCGTCCGCCACGAGCGACATCGAACTGGACCGGGTGGAGGGAGTGCACGGACCCCGCACGCTGGAGGTGATCCTGCTCGGCTGACGCGCGCCGCCGCGCCCGCGCGGCACCACGCCCGCGGGCGGCCCGCGCGCGGCGAGGCCG
>NZ_WWJT01000033.1 GCF_009865385.1 Streptomyces sp. SID486 | reverse complement strand
CCGCTCGTCCCGCCGCCGCCCGGGCCGGCCGGGCGGGGGCAGGGGGCAGCTGGCCCTTGAGGGGGCCCCACTCGTTCGGGTCGGGGACGCCCGGAGGCAGCATCTGACGGCGCTTGGGGCCGCCGTGCTCGGACTCACCGGGTTCCTTCGCGCCGGGCCACGCCTTGGCGACGCGGGCGGCGAGAACGAAGTCCTTGCGGAGCGGATGCCCCTCGAAGTTCTCCGGGAGCAGCAGGTGTTCCAGCCCCGGGTGGCCCTCGAAGAGCACGCCGAACATCTCGTGGGTCTCGCGCTCGTGCCAGGCGGCGCCCGCGTAGACGCCGACGGCGGACGGCAGGGCGGGGGCCTCGTGGGGGACCGTCGTCCGCACGAGGAGGCGGCGGACCGGGTTCAGGGCGACGACGTGCGCGCAGACGCGGAAGCCCGTGCCCGGCTCGTCGACCGCGCTCAGCCAGTCGAAGTAGGTGCAGGACAGCGTGGTACGGGCCGTCTCCAGGGCGGTGAGCCAGGCGGACGGCGGCACGTCCACGGTCAGGAGGTCGTACGCCTCCTCGGCACTGGCGTCCGGGCCGAAGAGTTCCTCGGCGGGGGCGGGCAGCCAGCCGGCCGCGCTCATCGGGTCTCCCCCTCCGAGGCAGGCGGGGTCTCCCGCTCCTGGGCGGGCCGCGTCTGCCCTTCCGAGATGGGCGGGGTCTCCCCTTCCGGGACGGGCCGGGTCTCCCCCTCCGGGACGGGCCGGGTCTCTCCCTCCGGGACGGGCCGGGTCTTCCCCTCCGGGGCCGGCGGCGGGGGCGTCACCAGGTCGCTCTGCAGCGCGGCGGCCGACGGCCGGGCGGGCCCGGTGCCGTACCGCTCCCCCAGCGACTCGCGGGCGATCTTCTCCTGGAGCTTGAGGATGCCCTGGAGCAGGGCCTCGGGGCGCGGCGGGCAGCCGGGGACGTACACGTCCACCGGGATGATCTGGTCGACGCCCTTGGTGACGGAGTAGGAGTCCCAGTAGGGGCCGCCGCAGTTGGAGCAGGCGCCGAAGGAGATGACGTACTTGGGCTCGGGCATCTGCTCGTACAGGCGCTTCACGGCCGGGGCCATCTTGTCCGTGACCGTGCCCGACACCACCATCAGGTCGGCCTGGCGGGGGCCGGGCGCGAAGGGGATGACGCCGAGCCGGATGAAGTCGTGCCGGGCCATCGACGCGGCGATGAACTCGATCGCGCAGCAGGCGAGGCCGAAGTTGAACACCCAGAGCGAGTAGCGGCGGCCCCAGTTCAGGACCACCTTCATCGGCTCGGGCGCCAGGCGGGCGAGGGCGCCGAGCCGTTTGGGCTCCGGGAGGTGGACGGGGTCCGGGTTCACGTCCATGCCAGGACGCCCTTCTTGTATGCGTACAGCAGGCCCACGGCGAGGAAGCCGAGGAAGATGAACATCTCCACGAGGGTCGTCGCGCCGTAGCCGGGGGCGGCGAAGACCGTCGCCCAGGGGAACAGGAAGATCGAGTCGACCGCGAAGATCACGTAGAGGAAGGCGTAGACGTAGTAGCGGACCTGGGTATGGGCCCAGCCCTCGCCTACGGGGTCGACACCGCACTCGTAGGTCAGGAGTTTCTCAGGGGTCGGTACGACCGGGCGCAGCAGGCGGCCGGCGCCGAAGGCGACCGCGACGAAGAGCACGCCGACGACGGCGAGCAGTCCGACCACCGAGTAGGACCGGAAGTAGCCGGCCGCGACGACGTGTGCCGCGGCGGCCGTCGTGTCCCCCACCGTCTCCCGCACCGTCCGTCCCTCGCTCCCTGACCTCGTGGCCCTAGTGAACTGTGTGATGCAACGTGATTCGAGGATCTGTACGCACGGGAGTCTAGGCCCTGATAAAGATCGGGTAAGCAGCCCGTCACGCCCTGAGACGGCCAGGCCCGGCAGGGTGGGGTTTTCCCCCGGCGGCGGAGGGCGGCGTACCGCATGGCGTGAACGGTGGCGGGCACGGCAGGCTGATCAGCATGACCGCTCCCAGCCCCGCCGCCGGCCCGACCGGCGGCACCGACGCACGCGATGGCCTCCACCGTCTGCCTCCGCCCCGCCCGGCCTACGACGCGCACACCTGGAAGGAGATCGCGTACCTCCTGCTGAACCTGCCGGTGGCGCTCTTCGGGTTCATATACGCGTTCACCTCGCTGGCGGTCGGCGGCGCCCTCACGGTCACCGTGATCGGACTCCCGCTGCTCGCGCTCAGCCTGCTGGGCGCGCGGCAGCTGGGGAAGCTGGAGCGGGCCAGGGCCCGGAAGCTGCTCGGGGTACGGGTGGAGGAGCCGACGCCACTGCCGCTCGCCAAGGGCGGGGGCCCGGTGCAGCGGCTGTGGATGGCGCTGAAGGACCCGGTGGGCTGGCGCACCCTGCTGTACGACGTGGTCCGGCTGCCCTGGGGGATCCTCACCTTCTGCACCGTGCTGATCTCGCTGTTCGTGCTGTGGCCGGTGCTGCCGTACCTGGCGCGCGGCATGGCCAACCTCGACCGGGCGATGGTGCGGGGCCTGCTGTCACCCTCGGACGAGCTGGAGCGCCGTATCGCCGAACTGGAGTCGGACCGCGGGATCGTGGTCGACACGGCGGCGGCGGACCTGCGCCGCATCGAGCGGGACCTGCACGACGGCGCACAGGCGCGGCTGGTCAACCTGGCCATGGGGCTCGGCCTGGCCAAGGAGAAGCTGCTGGAGGACCCCGACACCGCGGCGTCGATGGTGGAGGAGGCGCACGGTGAGGTGAAGCTGGCCCTTCAGGAGCTGCGCGACCTGGCCCGGGGCATCCACCCCGCCGTGCTCA
This sequence comes from Streptomyces sp. SID486, assembly GCF_009865385.1. Taxonomy (GTDB): domain Bacteria; phylum Actinomycetota; class Actinomycetes; order Streptomycetales; family Streptomycetaceae; genus Streptomyces. The sequence continues at coordinate 1,599 of NZ_WWJT01000033.1, read as the reverse complement.
CCGACCGTGGCCTGGACGCGGCCCTGTCCTCGGTCGCCTCCCGGTGCACGGTGCCGGTGGCGGTGACCGTGGACCTGCCCGCCCGGCCGGTCGCGGCCATCGAGGGCATCGCCTACTTCACGGTCTCCGAGCTGCTGCAGAACATCAGCAAGCACAGCGGGGCCCGTACCGCTTCGGTGGACGTGTGGCATGCGGACGACCGGCTGCTCATCCAGGTCCGGGACGACGGCCGGGGCGGCGCGCGCCTGGACGGCGGCAGCGGTATGCGGGGCCTGGCGGAGCGGCTGGGCGCGGTGGACGGCCTGTTCGTGGTCGACTCCCCGGCCGGCGGCCCGACGGTGGTGACCGCGGAACTGCCGTGGCGCGACCGGCAGGAGCAGTAGACCGCCGCGAGACCGGCGGGAGCGACCGGCGGGAGCAGCAGACCGCCGCGAAACCGGCAGGAGCGACCGGCAGGAGCAGCAGACCGTCGCAAGACCGGCAGGAGCAGTAGCCCGTCGAGCGACCGGTAAGAAACCGATGGACCGTCGGGCGACCGGCAGGCGCTCACGGACAGAAGCGGCAACCGAACGACAAAAGCGGGACTCAGACGGTAGCCGCGCGCACGCCGTCCGCCCCCCACCCCTGGCTCCCGCGCCGCCGGGCGGAGCCCCAGGGGTGGGGAAAACCCCCCGCTCAAGACGCCGACGGACTCCATGGCCCCGGGGGGCGGGGCCGGGCGACTCTGGGTATGCGGCTGAACCGCCGCTCCGACGACGAGAACGGGACGACATTCGATGGCCACGGACTACGGGCACGGACACGGGTACGGGCGAGGACACGGACACGTAGCCGGCACCGGCCACCGGCTGCCGGCCGCCCTGCGGGCACCGTTCGAGGCACGCACCTGGCGCGAGTTCGCGTACGTGCTGCTGGGCCTGCCGATCTCCGTGGTGCTGTTCACCTGGACCGTGACGATGGTCGCCCTCGGCGCGGGCCTGCTGGTGACGTTCCTCGGCATCCCCGTCCTGGCCGTGGCGCTCGCCGGCTGCCGGGGCTTCGGCGTGCTGGAGCGGGGGCGGGCACGCGCCCTGCTCGGTCTGGAGGTGGCCGCCCCGGAGCCGCTGCGGACACGCAGGCCGGGTCCGGCGGCGTGGATGGGCGCGCTGCTCAAGAACGGCTCCTCCTGGCGGCACGCGCTGTACGCACTGCTGCAGTTCCCGTGGGCGGTGTTCACGTTCTCGGTGGCGGTCACCTTCTGGACCTGCGGCTGGACGCTGCTGACCTATCCGCTGTGGTTCTGGGTGTTCCCGACGTACGCCGGGGACGGCGGTCTGCAGCTGTACGGCGACGCCCACCACAGCGTCTACCTCGACAACCCGTTCGAGATCACTGTCACCGCGCTGGTCGGGCTGGTGTTCACGCTGGTCACCCCGTGGCTCGTGCGGGCCCTGACGACCGTCGACGGGCTGCTGGTGCGTGGTCTGCTCGGACCGTCGCCGCTGTCGGCGCGGGTGGTGGAGCTGGAGGCGGACCGGGGGGCCGTGGTCGACACGGCCGCCGCCGACCTGCGCCGGATCGAGCGGGACCTGCACGACGGCGCGCAGGCCCGGCTGGTCG
>NZ_WWJT01000331.1 GCF_009865385.1 Streptomyces sp. SID486 | reverse complement strand
ATCGCGATCGTCGGGATGAGCTGCCGCTTCCCCGGCGGTGTGGCGTCACCCGAAGAGCTGTGGAAGCTGCTCGCCGACGGCGGCGACGCCGTGGCCCAGTTCCCCGACGACCGGGGCTGGGACCTCGCCACCCTGTACGACCCGGACCCGGACCGCGCCGGCACCTCGTACGTGAAGGAAGGCGCCTTCCTGTCCGAAGCCGGCGACTTCGACCCGGCGTTCTTCGGCGTCTCGCCGCGTGAGGCGCTGGCGATGGACCCGCAGCAGCGGCTGCTCCTGGAGACCAGCTGGGAAGCGATGGAACGAGCCGGCATCGCACCCGCCTCGGTGCGCGGCAGCAAGGCCGGCGTCTTCATCGGCACCAACGGCCAGGACTACATCGAGGCCCTGCGCCAGGCCCCGAAGGGAGTCGAGGGCTACCTCGCCACCAGCAGCGCGGCCAGCGTGATGTCCGGCCGACTCTCGTACACCTTCGGCTTCGAAGGCCCCGCCGTGACGGTGGACACGGCCTGCTCGTCGTCGCTGGTGGCCCTGCACCTGGCCGTACAGTCCCTCCGGCAGGGCGAGTGCTCGGTGGCCCTCGCCGGCGGCGTGACCATCATGACGACACCCGGACTCTTCGTGGAGTTCAGCCGTCAGCGTGGCCTCGCCCCCGACGGCCGCTGCAAGGCGTTCGCCGCCGGTGCGGACGGCACCGGCTGGGGTGAGGGCGTGGGCATGCTGCTGCTGGAGCGGCTGTCCGACGCGCAGCGCAACGGTCACCCCGTGCTCGCCGTGGTTCGCGGCTCAGCCGTCAACCAGGACGGCACCAGCAGCGGTCTGACAGTGCCCAACGGCATCTCCCAGCAGCGCGTGATCCTCCAGGCACTGGCGAACGCCCGCCTGTCCTCGACCGAGGTCGACGCGGTCGAGGCGCACGGTACGGGTACGACCCTGGGTGACCCGATCGAGGCGACGGCGCTGCTCGCGACCTACGGCCAGGACCGGCCCCAGGACCGGCCGTTGCTGCTGGGCTCGGTGAAGTCGAACATCGGTCACACGCAGGCCGCGGCCGGTGTGGCGGGTGTGATGAAGATGGTGCTGGCGATGCGGCACGGTCTGCTGCCGCGCACCCTGCACGTGGACGAGCCGTCCCCGCACGTCGACTGGTCTGCGGGCGCCGTGGAACTGCTGACCGAGGCAACCCCCTGGCCGGACACCGAGGAACCGCGCCGGGCGGGTGTGTCGGCATTCGGGGTCAGCGGTACCAACGCGCACGTGATCCTCGAACAGGCTCCGGTATCCGTCCCGGAGGAGGAGCCGGTCGCGCTGGTTCAGCCGCCGGTGGTGCCGTGGGTGGTGTCGGCGAAGTCCGAGGCTGCGTTGCGGGGCCAGGCGGAGCGGCTGGCCGCGTCCGTGGGCGGGCTGTCGCCGGTGGACGTCGGGTTCTCGCTGGTGAGCGGCCGTTCGGTGTTCGAGCATCGGGCTGTGGTGCTGGGCGATCTGGCCGGTGGGCTGGAGGCGCTGGCCGAGGGCCGTGAGGTCGCGGGTGTGGTGCGGGGGAGCGCGGGTGGTGCGGACGGCCGTGCCGTGTTCGTGTTCCC
>NZ_WWJT01000330.1 GCF_009865385.1 Streptomyces sp. SID486 | reverse complement strand
AGGACGCCGGTGGCGAGGCCCGCGGTGGACTGCAGGGAGCGGGAGACGACCTCCATCTCGTGTTCGTGGGAGTGGGCGTCCTCGAAGCTGATCGCCTTGTCCACGCTCGGCTCACCGAGGAGGTAGGCCGCGATCAGGGCGAGCACGCCGGCCGCGAGGCCGGAAAGCATGCCACGTATGAGGAGGTTGCGGACGGTTGCGGAGTTCATGTCGGTGCGGTTTCCCTCGCGTCAGTGGCAGGGGAAGCCGAGCAGGTGGCGGGCGTCGTGCACCCA
>NZ_WWJT01000329.1 GCF_009865385.1 Streptomyces sp. SID486 | reverse complement strand
GGCGCCGGTTCCGGGCGGGGCTCCCTCCGGTGTGGGTGGGGCGCCGGTTCCGGGCGGGGCTCCCTCCGGTGTGGGTGGGGCCTCCGCCGGTGCGGGTGGCCCGGTCGAGACACAGGCCGGGGTGCCGACGGGGGCGGCCGGTGCCTCGCACGGCGGTTTCGGTGTGCCGGGGGCACCTGCCGCGGCGGACGTGCCTCCGGGCGCCACGCCCTGGGCCGGTACCGACACGAACGCGGAGAGCGGTGAGGACGACCGTTCCGTGCCGTTGCCCGCGACGGTGTTCGCCCCGCCGTTGAGCGACGCGGCCGGTGCGCCGCGGCCGCCTGCGGTCGCGCCGGACGCGCCGACGGCGTTGATGTCCGGCGGCAGCGGGCTGCCCCCGACGGCGGTCTCCCCGGCGCTCGACGCACAGGGGCCGCAGGGCTTCACACAGGGCGCGCAGGGCGGTGTCCCCGGAGCGCCCGTTCCTCCCGGTGCGCCGGGCGTCGGCCAGGCCGGCTCGCCCCTGCCGCCGCCGGGAGCACCGGCGTACGGCCATCCGCACGCCTCGTCGGCCCCGGGCACGCCCGCGGCCGGCGTACCGCCCTACCCTCCGGCGCACGCCGCTCCGCCCGCACCACCGGCGGTTCCGGGTGCGCCGGGAGCCGCGCAGGGCGGCACGCCGCCGCCCCCGCCGTCGGGTGTCCCGTACGGCTACCCGCAGGGGCCCGGCGCTCCGCGGACCGCCCCCGGTCCCGGATATCCGCAGGCGCCGGGCGGCGCACCGGACGCGCCGCAG
>NZ_WWJT01000328.1 GCF_009865385.1 Streptomyces sp. SID486 | reverse complement strand
TCGCTGAACCCGCGGCAGACGGTCGGCAAGATCATCTCCGGGCCGATGGAGATCAACGGCATCAACCCGCCCGGCGGCCGGGAGAGCCGCGTCCGGGAACTGCTGGAGATCGTCGGCCTCAACCCCGAGCACTACAACCGGTTCCCGCACGAGTTCTCCGGCGGCCAGCGCCAGCGCATCGGCGTCGCCCGGGCCCTGGCCCTGGAACCGAAGCTGATCGTGGCCGACGAACCGGTCTCCGCCCTGGACGTCTCCATCCAGGCCCAGGTCGTCAACCTGCTCCAGAAGGTGCAGCGGGAACTCGGCATCGCGTTCGTCTTCATCGCCCACGACCTCGCGATCGTCCGGCACTTCTCGCAGCGCGTCGCGGTCATGTACCTCGGCAAGATCGTCGAGATCGCCGACCGCGAGGACCTGTACGACAACCCGCGCCACCCCTACACCCGGGCGCTGCTGTCCGCCGTGCCCGAGGCCACGGTGGACGAGGTGCCGCGTGAGCGCATCCGGCTGACCGGTGACGTGCCGTCGCCGATCAACCCGCCCTCCGGCTGCCGCTTCCGCACCCGCTGCTGGAAGGCCACCGAGAAGTGCGCGACGGAGGCGCCGCCGCTGGTGCAGGTGCAGGGCAACAAGCCGGGCCACCTGACGGCCTGCCACTACCCGGAGACGGCGGACACCGTCCCCGCTCCGCGCCTCACCAAGGACCCCGAGGCGGCGGCCTGACACACCCCTTTCCGTCAGCCGCCCCCTTGTGGAGCGGACTTTCACCGGCCCATTGACCCGAGCCCATGAACGTCCGGTCCAGGGGACGAGGGCCCGCGCCTCCCCAGGCACGGGCCCTCCTCCATGTCCGGACGGCGGGACGCGGCACGGGTGCGTGGACGGGTCGGAGCAGCGCCGGGGAAGTGCGGCGTTCCTGACGCACCGTTCAGCAGGGTGTGTCACACTGCCGCGGTGGTGGATCACGTCTTTGCCGATCTCTCGCTCGCCGCACTGTACGACAGCCTCAACCCCTGGCGGCCGGGTGACGACTTCTACCTCGGTCTGCTGCGGGAGGCCGGGGCGGTGCTGGACATCGGGTGCGGCACCGGGCAGTTGCTGCGGCGGGCCCGCGCCGAGGGGCACCGGGGCCGGCTGACCGGGCTCGATCCGGCCGCCGCCATGCTGGTCCAGGCACGCCGGGCGCGGCCCGACGTCGAGTGGGTGCTCGGCGACGTGCGGGTGCGGCGGTGGCGGGCGGAGTTCGACCTCGTCGTCATGACCGGGCACGCCTTCCAGGAACTGGTGGCGGACGAGGAGATCCGGGTCTGTCTGCGCGCCGCCCGCGCGGCCCTGAAGGACGGGGGACGGTTCGTGTTCGAGACCCGCAACCCCGAAGCCCGCGCCTGGGAGCGGTGGACCCCGGACCGGGTCCTGCGGGCCACCGCCGCCGACGGCACCCCCGTACGGGTCTGGCACGAGGTGCAGGGCGGCGGGCCGCGAGGGGACCGGGTGCACTTCACCGAGACCTACGCCGGCCCCGGGTGGCCGGGCCCCCGCGTCAACCACGGCGTCCTGCGCTTCCTGGACGCCGGGCGGCTGGAGGGCTTCCTGGCGGAGGCGGGCCTGGCGGTGGCCGACCAGTACGGCGACTGGGACCTGAGCGCGCTCACCCCGGGCTCCCCCGAGATCATCACGGTGGCGCGGAAGGCGTGACCGGGCCCGGGGTTCCCCGGACCGGGGGTGATGGTGATCATGCACGTGATCGCTGGCCGGTGATCACGGCCGTCGCATAGGTTTCCGGGACGAGCGTGCGCAGCCCCGACGATGCGTCAGGTGCCGTGCGCCGTGCCCCTACCCGCCTCACCCCAAGGTTCCCGGCCTCGCCATGCCCTTACGCGTGCCCGCCCGCAGGTTCCGCCCGCCCCTGTGCCTGATCCCGGTCCCGTGGACCGTCGCCCTCGGACTGTGGGGACTGTCCCGGCAGCGGAGTGTGTGGCGGGACGAGGCCGCCACCTGGATGGCGGCCCAGCGGTCCGTCCCCGAGATCTGGCACCTGCTGGGGCACGTCGACGCCGTGCACGGCCTCTACTACCTGCTGATGCACGTCCTGTTCACCTGCTTCGGGGCGAGCACCACGACGCTGCGGCTGCCCTCCGTACTGGCGATGGCGGTGGCGGCGGGCTGTGTCACGGCCCTCGGCCACCGGCTGGCCGGGGCGCGTGCCGGAGTGGCGGCGGGTCTGGCGCTGGGGCTTCTTCCGGCCGTGCAGTTCTCCCTCCAGGACGGCCGCCCCTACGCACTCGTGTCCGCGGGCGCCGGGGTCTCCACCCTGCTGCTGGTCACCGTGCTCCGGGGCGGCGGCCGCACCGCGCGCTGGGTGGCGTACGGGGCCACGGTCCTGGTGTGCGCGCTGCTGAACTGGCTGTCGCTGCTCGTCCTGCCCGCGCACCTGGCGACCCTGGTGTGGACGAGGGCCGGTCGGGCGACGGCGGTGCGCTGGGCGGTGGCCGCGGCCGCCGCGACCGGTGGTGCTCTGCCGCTGGTCCTGTTCAGCCGGACCCAGTCCCACCAGGTGGCCTGGATCCCGCCGCTGACCTGGCACATGATGATCGGCCCCGCGGTCCTGCTGGCGCTCGGCGGCGCCGCGGCCCTGCTGGACAGGCCGCGGGCGGGGCGGCTGTCGGCGGCGGCCGTCGGACTGCCCCTGCTGGCCGTGCCACAGCTCGCCCTCGCCGGGATCTCCCTGTTCCAGCCCCTCTTCCTGGACCGTTACATCCTGTTCAGCATGCTGGGTCTCGCCCTGCTGATCGGCGCGGCCCTCGGTGCGGCGGTGCGGTCGGCGCGCCCGCGGTTCCCGCGTGCCTCGGCGTGGATCGTGCCGGTCGCGGCCGTGACCGCGGTGGTGGCGCTGCTGCCCCAGTCGCTGGCCACACGGTCCCCGGCCAGCCGGGTGGACGACGTCCTGGCGGTGGCGGGGGACGTCCGGAAGCTGAAGCGGGCCGGGGACGCGGTGGTCTTCCTGCCGGCGGACCGGCGCGACACCGCCCAGGTCTCCCCCGGCGACTTCGCCGGACTGCGGGACATCGCGCTGGTCGAGGACCCGGTGGCGGCCGGGTCGCTGAAGGGCGAGGAGGCCGGTCCGGACCGGATACGGGCCGCGATGCTCGCCGAGCACAGGATCCTGCTGGTAACGGACGCGCCGGAGGTGGCCCCGCCGGTGTCGACGGCGCGGGACAGGGCCAAGGCCGCGGTGCTGGGTCGGCACTTCACCCTGGTGGCGGACCGCCGGGTACGCGGCCGGCGGCTGTCGGTGTACGAGCGGCGGCACGGACTCCCGGACCACCGCCCCCGGGCCCGCGCGCGGGCCGGGGGCGTACGTCCGCCGGCTTCCGTACGTCCGCCGGCTTCCGTGCGTCAGCCGTCCCGGGTGGTCTCCGTGGCCGCCGGGTCCGGGCCCCCCTCCTCCAGCGCCGCCAGCGCCGGGTCCAGCACGATGTCCTCCTCCCGGGCCCCGGTGCTCGGCTCCTCCGGGAAGTGGCAGGCCGTCAGGTGGCCGTCGCGGTTGCCGGAGAGCTGGACCAGCGGGGGTTCCTCGGCGGCGCACCGGTCCTGTGCCTTCCAGCAGCGGGTGCGGAAGCGGCAGCCGGAGGGCGGGGAGATGGGGGACGGCACGTCGCCCGCGAGGCGGATGCGCTCGCGCCGGGGCGCGTCCTGCGCCGTCAGCATCACCTCGGGGACGGCGGAGAGCAGGGCGTGGGTGTAGGGGTGGCGCGGGCGGGCGTAGATGGAGTCACGGTCGCCCACCTCGATGATCTTGCCGAGGTACATGACCGCGACGCGCTGCGAGAAGTGCCGGACGATCGCGAGGTCGTGGGCGATGAAGACGAACGCGATGCCGAGTTCCCGCTGCACCTTCTGGAGCAGGTTGACGACCTGGGCCTGGATGGAGACGTCCAGGGCGGAGACCGGTTCGTC
>NZ_WWJT01000327.1 GCF_009865385.1 Streptomyces sp. SID486 | reverse complement strand
CGGGTCGAAGTCGCCGGCCGCGTGCAGGAAGCCGCCTTCGCGCGCATAGCTCTTGCCCACGGCGCTCGGATCCGGGTCGTACAGGCCCTCGACATCCCAGCCGCGGTCCTCGGGGAAGCCCGAGATCGCGTCGGCACCGGCGGACACCAGCTGCCACAGCTCCTCCGGGGAGCTGACGCCTCCCGGGTAGCGGCAGCTCATCGCCACGATGGCGATCGGCTCGTGGTCCGCGGTCTCCGCGTCCTGGAGGCGTTGCCGCGTCTGGTGCAGTTCGGCGATGACCCGCTTGAGGTAATCCCGGAGCTTGTCTTCGTTACTCATCGCGCTTTCCCATCAAAATGCAGTCGGCCACTAGGCAGTCGGCGGAAAGGGTTCGACGTCGACCGAGGTCGGTCGCTCGTGCATCAGGACATTCGGTTCAGCTGATTCCGAGGTCGTCCACCATCTTGAAAAGGTCGCCGTCCGACGCTGATTCGAGCTGCTCGGCCAGATCGGCGCTTTCCGTTCCTTCCTGTGTGTCGCCGTATTTCGCGAGGAGATCTCGTAGCCGTCCGACGACGTCGGTGCGGCCGATCTCCTCCAAGGTCATGGCTGACAGACCCGCTTCGAGCCGGTCCAGTCCCACCGACACGGGCACGTCGCCGGCGTCGCCGCCGAGCGCGTCCCGCGGCGCCAACTCCTGGTACAGGAAAGCGGCCAGGGCCGTCGGCGTCGGGTAGTCGAACACGAGCGTGGCGGGCAGGCGCTGTCCGGTGACCGCGTTGAGCCGGTTGCGCAGTTCCACCGCTGTGAGGGAGTCGAATCCGAAATCCTTGAAGGCGCGAGCCGGTTCCACGGTCTCCACTCCGCCGTGGCCGAGTACGGCCGCGACATTGCGGCGTACGGCGTCCAGCACGACGCGTTCGCCTTCCGTCGCCGGCACAGCGGCCAGCCGTTCCCGCAGACCCGCCGATGCTGCTCCGGCGGCCTCCCCGGCGTCCCCGACGGACCGTTGCCCCGGCAGTACGCGGACCAACTCGCGCAGCACATGGGGAACTTCACCGCCGGTGTCACGGACCGACGCCCGTACAGCCGTCACATCGAGCCGCATCGGGGCGACCACCGGGTCTTCGCCGGCGCAGCAGGCGTCGAACAGCGCGAGTCCGTCGGCCGTCGGCAGCCCGCCGAGCCCGATACCGGCCATGCGTCGCTGGTCCGCCTCGCCCAGGCCGCCGGTCAGCGCGCTGCGCTGCTCCCACAGTCCCCAGGCCAGCGAAAGGGCCGGCAGGCCCTGGGCGCGGCGCCGGGTGGCGAGTGCGTCGAGGAACGCGTTCGCGGCGGCGTAATTGCCCTGACCGGCGGCGCCCAGCGTGCCCGCGGCGGAGGAGAACAGTACGAACGCGGTGAGGTCGGCGTCGGCCGTCAGCTCGTGGAGGACGGCAGCCGCCTCCGCCTTGGGGCGCAGCACCGTGCCGATGCGCTGGGAGGTCAGCGAGGTGACGACGCCGTCGTCCAGCACGGCCGCCGCGTGCACCACACCCTTGAGCGGATGTTCGGCGGGGACGGCCGCGAGCACCGCGCCGAGGGCGGCGCGGTCCGCCGCGTCGCAGGCCGCCCAGGTCACCGACGCGCCCGCCGCGGTGAGTCGGGCAGTGAGTTCCGGCGCGCCCTCCGCCTCGGCACCCCTGCGGCTCAGCAGCAGCAGGTGCCGTACCCCGTGTTCGGCCACGAGGTGCCCGGCCACGAGACCGGCCAGCGTGCCACTCGCCCCGGTGATCAGGACGGTCCCTCGCGGGTCCCAGGTCGCCGCGGGGCCGGCGGGTGCAGCGGGTACGGACGCGGACGAGCCTGTCGTCGTACTCCCGCCGGCCGCCGTGGTCGGTGCATACTCCGCCGTCGGTGCGTTGTGCGCCGTCGGTGCGTTGTGCGCCGTGGGTGCGTTGTGCGCCGCCGGTCCGTCGTCCGCAGCTCGGACGAGCCTGGGCAGCAGTACACGTCCCGCGCGGACGGCCAACTGCGGCTCACCCGAAGCGAGAGCGGCGGCCACCGGCGCGGACGCGAACGCGGACGGATCGTCGGTGTCGAGGAGGAGCAGCCGGTCGGGGTGCTCTGCCTGTGCCGAGCGCACCAGCCCCCAGACGGCCGTTCCCACCATGTCCTGAACGGCCTGTTCTGCAGGATCCGCAGCGAGCGGAGAGGTGTTCACCGCGCCCTGGGTGACGATCACCAGGCGCGCGTCGGCGAAGCGGTCGTCCGCCAGCCAGTCCTGCACCCAGGCCAGCGTCCCCGCCACCGCGGAGCGCAACCGCTCGCCCCCGCCCATGCCCGCACCCGGGCCCGTGCCGATGCCCGCACCCGTGCCGGTGCCGGGAGCGCCCGGTACGGAGAGGAAGACCCATTCCGGCACGGCGGCGCCGTCGCCCTGCGCATCCGTACCGGTGTGGGCCTCACCCAGGCTCTTCAGGTCCGCGTGCACGGCCACGTCCCAGCCGCCCGACCGCAGGCACGCGGCCAGACCCGGCCCGTCCGGTTCGCCGACCACGGCACAGCGGAGCGCAGGAGCCACCTCGCTCGCCGGGAGTGGCATGGCGTGCCATGCCAACCGGAAGAGGGAGTCGCGCAAAGCGGCGCCCCGGGCGGTGTCGATCTGCTCGGCCGTGACCGGGCGCGTCACCAGCTCGCCCACGGAGGCCACCAGCCGACCGGACTCGTCCGCCACGACCGCGGACACACCTCCGGCGCCGGCGGCCGAGAGCCGTACCCGGACGGTGCTCGCGCCGGTGGCGTACAGGCGGACGCCGTTCCAGACGAACGGCAACCGGATCTGGTGCCGGTCCTCGCCGTCCGGCTCGGTCAGGCCGCCCGGGCCGGCCACGTGCATGGCGGCGTCCAAGAGTGCCGGGTGGAGTCCGAAGCGCACGGCCTCCGCCGTGTGCTCCTGCGGCAGCGCGATCTCGGCGAACACTTCGGTACCGCGCCGCCAGGCCGCACGAACCCCCTGGAAGACCGGTCCGTAGACCAGCCCGCCCGTCGCGAAGCGCTCGTACATACCTTCGATGTCCAGCGCCTCGGCGCCGGTCGGCGGCCACACTCCCGGCTCGTCCGACACGGATTCCGCCGCTTCGACCGCACTTTCGGTGACGACAGCGCCGACGTGCCGCGTCCACGGCTGGTCCGGGTCACCGGACTCCTGCCGCGCGTACACGTTGACCGACCGCCGGCCGGTGTCGTCCGGGCCGCCGACGACGACCTGGAGCTGGACGGCGCCGGTCTCGGGCAGGACCAGTGGCGCCTCCAGGACCAGGTCGTCCACGCGTGTGCAGCCGAACCGGGCACCGGCGTGCAGGGCCAGGTCCACGAAGGCCGTCCCCGGTACCAGCACGGCACCCAGTACCGCGTGATCCACCAGCCACGGGTGTGTCCGTGCGGACAGTCGGCCGGTGAAGAGGCAGCCGTCGGAGTCGGGCAGTGTCACGGCCGCACCCAGCAACGGGTGGTCCGCCGCGCCCAGACCGACCGAAGCGACGTCACCGGCGGCCGGCACCGGCTCCAGCCAGTAGCGTTCGCGCTGGAAGGCGTAGGTGGGCAGATCCACCCGCCGGGGGCCGTACGGTGCCAGGTAGGCGGCCCATTCCACGTCCTGGCCCTGGACATGGAGCTGCGCCAACGCCTCCAGCAGCGTGCCCGCCTCACCACGGTCCTTGCGCAGCACCGGCACGA
>NZ_WWJT01000326.1 GCF_009865385.1 Streptomyces sp. SID486 | reverse complement strand
GTTCGACCGGGGTGAGGGCGCCCACCGCGGGCTGCTCGGCCGACGCCGCGACGTCCGCGCCGCGCTGCGCGCCGCGCTCGGCGCCGGCGGACGCGAGTACGGCCTGCGCGTCGCCCTCTGCTTCGGCGCCAGCGCCGGTATCGCCCAGGCACTGCACCACACCCGCTGGTACGGGCCGCACGCACACTGGTACTGGCTGCCCGCCACCGCCGTCTTCCTGGTCAAGCCCGACCTCGGACCGCTCGCCTCACGGGTGCTGTGCCGGGCCGCCGGCACCGTGCTCGGCGCCCTGGCCTTCGCCGGCTTCGCCGCGCTGCTGCCCCGTCCGGCCGGACTGATCGCACTGGTGGCGGTGTGTGGTGCCCTCATACCGGTCGCCACCAGGCACTTCGCGGCGCTCACCGCCGTCGTCACCGTCCTCGTGCTCGCCCTGATCATGGTCGGCGGTGAGCCGCAGGCGTCGGCCAGCCGGATCGGCGAGACCCTGCTGGCCTGCGTGCTGGTGCTGGTCGTGGGGCATCTGCCGATGCCGGGGAAGCGGGGCGGCGGCGTTCGGGCCCGGCTCACGGCGGCCGGTGGAGCCGCGCACACCTACCTCCTGCACGTCCTCGGCGGGTCCGGGGACCGTACCGAACGGTGGGCGCTGCGCCGGGAGGCGTACCGGACGCTCGCCGAGGCCCGTACCGCCATCGCCGTCGCCGCAGCCGAACTGCCCGCCCTCGCCCGGCACACCGAGGGCACGGACGCCGTCGCCGAGGCGCTGGAACGGCTCGTGGACACCACCACGGCCTGCGCGGTGCACCTCGACGACACCGGACGGCTCACCCCCCGCCACCTCGGCCGGCTGAGGGAGGCGCTGGGCGACCTGGAGCGCCAGGGGCTACGGGTGCCGCTCCCGGCCGTCGCCTAGCCACGCAGACGCGAGCGCGATCACCCGCCGCGCGGAGAGAAGGCGGAGAGAAGAGGGGAGGGGGGAGGGGAGCGGCTCGCGGTCCGCGAGGGGAGGCGGGGAGGACGAGGTGGGGTTCGCGGTCCGTGCGGGGAGTGGCGTGTGGTCCGCGACGGGAGGCGGGGTGCGGTCCGTGGTCCGTGTGAGGGCGCGGGGAGTGGGGTGTGGTCCGTGCGCGGGGAGTGGGGTGTGGTCCGTGCGCGGGGGCCGGGTGCGGTCCGCGGTCCGTATGAAGAGGCGGGGATCCGCGTGCGGCTCGGCACACACGGCCGTACGCAGGGCCGTACGTTGGGCTCATGACTGACGCCGGGCCGCAGAGCGCCTCTCCCGCCGACCTGGTCGTCACCGGCTGCACGGTCCTCGTGCACGAGGGATACGACGACGCGGAACAGATCGCGTTCCGAGAGGACGCCGCCCTCGTCGTCCGCGAGGGCGCGATCGACGCGGTGACCACGGCCGCCGCCGCCCGGGAGGTGCCGGCCGCGACCAGGATCGAGGCGCACGGGCAGGTCGCGCTCCCCGGCCTGATCAACTGCCATACGCACGCCCCGATGGTGGCTCTGCGCGGACTCGCCGAGGACCTGCCGATCGAGGAGTGGTTCAACGACGTCGTCTGGCCCGTCGAGGCCAACCTCACCGCTCGGGACGTGGAGTCGGGGGCGCGCCTGGCCTGTGCCGAGATGATCCGGGGCGGGGTCACCTGCTTCGCCGACCACTACTTCCACATGGACGCGGTCGCGGCGGTCGTCACCGAGTGCGGGCTGCGCGCCCAGCTCGGCGCGGCCTACTTCTCCAGCCAGGGGCCCGAAGGGCGGGAGAACTCGGTCGAGTTCGCGCTCCGGCAACGCGGTGCCGCCGACGGCCGCATCACCACCGCCCTCGCCCCGCACGCCCCCTACACCGTCACCGGAGCCGACCTCGGCGCGACGGCCGGACTCGCCCGCGAGCACGGCCTGCCCGTGCACATCCACGCTGCCGAGAACCGCGACCAGACCGACACCAGCCTCGCCCGGCACGGCCTCACCCCCATCGAGGTCCTGGACCGCGCCGGGCTCCTCGACACCGACCTGCTCATCGCCCACGGCACCGGCATCGTGGACCGGGACCTGCCGCTGCTGGAGCGCACCGGCGGTCGTACGGCGGTGGCCACCGCGCCCCGCGGCTACCTCAAGTTCGGCTGGCCGGCCACCACTCCGGTACGGGCCCTGCGCGCGGCCGGTGTGCCCGTCGGCCTCGCCACGGACGGCGCGGCCTCCAACAACTCCCTCGACGTGTGGGAGGCGATGGCCCTGACGTCCCTGACGCAGAAGTTCACCGAGGGCGACCCGCGCTGGCTGACCTCCCGCCAGGCCCTGCACCACGCCACGGTGCAGAGCGCCCGCGCGGTCGGGCTCGGGGACACGGTGGGCAGCCTCGTGCCCGGCCGGCGTGCCGACTTCGTCCTGGTCGACCTCACCGGCCCGCACACCCAGCCGGTCCATGACCTCGCCGCCACCCTCGTGCACGGCGTCCGCGCCGCCGACGTCCGCACGACGGTCGTCGACGGGCGGGTGCTGATGCGGGACCGCGAACTCCTCACGATCGACGTCGGCGAGGCCGTACGCGAGCTGGCGGACCGGCTGCCCGGCCTGACCGCGCGCGACCACGGGCGGCGCGTCCAGCGGTACGACACCTGAGCCACGGCCGGCCCCGGTGCCGAGGCCGGCCCACGCCGAGCCGGGGGGCGAGGGTTGGCCAGGCCGAGCCGGGGGGCGGGGGTCGGCCAGGCCGAGTGGGGGGGGCGAGGGTTGGCCGAAAAATACTCTGCGTACGGCGATGAGTTCCGCTGCCGTCGGCGGTCTGCACCGCGAACCGACCGTCGGGCAGGAGGGCTCATGTCGTTTCCGGAGATCGTCTCGCGCGAGCAGTGGAGCGCGGCGCGCGAGGAGTTGCTGCGCAAGGAGGAGGCGGTCAGACGGGCGCGTGAGGTCCTCGGTGCCGAACGCCGGCGGCTGCCGATGGTCGAGGTCGACCGGGAGTACGTCTTCGAGGGCGGCGACGGCAAGGCGACCCTCCTCGACCTCTTCGAGGGCAGGACGCAGCTCGTCGTCCACCACTTCATGTTCGCGCCGGAGTGGGACACCGGCTGCGCGTGCTGCGCCGCCTTCCTGGACCAGGTCGGCCACCTCGCCCACCTGCGTGCCCGGAACACCTCCTTCGCGGCCGTCTCCCGGGCGCCGTTCACCCGGATCCTGCCGTTCAAGGCGCGGATGGGCTGGGCGGTGCCCTGGTACTCCTCGTGGCACAGCGACTTCAACCACGACTTCGAGGCCACCGTCGAATCGGGCGGCGACCGGCTCGAACGTCCGGGCGTCAGCTGCTTCCTGCGCGACCACGACCGGGTCTTCCACACGTACTCGGTGTACGACGACGGGCTGGACGGACTCGGCACCACCTCGGCCCTGCTCGACCTGACCGCGCTCGGCCGCAGCCCCGTCGGCAGCGACCGGCTCCGCCTTCACGACGAGTACGACTACTGACACGGAGCGTCCGATTCGTGTCACAAGGTGAACGGATGCTCACGGTCCGCGCCGACCCGGTGCCGAGAATGTCTCAGTCGCGTCACCGAGCGAGCCGTATGCCCCCTCCAGAGCGTTAACTCCTACACGGACGACGCTTCCTGGAGGTGCGTGATGGTGAACGGGCGAACCGTGCTCGAGCGCTTTCCCGCCGGTGGGCCGCGGGGCTCCTGGCCCGCGGAGGAGTTCGCGCACGCGCGACGACTGGAAGGGCTGCCCGCCGAGGTCGTCATGGACCTCGCGACGGACGCCTTTCTGGTGATCCTCCGCGGCGGTGAGGCCGTCGAGTGAACCCGTTCCGGTGTCGGGCGGCGGGCCGGGACGCGGTTCGGGCCGGGCAGGGTCGAGGGGCTCAGGCCGGCCTCGGGCACGGGGAACACACAAGCTGACAGCGCCGGCGCCGGTCCCGTCCCGGTGCCGCCGCCGACGCGGCCGCTGTGACGCCCGCCGGTGTGCCGGCCGCGGACCGCTGCGTCTTGCGCCCGCCGGTGTGCCGGCCACGAATCGCTGCGCCGTGAGCGTGTACAGCTCGGCGCGGACACCGCCTGCGGCGCGGTAGTTGCCGGGTTACGCCGACGCGGCCCGCGACCAGTCCGGGGCCGTGTCCGTCACTCGGCACATGGCCAGGTACAGCGGGATCGGCGGGGTGTAGGGGGCCGTACCCTCGGGCCGGTGGATCAGCCGGGCGGTGCCGGTGATCAGGGCTCCGGCCGCGTACTGGGCCGGGGCCGGCCACGGGAGGGCGTAGTCGGAGTCCGACGGAACGATCCACCACCAGTGCGAGCCGTCGGCGTACACGCAGCCCACCCGCGGCAGCCTGGGTACAACGAGCGGGCCGAGACGGGCCGGTACGCCCACGGCGTCGCAGCCGAGCGGGGCCGTCATGCCGTCCGGAAGCGCCAGCCGGCGGTCCGGATCCGGGGCCGGGCGCCGGCGCTGCAGGCGCACGAGGGTGTTGAGGCCGATGGCATGCTCCTGGCTGCTACGGGCGTTCGGACCGATGGCGTACTCCTGGCCGCTACGAGTGCCGGGGCCGACGGCGTGCCGCCGACCGCTCCGGGCACTGGGGTCGATGGCATGCTCCTGGCCGATACCGATACCGATACCGATACCGATACCGATACCGATACCGATACCGATACCGATACCGCTGCTGGTGCTGGTGCTGGTGCTGTGGCTCGTGCTCGTGCCGGCGCCGCTGCTGGTGCTCGCGCTGGTGGTGCAGAGGGCGTCTTCCGGGCCGCCGCCGGGGGCC
>NZ_WWJT01000325.1 GCF_009865385.1 Streptomyces sp. SID486 | reverse complement strand
ACCGTGGACCGCCAGTGCGGCTCCTCCCAGCAGGCCGTGCACTTCGCCGCACAGGGAGTCCTGGCGGGCGCCTACGACCTCGTCGTCGCCTGCGGCGTGGAGTCGATGAGCCGGGTGCCGATGTGGTCCAACGTGCCCGCGGGCGCGGACCCGTTCGGGCCCGGCGTCGCCGAGCGCTACCCGGAGGGCCTGGTGCCGCAGGGCGTCAGCGCCGAACTCATCGCCGCCAAGTGGTCCCTCACACGCGAGCGGATGGACGAGTTCGCCGTCTCCTCCCACCGCAAGGCCGCCGCCGCGTGGCAGGCGGGGCTCTTCGACGCCGAGGTCGCCCCGCTGGACGGCGTCGCCCGCGACGAGTGCGTACGGCCCGGCAGCACCCCGGAGATCCTCGCCGGCCTCAAGCCCGCCTACCACGACCCCGTTTTCGCCGAGCGCTTCCCGCAGATCGAGTGGAACGTCACCGCGGGCAACGCGAGCCCGATGAACGACGGTGCCTCCGCCGTCCTGATCACCTCCGGCGAGACCGCGGCCCGACTCGGCCTGCGGCCGCTGGCCCGCCTGCACAGCTTCGCCGTGACCGGCTCCGACCCGCTGCTGATGCTCACCGGTGTCGTCCCGGCCACCGAGAAGGTGCTGCGCAGGGCGGGACTGGACCTGGCCGACATCGACCTGTTCGAGGTCAACGAGGCGTTCTCCAGCGTGGTGCTCGCCTGGCAGCAGGAGACCGGCGCCGACCTCGCCAAGGTCAACGTGCACGGCGGGGCGATCGCCCTCGGCCACCCGCTCGGCGCGAGCGGCACCCGGCTGACCACGACCCTGGTGCACGCGATGCGCGAACGCGGCGCGCGCTACGGCCTGCAGACCATGTGCGAGGCGGGCGGACTCGCCAACGCGATGATCCTCGAAAGGATCTGAGCCCGCGGCGGACGGGACGGCGGGCGGAGCTACCGGCCGCGCAGCCGGTGACGCCTGCGCCAGGCCACCACCGTGCCCGCGAGGGCCGGTACGGCGATACAGGCCATCGCGATCAGGAAGGCGGGTGAGGTCGGTGCCGAGGCGCGGTCCCCGGCGACCGCGTAGGCGGCCGTGTTCGGGATCGAGCCGAGCCCCGTGGCGAGCAGGAAGGGCAGCCAGCCCATGCGGGAGACGGCCGCGCAGTAGTTCGCCGCCCAGAACGGCACACCGGGGAAGAGCCGGATGGCGAGCATCGACCGGAAACCGTGCCGGCTGAGCTGGCCGTCCACCGCTGTCAGCCAGCGGCCCCGCAGCAGCGGGCGCAGTGCCTGCTGTCCGAGCAGCCGGCCCAGCCCGAACGCCACCCCGGCGCCGAGCACCGTGCCCGCGAGCGCCGTCGCCAGTCCCAGCTGCGAGCCGAACAGCGCGCCCGCGGCCAGGTTCAGCAAGGGGCGCGGTACGAACGCCACACTGCACAGCCCGTACGCCACCGCGAACACCCCGGCCGCCGCAGCCCCGCCGAGCTGTGGCGGCCAGCCGTGCGTCAGCAGTCGCTGCGGTTCGAACAGCAGCACGCAGACGGCGGCGCCGACGAGCAGCGCGAGCAGCAACGACAGCCGGGCGTAAGGGGACAGCAGCACACGGGTGCAGCGGGCGGCCGGCCCCTCGCGGCGCACCGGCGGTACGGGGACGAGGGGATGCGCGGCGACGGCCGGGGGTGCGGCCGTGGCGGTGCCAGAGCGGTTGGCGTCGAGCATCCGGTGACACTAGCCGACACATGTGTGTGATCGCCGTAGGGTTCGTCTCATGACCGTCACAGGTGCGGCCCGGCCGCAGGCGCCGCGCGGTGCCCTCGCCGGTCTCGTGCCGGCACACCTGACGGCGGCGTCCGGCCCTCGGCCGACGCCAGGAGAGCCGCCGCGACGGGCGCCCGCATGAAGGACGTCGCGCCGTTCCTCGGCATCCCCACACCGGCCCGCCGCGCCCTGTCGCGACCGGCTGGGCACCGCGCGAGTACGCCAGGTCCGACCCCGGGGCGGTACGGGCCCTCATGGCGCGCGAACGGGGCCGGTTCGCGGCGCCGAGCGTCCGGGAGGCACGGAGGAACTCGGGCGCCCGAAGGCGCCGATCGGTGAAAAACCATTCGACGCCGGACAAACCGTCGGCGATGATCGACGGCATGTTCCGGTACGCCTTCCCTCTCGCAGCGTCCGCGGTCGCGGGCGCCCCGAAGGCCGCCGTCCCGTCCCTCCCGGCCGTCGTCGACGGCGCCCGGAGCTGATCCTCTCCGGATCGTCCGGCGGACCCCCGCAGGGGAAAGGGCCGGCGAGTCCCCGGGGTCCCCGCGTTCCCGCACGACCGAGAGAGGCTGCGAGGCAGAGCCATGTCCGAGACCGCGAACACGCGCACCAAGCCGCACCTGAACATCGGCACCATCGGCCACGCCGGCCACGGCAAGACCACGCTGACCGCCGCCATCACCAAGGTCCTCGCCGCGCGAGGCACCGCCACCTCCGTGCCGTCCGACCGGATCGGCCCCGTCCCGGAGGAGACCGCCCGCGGCATCACCACCGGCCTCGCGCACGTCGAGTACGAGACCGACACCCGGCACTACGCCCATGTCGACATGCCCGGCCACGCCGACCACGTCCAGAACATGGTCGTCGGGGCCGCGCAGCTCGACGGAGCCGTCCTCGTCGTCTCCGCGCCCGACGGGATCATGCCGCAGACCGCGGAACACGTGCTGCTCGCCCGGCAGGTGGGTGTCGACCACATCGTCGTCGCGCTGAACAAGGCCGACGCCGCGGACGAGGAGCTGGCAGACCTCGTCGAACTGGAGATCCGCGACCTGCTCACCACCCAGGGCTACCCCGGTGACACCGTCCCGGTCGTACGCGTCTGTGCCCTGAGGGCCCTGGAGGGCGACCCGCGCTGGACGGCGTCCGTCGAGGCGCTGCTCGACGCGGTCGACACCTACGTGCCGATGCCGGAGCGGTGCCCGGACGCGCCGTTCCTGCTGCCCGTCGAGAACGTGCTGGCCATCAGCGGCCGGGGCACGGTCGTCACGGGCACCGTGGAGCGGGGGACGCTCCGCGTGGGGGACCGCGTGGCGGTGCTCGGCGCGGAGGTCGAGACGGTGGTCACCGGGCTGGAGACCTTCGGCAGACCGATGGAGCGGGCGCAGGCCGGCGACAGCGTGGCGCTGCTGCTGCGGGGGGTGTCACGGGACGCCGTGCGGCGCGGGCACGTGCTCGCGGCTCCCGGCAGCGTGGTGCCGAGCCGCCGGTTCACGGCCCGGGTGTACGTCCTGCCCGGGCGCGAGGCAGGCCGTACGACACCGGTGGCCACCGGGTACCGGCCGCGGTTCCACATCCGCACGGCGGACGTGGCCGGTTCCGTCGACCTCGGCGCGGCGGCCGTCGCCCGGCCCGGCGAGACGCTGGAGATGACCGTCGAACTGGAGCGGGAGGTGCCGTTGGAGCCGGGGCTCGGCTTCGCCGTCCGGGAGGGTGGGCGGACCGTCGGGGCGGGGAGCGTCATCGCCCCGGCCGACCGCCCGGCCGACCGCCCGGCCGGCGGGCCGGGGGAGGGGACGGCCCGAGGGACGGCCGGGGGTGACAGCATGGTGTGACCATGTGGTCCGACCGTGCGGGGTGACCCTGTGGTCTGACCGTGGGGGGTGGCCCTGTGGTCTGTCCGTGCGGCGTGATCCTGTGGTCCGACCGTGGGGGGTGATCCTGTGGTTTGACCGTGGGGGGG
>NZ_WWJT01000324.1 GCF_009865385.1 Streptomyces sp. SID486 | reverse complement strand
CGGGTCTGGCGTCGGGCCGGGTTCGCCATCGGGCCGGGTCTGGCGTCGGGCCGGGTTCGCCATCGGGCCGGGTCTGGCGTCGGGCCGGGTTCGCCATCGGGCCGGGTCTGGCGTCGGGCCGGGTTCGCCATCGGGCCGGGTCTGGCGTCGGGCCCGGGTGATCAGGGCGGCCACCTTGCCGCCCCCGCTGTACGCACCGCCGCCGGAGTCCGGGCGCAGGACGAACCCGTCGGCAGCCAGTAGGAGTTGACCGCCCTGTCGCTCCGCATGTTCTGCGGTTTCGCACTCGGCGGCGCCGACGGCGGCTCGGATGCCCATACGGGTGCCGCCGCGGACGCCGACCGTGTCGTCGCCGCGTTCGAGGAGGCGCTCACCGAGCACCTGGGACGGCTCTGCCGGGTGCCGCGAGCCGACCCGTGCCCGGCGGAACGGGCCGACCAGGCCCTCGCGTATCTGCGGGCGACGGTCGACCGTGCGGTGGCGGCACACCTGGGCACGGGACGGGATCCGCTTGACGGTGCGGTCGCGGGACGCCTAGAGCGTGCCGTCCGGACCCGTCCTGGGCGGTGTGCCCTGGGCGAACGGAGTGAAGTGCGCGGGCGTGTGCTCGATGGGCAGATCGGGGCGCCAGGCCGTGAGGATCTGCGCGCTGCACACGAACAGGCCGTCGGGGAGGTCGTCGAGGTGATGCCAGGCCCAGTCGCCGACGCTCTCGTCCGGCCGCGTCGACGGCTGTCCCCGCCAGGAGCGCACCAGGGCGCCCACCGTCACCCGCAGGACGCCTCCGACGTGGTCGACGAGCGTGCCGAGCGGGCTGACGTCCGCAGGGCGGGCGGTCAGGCCGGTCTCCTCGAAGAGTTCACGCACCACCGCCGCTTCGAACGACTCCCCGGCCTCCACGGTGCCACCGGGCAGTTCCAGGGTGCCGCGCCGATGACGGCCCAGCAGGAGGCCCTGCTCGCCGAGGACGATCGCACCGACACCCACGGCGGCGTGCGGCACCGGTGGCCGGGTGGTGCGGGGGCGGCTGGAGATCCGCGCGGGCCGGCCGGGAAGACGACGGGCCCGGATGAGCTGCTGGACGACCGGGCTGCTCCCCTCGGGGTGGCGCAGCAGGTCGATGGTCTCGACACGGAAGCCGTACTCGGTGAGCAGGTCCTCCCACAACTGCGGAGCCAGCACCCACATCCGGGTCGGCAGCGGCGGGTCGTCGCGCAGCAGGATCATCTGCTCCCGCGGGGCCACCTCGGCGGACGGCCCCCGGCCGTGCAGGTCGGTGTGCAGGAGCGAGAGGATCAGCGGCGCACCGGCGCGCAGGCCGTCACGCAGCGCGGGCAGCGCGCGATGGGGGTCGATGAAGGCCAGGGTGCCGATGGCGTACGCGGCATCGAACGGCTCGGCACCGGCCAGGTACCCGACCACGTCTCCTTGCACGTACTCCACTCCGGGAACGCCCGCGTGCACGGAGACGGCACGCTCGTGCTGGGTCGGTGACAGCTCGACGCCGGTCACGTGAGCACCGTACGTCCGCGCCAGATGGACGGCGTGGTGACCCGCCCCGGAGCCGATGTCCAGGAGACGCCGGCCGGCGATGTCGCCCAGGACTTCAGCGCCCGGTCCCACCGCCTCCCAGGGCGTCCAGGTCAGGCGGTCGGGGACGGGTGGCATGCAGGAGCGGGCCAGCTGGCGTCTGCCGTAGACGGTCCAGGCCCGGGTGTTGACGTCCTCGACGGACACGGTGCCTCCTTCGACGGGCGGTGTGCGCTTGATCAGGTGTGTGTGCTGGGGCGGGACCGTCCTGCGGCCCGGCTCCTCACGGCCGGACGGCTCGTGCCGGATCCGTGACGGACGGGTCATGCCGGATCCGTGACGGAGGGCGCGGTGGGGTTCGGGATGGTGATGCCGGGGGCGTACTGGGCGGCCTGCGCGTCGAACATCGCGGCGTAGCGGCCGCGGGCCCTCATCAGCTCGTCGTGGGTGCCGTGTTCGGTGAGACGTCCGTGGTTGAGGACGTAGATGCGGTCGGCGTGGCGGACGCCGGACATGCGGTGGGTGACCAGGACGACGGCCCGGTTCGGGGCGGCGAGACGGCGGATGCGGTCGAAGGCCTCGATCTCGGCTTCCGGGTCCAGGGCGGAGGTCGGTTCGTCGACGATGAGCACGCTGTCCCCCTGCGACGTCGCGCTGCGCCAGTGGGTGCGGGCGAGCCCCACCTTCTGCCATTCGCCGCCCGAGAGCTCGATGGCACCACGGAACACGCGGGCCAGCAGGGTCCGCAGGCCGTCGGGGAGCCGGGCGATGACCGGCGTGGCGCCGGCGTAGTCGACCGACGGCTGCAGGTCCTGCAGTGTGGCGGCGTGCCCGGGCCGGCCGAGGCGGATGTTCATCGCGGCGGTCACGGGCCACCGCTGGAAATCCTGGGTGAGCAGGGAGACGCGCTCGAAGACCTGGGACCGGTCGAGGTCGCTGACGTCCGCCTCACCCCAGCGCAGGGCGCCGTCCTGGGGCAGGAGCATGCCGGACAGGATCTTCATCAGCGTGCTCTTGCCGGAGCCGTTCTCACCCACCACGGCGGTGACCGAGCCCATCGGCAACGTGAGGGACACCCGCTCCAGGGCAGCCGTGTCCCGGTCGGGGTAACGGTAGGTGACGCGGTCGAGGACGATCTCCTTGATCCGTTCGGGGACCGGCTCACCGCCCGCCGGGATGATGCGCTGCGCCGCCTGCTCCAGGAACCGCCCGTGGTCACGGACGTACAGCGATTCCTCGTGCAGCTGGTTGATGTTCATCACCAGACCGCCCAGGCTCGCCGACCCGGTCCGCACCGCGACCACGGCCGTGCCGGCGATGGCCAGACTCATGTGCCCGGACACGATCAGCCAGAACATCGCACCATACGTCGCGGCCATGGCGAGACCGGACAGCGCGGAGGCGAACCACTCGGTGAGGGCCTTGCTGGAGGCGAGGCGTTCCTGTTCGGCCTCGGCGCTCTCGGCCATGCGCTCGTAGCGGCCGAGGAGAAAGGCGCCGACGGCGTGGAGGCGCACCTCCTGGGCGGCGCTGCGCTCGGTGAGCAGGTTGCCGATGAGCCGGCTGGCCCGCACGTGCTCCAGCCAGCTCATCACCGACACGTACCGTTCCTGCGCCACACGCATGGCACCCCACCCGCGCGGGGCGGCGATCAGGATCAGCATGGGCAGCAGGACGGGGTGCAGGACGGCGAGGACACTGCCGGTGGCGAGCAAGGAGATGAGACCGTTCAGCGCCGCCACACAGGCACCGATCATGCGCCGGGCGGAGGCCGGCCCGTACTGGGCGACGTCGACGAGCCGCCGGAAGTCGGGGTCGTCGATGGCCTCCAGCTCGACGCTCGCGGCGGCGGCGAGGTACTGGGTGGTGGCGATCCGCTCGACCATCGGCTCCAGGCGCCCGGCGCGCGACGTCGACCACGCGGAGAGAGCGGAGTTGACCACGCCGATGGCCGCGGCGGCCAGCAGGCCGGGCAGCAGCGCGTGCAACCGCTGGGCGGCGTCGCCACCCCCGGCGAGCAGGGCGTGCATGACGGCGTTGACGGCGAGCAGGCCGACGGCCGCGGCGACGCCCTGGCCGATCTCACTGACCGTCACCGCGAGCAGAGCACGCCGGTCGGCGCGCCACGCCATGCGCAGGGCCGCGCCGACGAGGACGGGCATGGAGCGCAGCGCGGACATCATGGTCAGGTCCAGGCCCGCGTGCTCATGGTGGGACCAGCCCATGTCGTAGCGCAGCGGTCCGCCGAACAGCTCCTCCTCCGCGTCGGAGACCCGGGGTTGGGCCATCCGGACCGGTCCGAAGAACCTCTTCACTGTGCGCCTCCCGAGGTCGGCCAGTTCAGTGCCCGGTACGACGGGCCGTGAGTGAGCATGTCGAAGACGGCGACGGTGCGGGGATGGCAATCCCGCGGGGGCTTCTCCATCGGCACCCAGAACAGCCCTTCGTGCTTGTCCGGTTCGGCGTTGTGCGGTTCACCGGTCCAGGACTGGGCCACGAATACGGCGGTGATCCGGTCCGTGCCGTCGGGCTCGTGGTGGTGGACGAGACCGCCGAACTCCTGTCGGCGGGCGCTGATGTGGACGCCGGCCCCTTCCTCGGCCTCGCGCCGTGCCGCGCGGTCCAGCGGCTCGCCCGCCTTCACCCGGCCTCCCACGGCGGTGAGTCGTCCCGGAGCCGGGTGCGCGTCCGAGCGGCGGCGCACACACAGGACGGCGCCGTTGGCCCGCAGCAGGATCTGGACCACGTCGGCGATCAGCAGGTGAGGACCCTCGCTCAACGTCGTCCCTCCCGCGTCGACTGTCCGGCGGTGGCCGGGCGGTGCCCCGCCGGCAGAGCGTCGCCGTCCGCGGCTGTACGGCCGAGGGGGAGCGGATCGAGGTAACGGACTCTCGGTGCAGGGGCGTTCGCGTTCGCGTGTGGGTGTGGGTGTGGGTGTGGGTGTGGGTG
>NZ_WWJT01000323.1 GCF_009865385.1 Streptomyces sp. SID486 | reverse complement strand
GCTAAGGGCTGTCTCGTAACTCGATGAGTTGGTTGGCGTTGAGCTGGTCGTGCAGGTGCTCTCCGCTCAACGGACTGTGTTCATCGAGGTGTTTACCGGGCTACGTCCGGCCCAGTTCCGCCGCCTGGTGCAGGCGGTACGGATCAAGGGCGGACGCGCCCTGGCACCCTCCCGGCCGGGGCGGCCGTGGGCACTGGACCTGGAGGACCGGGTCCTGCTGGTGGCGATGTACTACCGCACCAACCTCACGATGCGGCAGCTGGCGCCCCTGTTCGGGATCTCTCCGGCAGCGGTCGGCCGGATCATCGACCGGCACAGCCCGCTGCTCGCCCTGGCCCGGGCCCGCCGCAAACCGAAGGCGGACGAGGTCGTCATCGTCGACGGCACCCTCGTACCTACCCGCGACCGCACCGTGGCCGCCTCCTCCAAGAACTATCGGTACTCGGCGAACCTGCAGGTCCTCGTGCACGCCGACACCCGCCTGGTGCTGGCCGTCGGCCGTCCGCTGCCGGGCAACCGCAACGACTGCACCGCCTTCCGCGAGTCCGGCATCGACGCTGCCTGCGGCAAAGCGACCGTCCTTGCCGACGGCGGCTACCAGGGCACCGGTGTCCTCATCCCGCATCGCCGCAAGGCCGGCCAGGACCGGCTCGAGGACTGGAAAGACGACCACAACGCCTCCCATCGCCGAGTACGTGCCCGCGTCGAGCACGCCTTCGCCCGCATGAAGAACTGGAAGATCCTCCGAGACTGCCGCCGCCGTGGTGACGGCGTCTACTGGGCGGCCAGCGGCATCGCCCGCATGCACAACCTGGCCCTCGGCCAGTAATGAGCACCAAGCCCGCGGCGAAGCAACAACCTCACTCAACCGCCCCAGACGCAATTACGAGACAGCCTTTAGGTGCGCACTGAATCCTCTGCGTCACGATCCGGTGGGTGGTTGTGGACGCGAGAGCGGAAGCCGTTTGTGCGCGAGTTCGGGAATCACTTCTCGCTGCTTATGCATGCCATGCATGATTGACGTCAATGAGTTCGGACGTCACTGCAGCCGCTGTCGGGCCCGAGCGGAACACGGTCCATCATTCGCGATAATTGTATGGAGATAATGCCGAACTCCTCCATCACGCCTGGCTCGAGGCTGTACGCACCGTGAGACTGGCAGTCAGCTATGACGGCCCTTCCGCGCAGCAGGCTGGCCGTCCGATCGTCGATCAAGGAGTCCAGATGCGTCTGCTTAAGCGGGCAGTTGCCGCCGTGTTCGTGGTCACCGCAGCCTTCGCCTCTCTTGCCCCCCAGGCCACGGCCGCGCCCATGCCTTGGGAAACCAGCACGACCCCCGCGACTACCACCCACGTCACCACATCCACGGCGGCCGACGACAGCGGCACAGTCACCGTGCTGTGCGGGGCCCCTTGCTTCGAGTAGGCGGGCGGCCGTGGCGGTGATCTCAAGGCGAAGGGTCGGGGCACTTGGCGTTCCCCGGCCCCGTCCCGTGAGGGGTGACAGCACCCGAGGGCACGGTGTCGTTTCCCACGAGCAGAGGCAAGGCGGAAGGGGTGGGGCCGACTTGGCCGCTCCGAGGACGTGGTCGAGAAGCTGCCGGGCTCGTAAAACGATGACCCGCCCCTTGCGGACCTTCAGGAGCCGTCAGCGGGAATCCCCATTTCGCAGGCGTAGTAGGTAGTGTTCGGGGATCCTGTTGAGGTACCTCTGAAAACCGCTGTAAGGAGACCCCCAGTGCGCCGCCCGACCCGGAAAGCCTTCGCCGCACTCATCGCCGCAGCCGGCCTCGCCCTCCCCCTCCTCACCCCCACACCCGCCTCGGCTGCCACCGCCACCAGCCGCTTCGCGAACTACCGCTACGGTGAATGCCTGCGCGAGAACTCCGAATCCGGCCTCAAGGGGAACCGCTGCACCACCGGACGCGGCAGCCTGCTGTGGCAATGGAACGGCCGCCTCAACACCAACACCACTCTTAAGAACAACTTCTGGGGCCGCTGCCTCGACAGCAACGACCGGGGCGACGTCTACCCCCTGCGCTGTAACGGCGGCTCATACCAGAAGTGGCGCACCGTCCAGCCCGCCGCCCGCAGCGCCGTCATGCTCCAAAGCGTCGGCACGGGCCGCTGCCTCTACCAGCAGGACAACGGCTACTACCGCACTGCCCGTTGTGACCGAGGCGCCCAGAACCAGCGCTTCACCATCGGCTGAACGGATCTCCCGACCGCTTCAAGATGCCACGAGGCGAGCAGCTCTTCCTTTACGCGAGGCCGGAAGGCGGTCCGTTGCCCGCGGGGACGATGACCTTGAACGGGGTTGCCTTCCCGTCGCAGATGAGACGGTGTTTACTGCCCGTCTTCCCGCGATCGACCGGCGACGGGCCGGTCGCCTCGACCCCCTTTTTTTATGGCCCACGAGGGCAACCCGGTTACGCCCGCGTCATGCTGCCTGCTTTGGCGGTGAAGCAGTTCACATGCGCGTGTGAACCGGCCGTCAGGCAATTTGCGCAGCCAGCCGCGATCGAGGAATTTGACCCAGCTTTCCGCGCAGCGCTTCCAGCTTGGGCCCACATGCTGACGTCCGGTGCTTCGTCGACCTGCCGGGCGATGACCGATCCGGCGGCATGCCGCACTGCGGCGAGAATGCGCTGGTAGTGAGGCCGGAGGTCGGTCTACTCCACTTCTGATGTGCGGTGCGGGATCAGCGTCACCGCCCGGCCGCCCACCTGCCCGGGCGTCGACGCGGCCGAGGTGCGTTCTTCGGCTCGGTTGTTCGCTCATCCGCCGAGACCCTTTCGCCGACCCCGAGTTCATTCCCGGGATGCGAGGAGCACTGGCGTGCGCGATCGAGCGTCAGTGGCTTCGGAGGCGAGGGCGATTCAGTCCGGCTTCGGGCGGGATCGCAGGCGCCGCATCTGGGTGTGGCTGAGGTCGTACGCCCGTCGCATGTGACGGGTGATCACCTGGAGCTCGTCCTCGGTGTGGTCATCGAGAAGTTCCTGCCAAGCCTGGCCCAGCTCGTCCCATACCGCTGTGACGCGGGCGATGCCCTCAGGCACCGGGGTGACCAACACACGCCGGCGGTCCTGCTGGTCGATTGAGCGGACCACGTAGCCGTCCCGTTCGAGCCGGTCGACCAGGCGCGTGGCCGAGCCTGTGGTCAGGCCCGTCATGTCGGCGATCTGCTTGACCGTGAGTGGCCCAGGCTCCGCTGTCAGCAGACTCAGCCCCTGCACATCGGTCGGGTGCAGTCCGAGGTGGTCGGCGATCGCCTGATTGAACAGCACGTAGGCCGCCAGGTAGCGGCGGGACTCCCTCGACAACTCCTCGTACAGCCGGGCCCGACGTGAGTCTGTCATCTGGATCACACTCCAAATTGCTGCGTGACGCAGCAACTACCTACTAGTCTCCTGCGTGACGCAGTTAATGTGCCACGCGCTGATAGTACTCACTGGAGAACCATGCTCACCATCGCTGTCACCGGAGCCACCGGCGCCCAGGGCGGGGCCACCGCCCGCGCCCTACTGGCCGCTGGTCATCAGGTGCGCGCGCTCACCCGCCAGCCCAACGCACCCGCCGCCGACGCCCTGCGCAGCCTCGGTGCCGAGGTGCGCCGCGCCGACTTCGACGACCGCCCCTCACTTGAGGCCGCACTCACCGGAGCGGACTCCCTCTTCGCGGTCACCACCCCGTTCGGCACCGACACCTCCGCCGAAGTCCGGCAGGGAAAGGCCCTCGTCGACGCCGCAGCAGCGGTACGGCTCGGGCACGTCGTGTTCACCTCCGCCGCGCACGCCGACCGGGGCACCGGCGTCCCGCATTACGAGAGCAAGCACGTGGTCGAGCAGCACCTGCGTGCGGCCGGCGTGCCCTGGACGGTGATCGCCCCGGCCGCCTTCATGGACAACTACGCCAGTGGCTGGACCCTCGATGGGCTACGCCACGGCACCTTCGCCTGGCCCATGCCTGCCGACCGGCCCCTCACGCTTATCCCCGCCTCGGACATCGGCGCCTTTGCCGCCCTGGCCCTCCAGCGCCGTGACGAGTTCGCCGGCCATCGCATCGACATCGCCTCCGACGAGCAGACCCCTGGCCAGATGGCGGAGATCCTCGCGGCCGCCATCGGTCTCGGGGTCGCCCACCAGGAAGTACCCCTGGCCTCCGTGCGGGCCCGATCGGCTGACCTGGCGGCCATGTTCGAATACTTCGCCACCGTCGGCCTCGACGTCGACGTCAAGGCGTTGCGACGCGACTATCCCGAAGTCGGCTGGCACAGCTTCGCTGATTGGGCCGTCGCACAGGACTGGCCCGCCCTCCTCTCCCGTACGCACATTCAGCAGTGACGTCCTCCGCCTGCGGCAACACCCCCCGGCATCAACCCCGCCCGGCCTGACGCCCTCGCGTGGTGTATCGGTGTGCCGACACCGCCGCGCCGGGCCACGGGCCAAAGCCCTTGCCCGGCTGACGCCGCGCAGCACCCACCCTCGCCTCTGAAGAAGCAGGCTCATGAAACCGATCGGTTACTGGCTCAACCGCACCGACAAGGCCCTCACCGGTTACATGAACCACATGCTGGAGGAGTTCGGCCTCACACGAACCGCTTGGCAGGTTCTCAACCTCGTCCACGACACCCCCGGAATCGCCGACAAAGAAGTCCTGACAAACCTCGCCGCCAACGCTGGCAGCGCCGTCCTCAACGGAACCATCGACACCGTTCTCGCCGACGATTGGGCGTACCGCCCTGCACCAGGCCGGCTCGCCCTCACCCCTGGCGGTAGTCGGCGCCTGACCGACGTGGCCGCGCGCGTCGACGCGTTCCGCGAGCTGTCCACAACCGGCATCTCTCAGCACGAGTACCGCACAACCGTCCGCGTCCTGGAACGCATCAGCCGTAACCTGGAAACAGCAATGAGCACCAGCTGTTGACCACGATGGAGCGGGAAACCGCCGCGGCGATCTTCAAGACGCGAGGAGTACCCGCTTGCGGAGGCCGAGCCTGGCGGGGCCGAACATGGCGAACTGGGGAAACAGGACCACCAAGAGATCAGAGACGGGCGCCCGGCACGATGCCCGGCCGAGCAGGGCCGTTGGCGACAGGTGTGCGTGAGGATGGCGGAGGTGTGGGTCGCTGGCGACAAGTGTGCGTGAGGACGGCGGAGGGGGGGGGGTGCCTCTATGTCTTTCGTCAAGCGAGGCGTGGGGTTCTGGGTTCGTAGAAGGTGCCGTCGCGGAGCATGGCGAACAGGACGCTGATGCGGTGGCGGGCGAGGCGGAGGAGGGCTTGGGTGTGGGTTTTGCCTCGGGCTCGGCAGCGGTCGTAGTAGCCGCGGGAGGCGGGATCGTGGAGGGCGGCGAACGCGGAGAGGAACATCGCGCGTTTGAGCTGGCGGTTCCCGCCTCTGGGGGCGTGTTCGCCGTGGATCGAGGTTCCCGACGATTTGGTGGCCGGGGCGAGGCCGGCGTAGGAGGCCAGGTGGGCCGCGCTCGGGAACGAGCTGCCGTCGCCGATGGTGGCCAGGAGGACTGCGGCGGTCCTGACGCCGATGCCGGGCATCGAGGTCAGGACCTGGGAAAGAGGGTGGGCCTCCAGCAGGGCTTCGATCTGGGCTTCCAGTGCCCGGCGTTGGTCGTGGACGGCGGCGAGCGACTTGGCCAGCGACGGCACGATCACGTCCAGGGTGCCTGTGCCTGGGACGACGACGGTCTGTTCGTCGAGGGCGTCGAAGATGTCGTCGACGAGCCGCTGGGCCATGCGGGGCGCTTTGGGCCGGATGACCTCGACGAGTTTGCGGCGGCCGGCCTTGCGCAGGGCGGCGGGGGATCCGTAGCGCTCCAGGAGCCAGGTGATGGCGGGGTGGTCCAGACGGGGGCCCAGGACGCGTTCCAGCGAGGGGTGGAACTGGGTGAGCAGGCCGCGGATGCGGTTCGAGGTGCGGTTGGCCTCTCCGGCCAGGTCCTGGTCGAAGCCGACCAGCATGGTCAGCTCGGCGGTGATCTCGTCAGCCAGTTCCAGCGAGCGCAGGGTGTGGGGCATGGTGCGGGCGGCGTCCGCGATAACAGCTGCGTCGCGGGCGTCGGTCTTGGCCTCGCCCGGGTAGAGGTCGGCGATCCGGCGCATCGCAAGGCCGGGCAGGTAGGCGACCTGGCAGCCCGTGTCGCGGGCGACGGTCAGCGGCAGGGCGCCGATGGAGGCGG
>NZ_WWJT01000322.1 GCF_009865385.1 Streptomyces sp. SID486 | reverse complement strand
CCCGCGCGGCGGTGCGCGGCGCCGACGCCGGCCGGCTCCCGCTTCCGCGACCGGCCCTGGCCGGCGCGCCGGTGCCCGCGCTGTCGCGGCCGTTCCTGCCGGCTCAGGTGCGCGCCGCCGCCCGCTTCACCGGACCGGACCGGGTCCGTACCCTCGGCCTGCTGCGGGTGAGCACGTACCGGGGAGCGGCCCGGTCCTTCGTCGGCTCCGACGAGGACACCACCGATCCGCATCTGACGCTGGGCGTGCACTCCTCCGGCCGGGCGACCCTGGTCCGGCAGAACGGCACCGCGGCCTGTGGGCCCGACGACATCTTCGTCTGCGACGGAGCGGATCCCTTCGTCCTGCACGAGTCGGAGGACTTCGAGCTGCACCTCGTACGCGTGCCACGGCTCGCCCTCGCCCTCACCGACCGCCAGGTGCGGACGCTGGGGGCCCGCACCCCCTTCGCCGACGGGCCCGTGGCACCCCTGCTCGGCCCGTTCCTGCGGCAGTTCCTCGGTGGCCTGCCCACCTGTCCGCCCTCGACGGCGCTCCGGGGGGCCGCGACGATCGCCGGGTTCGTCGACTCGCTCGCCGTGGCGGACGAGCGGACGACGGGGGATGAACTCTCCCCCGAACAGGAGCGGTTGATGCAGCGCATACGCGTCTACGTCGACACCCGCCTGTGGGACCGGAACCTGACGCCCGCAACCGTCGCCGAGGCCCAGCACATCTCGGTCCGCTATCTGCACAAGCTCTTCGAGGGCCAGGGCAGCACGGTGGGCCGGTGGATCCAGCACCGTCGTCTGGAGGAGGCGCGGCGCGAGCTGGCCCGCCCCGGCACGGGTGACATCGCGGTGTCCGCGGTGGCCAGACGCTGGGGCTTCGCCAACGCCACCCACTTCAGCCGCAGTTTCCGCACGGCGTACGGGATGTCGCCCAGCGACTGGCGCAGCCGTACCCGGCCGGCCCGGGACACCGGCCGCGAGCACGACTGACCGCGCGGACACACGGGGCCGGGCTCGGTTCCGGCCACGGGCGTGTGCGCGGGGCGGTGCCCGGCCATCCGTGCGGGATGCGCGGGCCGGGGTGCGGTTCCGGCCGCGGACGTGTGCGCGGGGCGGTGCCCGGCCATCCGTGCGGGATGCGCGGGCTGGGGTGCGGTTCCGGCCGCGGGCGTGCGCGCGGGGCGGTGCCCGGCCGCCCGTGCGGGGGGAGGGAGCGCGCGCTCGGCCGCCCGTGCCCAAGTGTGCAGGCAGGGGCAAGAATCCGGGCGGCGGCGGGGGTCGGACTACGCCGTGTCCGCCCTACTCTGGTCACCCGTGCCGGTGGAGCCGCCTCCGGTGCCGAGCCCCTGCCCGCCCCGGCCTCGGGGGTCGGCGGCTCTCCCGAACGCCTCGTCGCCGCGCAGGAGTTGTCTTGCAAGACCACGTCCCGGCTCCCCGGTCCGCGCCTGTTCTGGAGCGGCTGACCCGTGCCTTCGTCGACACGTACGCGATAGCCGAGTCCACGGACGACGGGCCGGGTGCGGCCGCCGCCAGGGCCCGCATGACGGCGCTGTGGGACGGTGGCGGCCAGGACGAACCCGACGTCGAGGAGGAGTGGCTGGCCCTGCCCGGCGGCGGCGGCAACCGGATCCGGGTACGCATCCTGCGCCCCGCGGGCAGCGACGAGGCCCTGCCGGTCGTCCTCTACCTGCACGGGGTGGGCTGGATGCTGACCGACGCGTACGCCCACCGGAACCTGGTGACCGACCTCGTCCTCGGAGCGGACGCCGCCGTGGTCGTCCCGGAGTACGACACCCCGGACGACGTACGGCATCCGGGCGCCGTCGAGCGGGCGTACACGGTGGCCCGGTGGATCGCCCGGCACGGACGGGAGTGCCGGCTGGACGGCAGCAGGATGGCCGTCGTCGGGGCCAGCGCGGGCGCCCAGCAGGCCGCCGCGCTCACCCTGGCGGCCCGGCAGCGCGGCGGTCCGAACTTCCGCCACCAGGTGCTGCTGTGCCCGGTGACCGACGCGGCGATGGACACGCCCTCCTACGACCAGTTCGCCGAGGGCTACTTCCTGAGCCGCGCCGCCATGGAGGAGTACTGGCAGCGGTACGCGCCGGACCCGCGGACCCGGACGCACCAGGACGTCTCCCCCCTGCGCGCCCCCACCGCCTCCCTCCGGGGCCTGCCGCCCGCGCTCGTCCTCACCGCCGAGGCGGACGTGCTCCGTGACGAGGGCGAGGCATACGCCGGAATGCTGCGGGAGGCGGAGGTCCCCGTCGTGTCGATCCGGTACCACGGGACGATCCACGCGTTCGTCCTGTTCGACATGCTCCGCCGCACGGACGCGTCCAGAGCCGCGCGCATCCAGGTGACGGACACGCTGCACACCGCTCTGCACCTCGCCTGAGCCGAGGGCACCCACCGCGGGCCGGATCACCCGGCCGGGTCCGGCGCCTCCTCGCTCCGCAGCCGCCGCCACACGCTCGGCGCCACCCCGTACGCCGCCTGGAAACGGCGGCTGAAGTGGCTCGGGCTGCTGAACCCGCATCGCGCGGCGACCGCCGCCACGGTGAGCCGGCCGTACCGGGGTGAGGCCAGCATCCGGCGCGCCTCGCCCAGGCGTTCCGCGATGAGCCACTGCTCCAGGCTGATCCCGGCCTCACCGAGCAGTCCGTAGAGCCGGCGTACGGAGATCGCGTGCTCGGCCGCTATCCGCTCGGGTGTCAGCGTGCGCTCCGCGAGGTGGCGGCGGGCGTATGCCATGACCCGGGTGAGCAGGGTGTCGTCCATGACCGACCTGACCTCGGCGGACTCCTCGGCGTGCGCGGCCGACAGCAGCAGCGCGCGGACGAGACCGGTGGTCGCGGACGCCAGTTCCGGTGCGCCGGGGTCGGTTTCCAGCCGGTCCGGGTCCCGCCACACGGCCCGCAGGTGGTCGAGGACGAGGTCGTGCAGCGGGCTGGCCCGCAGCCGCGCGGCCGCCTTCTCCACGACGTGCACGGGCAGGCCGAGCCGGCGCATGTCGAACATCACGGACCGGGACGCCCCGTCGCCGGACCAGCCGTACACGCGTGACGACAACTCGTGGAACACGCAGATGTCGTCGACCCCCAACAGCCGCCGCCGACCGGCGACTTCGGCCCGGTGCACCCCTTCGGGCTGCAACGACACGGAGACCACGGGATCGTTCCTGTGGTGCCGCACGTGCCGTTGCGTCCGCCGCACCTCGAAGCCGGAGTTGCGGGTGGCGAACAGGTCCAGATCCCCCACCCGCCACATCTCCATCCGGGCGTGGATGCCGGAGGCGGGCTCCTCGTGGAGGACGTCGTTGGGTACGGAGGAGTCCGTCAGGGCGTGGTGGAAGGCGTCCACCCGGTCACGCGGCGCTACGGTGGCGAGATCGAGCAGCAGCACACAAACCCCCCGAGGTCGACTGGTGACGCCAGTATGCGGGGCGGCCGCCGTCCGCCGACGGTGTCCGACCTCACGCCGGCCCGGCCCCGCCCGGCGGCCCGAGCTGCTGTGGCCGGACGTCTCGGACGCCCGGTGCGGGCGAGGGCGACCCGCCCGCTCCCGTCACCTGCCGAACGCGCTCGCGTCCCGTCAGCGGTCCTGTACCGCCCTGGACGTCACCACGGGACGGTCTCACCGTGTCGGTCCAGGAATCGCAGGCCGGGTGCGCCCGCCTGCGCCTCCAGGACGTCGACGACGGCCGGGATGGTCTCCTGCGGGCTGAGCGGGGCGTCGGGGCCGCCGAGACGGGTCCGGTTGTGGCCGGGATCGATGAGCAGTGTGGTGTGTCCGTCGCCGGCATGGCGGGTGGCGTAACTGCGCATCAGCTGGTTGAGCGCCGCCTTGCTGGACTTGTAGAGGTCGTACCCGTCCTCTGTGTTCAGTGAGACGCTGCCCTGTTCCGAGGACATGACCGCTACGGTTCCGCCGGGCGCGAGGAGAGTGCGCAGGCACTCCAGGACGCGCAGGGGGCTCAGCGCGTTGGTGACCATCACCTCGGTGAACATGCCGACCGGAACCCGGTCGATGGGCAGATCACCCCGGTCGATCGCCGCGTTGACGAAGAGCAGGTCCAGCCGACGGCCTGTCAGGCGTTGCCGCAGGGACTCCAGTTGCTCGGAGCTGGTCATCTCCAGCGTTTCGACCTCCAGTTGTCCGGCCCAGGCGCCGGCGGCCGCGAGCAGCTCACCGCTCTCCTGGCGGGTGGTGGCGATCACTTGCCAGTCGCGTCGAACGAGCTCGTGGGCGAGGGCGAGACCTAACCCCCGAGAGGCTCCGACGACGAGGGCCTGGCGCTTGGTCGTTGGTGACACGGTCACTCCGTTCCGAGGTGGGCGCTCAGATTAGACGCGACGTCGCGTCTAGACAATACTCGCGCCGATGAGCTGCGGGTATGGTGGCTCGCATGCCCGCTTCCAGCCCTCGGCCCCGCAGGCCGCGCTCCGGTAACCGGCGCGACGAGACCGCTCGTCTGGCTGTGCTGCACGCCGCGGACGATCTGCTCGCCGAGCACGGCTTCAACGCCCTCACCGTCGAGGCCATCGCGCGGCGTGCCGGCGTCGCCAAGCAGACGATCTACCGCTGGTGGCCCTCCAAGGTCGAGATCCTCCTCGACACACTGGTGGAGGACAGCGACAAACGCTTCCCGGTCCCGACGACGGAGCCCACGGCGGCGAGCATCCGTGACTACCTGACCGGTTTCGCGCGCTTCCTCGCGGTCGACCCCGCCGGCAAGGTGCTGCTCGCGCTCCTCGCCGAGGCGCAGCACGATTCCCGCACGGCCGAACGCCTCCACGAGCGTTACCTCGGCCCCCGCCGCGACCAGGAACGCGACATGCTCACGCGCGCCGTCAGCGCCGGCGAGGTGTCGCCCGAACTGGGGCCCGACGCCACGATGGACGCCCTCGTCGGCCCGGTCGTCTACCGCGCCCTGACAGGGGCGGCCGTCCCCGGCGATCTGCTGGACACCCTCGTGCGGGACCTGCTCAGGCCCCGCACGAAGTAGCGGCTTCGGCCGGCCCGTCGCTCGATGAGGCACGGGTGCGCGACGGAGGCTTCCCGTCGACCGTACGACGGCCGGGGCGAGGCAGCACCCGCCGCCGAGGCAGGGGCCGCCCGGCCTCACCCGACCGGAACTCGGCAGGTCCCGGACGGGTCCTCGGGCGACGGGTCCGAGACCTCCCCGGGCGCCGAGACCGCCCCGGGCGTCGGGGCATGCCCGAACGCCGGGGCCGCCCAGGGCGGTTCACGGCCTTCGCGCGCTCGGGGATGCCTGGGCCGGGGACGGGGTCACCGCGCTCGGCACGGGTGAGGGCGTGGCGGTCCGCTGGTGCGGGGAGCGGGCCGGTTCGGCCGGGCGGGGGTGAGTGCCGCGCGTCGTGAAGAACACCAGCGCGGCCACGGCGGCCAGCACCAGTACGCCCACCACCGCCCGGCGCACCGGCATCCTGCGCGACGACCGCCGTCCGGCCGGCGGGCGCAGCGGGCGCAGGTCG
>NZ_WWJT01000032.1 GCF_009865385.1 Streptomyces sp. SID486 | reverse complement strand
CGTGAGGGCCGTAGGCGTACGGGGTCGGTCGCCGTGAGGGCCGTAGCCGTAGGGTCGGTCGCCGAGAGGGGTGGTGCCTTGGGGGCGGACCCCACCGGTCCCGCTGGGCGCGTGGCTATGGGGGTGGCCTCCATGGGGCGCGAAGCCATCAGGGCGGGCAGATGTGTGTGAGGGAGGCGTGCGGGCGATGCGTGGGGTGGCCCCGGTACGGGGGGAGGGTGTTCGGCAGGACGTCAGCGCCGCGGACAGCGGACCGGGTGGCGAGGGGAGCGGGCCGGGTGGCGGGGGGAGCGGGCCGCCGCGGTTCTGGCCGTTGCTGCTGCTGGGGGCCGCCGTCGTACCCGGGTCCGTGCTGTTCCTGCTCGGGCGGTGGGGTGACGCCCCGGCCGTGCAGGCGTGGCGGACCGTGTGCCTGGCCGTCACCGTGCAGGCCCTGCCCTTCCTGCTGCTCGGCACCGCGCTGTCCGGCGCGATCAGCGCCTTCGTACCGGAGGGCGTCTTCCGGCGGGTGCTGCCCCGGCGGCCCGCGCTCGCCGTTCCGGTCGCCGGGGTCGCCGGTGTCGTCCTGCCCGGCTGCGAGTGCGCCTCCGTGCCGGTCGCGAGCAGTCTGATCGGACGGGGTGTGCCGCCGGCCGCCGCCTTCGCGTTCCTGCTGTCCGCGCCCGCCGTCAATCCCGTCGTGCTCACCGCCACCGCGATCGCGTTCCCCGGGAACCCCGCCATGGTGCTGGCGCGGCTGCTCGCCTCCCTCGCCACCGCCTTCGTCATGGGCTGGCTGTGGCTGCGCTTCGGGCGGACCGAGTGGCTGCGGCCCGTCGTACGGCACACCGGGCACCGGACGGGACGCAGCCGGTGGGACGAGTTCCGTACCGGGTTCCAGCACGACTTCCTGCACGCCGGCGGGTTCCTCGTCCTCGGCGCCATGGCCGCGGCCACCTTCAACGTGGCCGTCCCGCGTTCCGTGCTCGACACGTTCGCCGCGGCGCCCTGGATGTCCGTGCTCTTCCTCGCCGGGCTCGCCGTCCTGCTCGCGGTGTGCTCCGAGGCCGACGCTTTCCTGGCCGCCTCACTGACCGGGTTCCCGCCCCTCGCGCGGCTCGCCTTCATGGTGGTGGGACCCATGGTCGACCTGAAGCTCATCGCCCTGCAGGCGGGGACCTTCGGGCGGGCCTTCGCCGTACGGTTCTCCGCCGCCACCTTCGTCGTCGCCGTGGCGTGCAGCGCGCTGGTCGGTGGGGGGTTGCTGTGAGACGGTCACTCCAGGCGGGGCTGCTCGTCACCTGCGGGCTCGGGCTGCTGCACGTCTCCCTCCTCACCGACCTCTGCCTGCGCTACGTCAAGGAAGGCATGCGGCTGCCGCTCGTCGTCTCCGGCGCCGTCCTGGTCCTGCTGGGCCTGGCGAGCGCCGTCCTCGACAGAGGCCGGGAAGACCAGGACGGGGACGGGCCCGGGCAAGGGCATGGGCACGAGCACACGCATGGGCACGGGCACGAAAGCCGACAGCGAAGCGGCCAGGCGCAGGGTGGGCAGGCGCAAGCTGGTCATGAGCAGGGTGGCCAGGAGGAGGGGCGTCAGGAGGAGAGGCGTCAGCAGCAGCGCGGGCGTGAGCACGGTGAGCACGGGCACGGGCACTCCCACGGGCACGACCACTCCGCCGTCCCGCGCGTCGCCTGGCTGCTGCTCCTTCCCGCCCTCAGCCTGCTCTGCTACGCCCCACCCGCCCTCGGTGCCTACACCGCCGCCCGGCAGCCGCCCGAACCGGTCACGCACACGGGCGACTTCGACCCGCTGCCGCCCACCTCGCCCCTCCCCATCACCCTCTCCGACTTCACCAGCCGGGTGCAGGAGGACCGGGGGCGGGCGATCCGGGGGCGCCTCGTCCGGATGACCGGGTTCGTCACCCCCGGCTCCGGCGCCGAAGGCGGGAGCGGGGGCTGGGAGCTGACCCGGATCATCCTCAACTGCTGTGCGGCCGACGCCCAGTCCGTGAAGGTGCGGATCCACGGCGGTCCCGCCCTGGCGGCGAACACCTGGGTGACGGTCACCGGGACCTGGCACCCGGGCGGGACGCTGGGCACCAGGTCGGCGGTGGTCGCGCTGGACGCCCGTACCGTCACGAAGACCGCCCGGCCGGCGAACGGCTACCAGGACGCCCTGCCCCTCGGCTGAACCCGCCCGCCGGGATCCCCCTCGGCTCTGGCCACTTGCGGGCGCTGCGCCTATCGTGCGGGCGGCTCCGGCTGGAGGTGGGTGCGGATGCGGGCTGTGGCGGGGGTACGGGTCGTACGGCACGGGGACCGGCGGCGGCGCGCCCGGCGCAGGCAGGTGCTCCTGGGCGGAGGCGAGGTGCTCGTGACGGCGGGGCTGGTCCTCCTGCTGCTGGTGGTGCACCAGTTGTGGTGGACCAACCGGGAGGCCCGGCGCGGGGCCGAGCGGAAGGTGGCGGCGCTGGAGCGCGAGTGGGGGAGCGGTACGGCGGCCGGCGGCGGCGCATCCTCCGGGGGTGCGGGCGGTTCCGCAGGCCCGGGTGGGCACGTGGGGGCATCCGGCGCGGGTTCCGCTGCCGCACCGGGGGGCGCCGGGGCGCCCCGTGCGGCGCGCGGCCCGTACACCCCCGCGCCCCCGCCCCGGCGGTCCCAGGCGTACGCCGTGCTCACGATCCCCCGGCTGGGCCTGCGGGTGCCCGTCGCCGAGGGGGTGAGCAAGGCGGACGTCCTCGACAAGGGGTACGTCGGTCACTACCGCGGGACCCAGCAGCCGGGCCAGGCCGGGAACTTCGCGCTCGCCGGGCACCGGAACACGCACGGTGAGCCCTTCCGGTACCTGCCCCGGCTGCGGCGGGGGGACGCCGTCGAGGTGGAGACGCGGTCGGCGACGTACACGTACGACGTCGACCGGGTGCTGCCGCGGACGTCGGCGGCGGACTCGGGGGTCGTCCGGCCGGTGCCGCGCTCGCTCGTCCGGCCCGGGTACGGGTACGACGAACCGGGCTACTACCTCACCCTCACCACCTGCACGCCCGAGTTCACCTCCCGGTACCGGCTGGTGGTGTGGGCCAGGCTGGCGTCCATGCGGCCCAGGTGAGCGGGGGGAGGGGCGAGGAGGAAGCTCTCGTCACTCCCGGTCGCTCCGCTCCCGCAGCGCCAGCACCCCCGCCGCGCCCGCCGTCGCCAGTCCCGCCGACACCAGCAGGGCGATGTTCGCGCCCCTGGCCATGTCGTCGGCCGATGTGGCGAGGGCGATGGTCAGGGCCACCCCGGCGCAGGAGCCGATGTAGCGGAAGGTCTGCTGGGCGCCGGAGCCCATCGCGGCCCGTTCGCGCGGTACCGACTCGACCGCGAGCAGCGGCAGCGCGCCGTTCAGCAGGCCGCTGCCGACGCCGCCGACGATCAGGCCGGGCAGCAGCCGGGCCCAGGAACCGGAGCCGATGGCGCCGAGCATGGTCACGACGGCGACCGCGTGCAGCGCGAAGCCGACGGAGAGCTGGGTGCGCGGGGTGATACGGCCGGCCAGGTGCTTGACCTGGAGGGCGACGGCGAAGCTGAGGCCGGACCAGAGCAGGAACAGCCAGGCCGTGGTCAGCGGGGCCAGCCGGAGGGTCTGCTGGAGCAGCGCCGGGAGGAAGCTGAACATGCCGATCACGGC
Source organism: Streptomyces sp. SID486 (assembly GCF_009865385.1). Classification (GTDB taxonomy): domain Bacteria; phylum Actinomycetota; class Actinomycetes; order Streptomycetales; family Streptomycetaceae; genus Streptomyces. The sequence continues at coordinate 8,450 of NZ_WWJT01000032.1, read as the reverse complement.
CAGGCCGGTGAACAGTCCGCCCGCGGAGGAGGCCAGGAAGCGGGGGTGGCGCAGCAGTCCGAGGTCGATCATCGGGGTGCCGGTCCGGCGTTCCACCGCGACGAACCCGGCGAAGAGGACGACGGCCGCGGCGAGCAGCAGCCCGACCGGGGCGCGCAGCCAGCCGTCCCGGCCCAGGGTGAGCGCCGCGACCAGGGCCACCAGGGCCAGGCCGAAGGTGAGCGCGCCGAACACGTCCGGTCTGCCGCCGCGCGGGGCGCGGGACTCGGTGAGTGCCCGGGTGCCGAGCGCGGTCACGACGAGGGCGGCGGCGCCCAGGACGCCGTAGCCGATGCGCCAGTTCGGCAGCGCGCCCGCGAGCAGTGGGCCCACGGCTATGCCGCCGCTGACGAAGGCACCCCACACGCCGGTGGCGTGCAGGCGGCCGCGTGGGCTGGGGAAGGCGTGCACGATCAGGCCGAGGGCGCTGGCCAGCAGGGCCGCGGAGGCCGCGCCCTGGGCGATGCGGGCCAGGGTGAACTGCCAGGTCGTCGTGGTGAACGCGGCGAGGGCGGTGGTGAGGCCGAGGGCCGCGGTGCCGGCGAGGAAGATCCGGCGGCGGCCGTAGTCGTCGGCGAGGCTGCCGGCCACGAGCAGCAGGGCGGCGAGGCCGAGCGGGGTGCCGTTGAGCAGCCACGCCTGGGCGGAGAGCGGGGTGTGCAGGGCGCGCGCGGTGTCCGGCAGCGTGACCATCGGGGCCGTGTACGTCATGAGGGCCACGGTGGTGGCCGCGCTGGTCAGGGCCAGGGTGGCGCGGGGGCGTGCGGGGGCGTCCCGGGTGGTGGCGGCGCCGTGCGCGACGGCGGGGGCGGTGGCGGTGGCGGAGTCGAGCCGGGTCATGGCCTTCCCTGTTCCGTGCGGGGCCCCGGTCTGTCCGGCGGAGCCAGCGGCCTTCGGTTCGGTCATTGAACCTACGTGTCACCGCCACCGTAGCACCATGGGTTCGTTCACTGAACCGATTCACGGCCTGTGGTTACAGTGGAGGGCATGGCACTGGGCAAGGACTACGTGACGCAGGAGTGCTCGATCGCCCGCGCGCTGGAGGTCGTCGGTGAGCGGTGGACGCTGCTCGTCGTCCGCGACGCGATCTACGGCGTCCGGCGCTACAACGACTTCCTCGTCCACCTCGGCATCCCGCGCGCCGTCCTGTCGGCCCGGCTCCGCACCCTCACCGAGGAGGGGATCCTGGAGAAGCGCCGGTACCAGGAGACGCCGCCCCGGGACGAGTACGTCGTCACCGAGCGCGGCACCGCCCTCTGGCCCACTCTGCGCGCCCTCGGCCAGTGGGGGCGCGAGCACGTCGACGGCAGCCGGCTGCGCGTCTTCCAGCACGCGGACTGCGGCGGGAACGTCGAGGTGCACGGATCATGTGCCGCCTGCGGAACTCACGTGCCGGTCGCGGACGTTGTCATGGTGCCGGGCCCCGCCCTGGACTCCGCGCCCGCGGACCCGGTCAGCAGGGCGCTGCTGAGGCCCAAACGACTGCTGGAGCCCCTGGAGCCCCTGGAGACCGACCCGGTGCACCTGGCACACTGAGCACGCCGACAGCAGTCGAGAGGTACCGGGGAGAGGAAAGGGGGGAGCGTCGATGCGCAGCCGTGTCACCACGCGTCCACCCGCACTCCGCGCCCCCGCCGCGCCCCTCGCCCCTGCCGTACTCCGTGCCCCTGCCGTACTCCGTGCCCCTGCCGCGTTCCGCGTCCCTGCCGTACTCCGCGCCCCCGCCGCGCCCCTCGCCCTCCTGTTGCTCCTGGCGCAGTTGCTGCTGCTCCAGTCCGCCGTCCTCGGTACCGGCGGTCTCACCGTCGCCCTCGCCGCGACGGCCACCGCCGCCACCGCGCTCGCCGCCTGCGCCCTGCTGGCCGCGCGCAGCGTGCCCGCCGTACCCCCGACCCGGGTCCGCACGGCGATTCGCGACCGGGCCCGGCGAACGGCGTTCCTGCCCCAGCGCGATCCCGACGGGCGCGGCCGCCGGCGGCCCCGGGCACCCGGACGCGCCCGTCCGGCGACCGTCGCGTAGGGCACGTCCTCACACACGTCAGCGCGTGTCCCCGCGCGGGTCGTCATGCCGTTCTCTCCCGGCACCGGTTGTTCCCGGTCGCTTCCCGGCACGACGAGACCCCCGGAGGGCTCACCCATGTCCGTCTTCGCCAGCCTGGTCGAGCAGCTCGCCGACCTGCTGACCCCGCTCTTCCACGCCTCCGCGGCAGCCGCCGCGATCGTCCTCTTCACCGCCCTGGTACGGCTCCTCGTCCACCCGCTGTCCCGGGCCGCCGCGCGCGGCAGGCGCGCCCAGGCCGAACTCCGGCCGCGGATCGCCGAGCTGCGCAGGAAGCACGGCAAGGACCCCCGACGCCTCCAGCGGGCGGTGCTGGAACTGCACACCGAGGAGAAGGTCTCGCCGCTGGCCGGCTGCCTGCCCAGCCTGCTCCAGCTGCCCGCCTTCTTCCTGCTCTACCACCTCTTCTCCAGCACCTCGATCGGCGGCGAGAGCAACGGCCTGCTCGGTCACCGGCTGTTCGCCGCGCCGCTCGGCGGACGCTGGGCCGACGCGCTCGCCGACGGCGGGATAGCGGGCCCCGCCGGGCTGGTCTACCTCGGCCTGTTCGCCGTCACCGCGGCCGTCGCCACCGTCAACTACCGGCGCGCCCGGCGGGCGGCCGGCGGTGCACCGGCCCCGCTCGGCGCCGGTGACCAGGTGCCGGGTCTCGCCGCCATGACCCGGGTGACGCCGTTGCTGTCCTTCTTCACCCTCGTCTCGGTGGCCGTCGTCCCGCTGGCCGCCGCCCTCTACATCGTCACCAGCACGGCCTGGGGCGCCGCGGAACAGGCCCTGCTGTACCGCTGAGCAGGGCACGCCGTACCGCTGAGCGGTCAGGGTTACGGTCCAGTACGTGAACAGGGTCTTGCGGAGTGGACGGACCGATTGGAGGATCAGCCAGTCCTCCCGATGGCTGCACACATCGGTGGGGCGCCCCGCGATCGAGGGAGATTGTGACCATGAAGCTGCTGCGAGTCGGTACGGCGGGCGCCGAGCGCCCCGCACTGCTCGACGCCGACGGGACCCTGCGGGACCTGTCGGGCCTCGTGGACGACAGCGACGGCACGCTCCTCGCCGACGGCGCCGCCCTCGCCCGGGTGCGGGCCGCGGCCGAGGCCGGTGACCTGCCCGCGCTGGACCCGTCCGGACTGCGGATCGGGCCCCCGGTCGGACGTATCGGGAAGGTCGTGTGCATCGGGCTGAACTACCACGACCACGCCCGCGAGGCGGGGGCCGAGGCGCCCGCCGAGCCGGTCGTCTTCCTCAAGGCGCCGGACACGGTCGTCGGGCCCCACGACACGGTGCTGGTGCCGCGCGGCTCGGTGAAGACCGACTGGGAGGTCGAACTCGCCATCGTCATCGGCCGTACGGCCCGCTATCTGGACTCGGCTGAGGAGGCACTCGCGCACATCGCCGGGTACGCGGTCGCCCACGACGTCTCCGAGCGGGAGTACCAGATCGAGCGGGGCGGCACCTGGGACAAGGGCAAGAACTGCGAGACGTTCAACCCGCTGGGACCGTGGCTGGTGACGGCCGACGAGGTGGCCGACCCGCAGAACCTCCCCCTGCGGCTCTGGGTGAACGGGGAGCTGAGGCAGGACGGCACGACGGCCGAGCAGATCTTCCCCGTGGGCGAGGTCGTGCGCTACGTCAGCCATTTCATGACGCTGTACCCCGGGGACGTCGTCAACACGGGGACGCCGGCGGGGGTGGCGATGGGACAGCCCGAACCCAAGCCGTACCTGAGGGCCGGGGACGTCGTCGAGCTGGAGATCGAGGGGCTCGGGCGGCAACGGCAGGAACTCAAGGACGCGTAGCCGCGGCGGCGGGGAGGCCGAGGAGGGATGCGCGGCCGCAGCGGCGGGAGGCCGAGGGCGGGCGGGTAGCGGCAGCGCTCGTGATCAGGGACGGGCGTGTAGCCGCGGCGGCGGGGAGGCCGAGGAGGGATGCGCGGCCGACGTGGCGGGAGACCGAGGGCGGGCGGGTAGCGGCAGCGCGTCGGTGCGCCGGTGCTGGGAGAGCACGCCCGCGGGGGGCGCGGGCCGCAGCCGGCGGCGGCCCGCGCCCCCCGGGGGCCGGCCTCACGCCAGCAGGGAGGCGAGGGCTCGCCATTCCTTCCTCGGAAGGGCGGCGCCCGCGTTCGCCGTCACCACCTGGAGGGCCACGTGGTCCGCGCCCGCCTCGTGGAAGGCCATGACGCGTTCACGGATCCGGCTCTCGTCACCCCAGGCGAAGACCGCGTCGAGGAGACGGTCGCTGCCGCCGTCGGCGATGTCGTCCTCGGTGAAGCCCAGGCGCAGGAAGTTGCCGGTGTAGTTGGGCAGTTGCAGGTAGCGCGCGAGGTAGGCGCGGGCCGTCTCGCGGGCGCGGGCCGGGTCCGGCTCCAGCACCACCTTGAACTCCGGGGCCAGCAGCGGCCGGTCGCCCAGGATCTCGCGGGCCCGGGCGGTGTGCTCGGGCGTGACGAGGTAGGGGATCGCGCCGGCCGCGCGGTCACGGGACAGGCCCAGCATCCTGGGGCCCAGCGCGGCGAGCACACGCCGTTCGGCGGGCACGCCCGCGGTGTCCAGCGCGTCCAGGTACTCGGTCATCGCCGCGTACGGCCGGCGGTAGTCCTTGACCAGCGGGCCGTGACTCACACCGAGGCCCAGCACGAAACGGCCGGGGTGGGCCGCCTCCACCTCGGTGAAGCCGGCCGCCGTCGTGTCGGCGTCCTGCTGCCAGACGCTCTGGATGCTGGTCCCGACCGCGATGCGGCGCGTCGCCCCGATGAGCGGGGCCGCGTGGTCCACGGTGCTGTTGCCGCCCAGCCAGACGGCGCCGTACCCGAGTTCCTCCAGCTCGGCCGCGGCCTCGTCCAGTTCGCCGCGCCGGTCCGGTTCCTCCGAGCGCAGCTCGACGCTCCAGATGCCGTACCGGCCGACGGTCTCCTTCAGTGCGGTGGTCATCGGATGTGGTCCCTCCGGTGGTGGGCGGTGCCGTGATCATCACGTCCTCGGCCATTGCCAACCGGAGGGCGACCCGCGCTGATTCCCGCCGTTCCCTCAGTCGGCGGAACGGCCGAGGAACTCCTCCAGCGCTTCCACCACCAACTGGTGGTCCTGGAGCTGGGGCAGGCCGGAGACGGTCACCGCGCCGATCACGCCGACACCCTCGACCGTGACCGGGAAGGAGCCGCCGTGGGCCGCGTACGTGTCCGGGTCGAGGCGGGAGGACTCCTCGAACGTCGTGCCCTTGGCCCGGAAGCGGGCGCCCACCAGGTAGGAGGCGGCGCCGTAGCGCTCCACCACGCGGCGCTTGCGGGCGATCCAGGCGTCGTTGTCCGGGGTGGAGCCGGGCAGGGCGGCGTGGAAGAGCTGCTGGCCGGCCCGGTGGATGTCGACGGCGACCGGAGCCTGCCGCCGCCGGGCCAGCTCGACCAGGAGCGAGCCGAGGGCCCAGGCGTCGTCGTGGCCGAACCGCCGGAACACCAGGCGCTGTTGCTGCGCCTCCAGTTCCTCGACGGTCGGGGTGGCCGCGGCGGTGGTGCCGGGGGTGGTCGGGGGCATCAGAGGGTCACCGTCACCTTCTCGCGGGCGGACCTGCGGGCCGCTTCCAGTACGTCGAGCGCGGCAGCCGCCTCCAGGGCGGTCACCGGGTTGGGGCCGGCGCCCCGCAGGGCGGCGGCGACGGCCGCGTAGTAGGCGGGGTAGTCGCCGGGCAGCGTCGGTACGGGGGTGCCGCCGCCGGTCAGCGGGGACTCCCCGGCGCCGACGCGGCCCCACAGGGACTCGTCCTCCGCGCCCCAGTCGGCGACGGTGCCGGGACGGCTGCCCTCGCGCAGGGCCGCTTCCTGGGGGTCCAGGCCGTACTTGACGTAGCCCGCGCGGGAACCCAGCACCCGGAAGCGGGGGCCGAGCTGGGCGGCCGTCGCGGAGACGTAGAGGTGGGAGCGGACCCCGCCGGCGTGGGTGAGCGCGATGAAGGTGTCGTCGTCGGTCTCGGCGGCGGCGCGACGGACGACCGTCTCGGCGTACACCTCCGTGACCGGGCCGAACAGGACCAGCGCCTGGTCCACGACATGGCTGCCGAGGTCGTAGAGCAGACCTCCGATCTCCGCCGGGTCGCCGGACTCGCGCCAGCCGCCCTTGGGCTGCGGGCGCCAGCGCTCGAAGCGGGACTCGAAGCGCCAGGCGTCGCCGAGGCTGCCGTCCGCGAGGAGCTGGCGCAGGGTCAGGAAGTCGTTGTCCCAGCGGCGGTTCTGGAAGACCGACAGGAGCAGGCCGCGCTCCTCGGCGAGGGCGGCGAGACCGCGGGCCTCGGCCGCGGTGCCGGCGACCGGCTTGTCCACGACCACCGGCAGGCCCGCCTTGAGGGCGGCCGTGGCCAGCGGGACGTGGGTCTTGTTCGGGGAGGCGATGACGACCAGGTCCAGTTCGGCCGCGCGGTCGAACAGCTCCTCGGGGGTGGCGGCCGTCCTCACGTCGGGGAACTCGGCGCGGGCCTGCTGCTGCCGCTCCGGGTTGGAGGTGACCACCGTGTCCAGGGCGAGGCCCTCGGTGGCGGCGATCAGCGGGGCGTGGAAGACGGAGCCGGCGAGGCCGTAGCCGATCAGGCCGACGCGGAGGGGGGTTGCAGTCATGCCTTCCACTTTGGCAACGCTGTTGCGAAAGTGCAAGCGGTGGAGAGAATGGGGTCGTGAACAGGACACGGGCGGCGACGGGGACGACGGCGACGACGACGGGCACGGCGGCGGCCGGGCCGGGGGCGGCGGCCGGGGGGACGCCGAGGAGCGGTGGAGCGGCGGGGGCGAACCTGGGCGCGGTGCGCAGTCACAACGCCGCGCTCGTGCTGGGGCTGCTGCGGGACGCCGGGGCCGAGGGCATCAGCAGGCTGGAACTGGCCGAGCGCACCGGGCTGACCCCGCAGGCCGTCAGCAAGATCACCGCGCGGCTGCGGGAGCAGGGCTTCGCCGCGGAGGCCGGGCGCCGGGCGTCGACGGGGGGCAAGCCGCGGACCGTGCTGCGGCTGGTGCCGGAGGCGGGACACGCGGTCGGGGTCCACCTGGACCGCGACGAGCTGCGGGTGGTGCTCGTGGACCTGGACGGCGCCGTGGTGGAGGAGCGGCGCGGGGAGCTGGACCTGGGGGCGGGTGCGGCGGCCGTGCTGGGCGCGGTGTGCGCGGCGGTGCGCGAGGTGGTGCGTGAGGGGGTCGGGGAGCCGGGGGCCGGGGATCCGGAGGCCGGGGAGCCTGCGCGGGGAGGACCGGTGGGCGAGGGTCCGCTGAGGGAAGGACCGGTGGGCGAGGGGCCGGCGGGGGAAGGACCGGACGCGGTCGGCGGGGCGGGAGACCGTGGGGGGCGGGTGCCCGGTGGGTCTGAAGCTGGTGGGGGGCCGGTGGCCGGTGGGTCTGAAGCTGGTGGGGGGCCGGTGGCCGGCGGGTCGGGAGCCGGTGGGGCGGTCCCGGGGGCGGGACTTGCCGGGGTCGGGTCGCTGGTGGGGGTGGGGGTCGCGCTGCCGGGGCCGCTGGACCACACGCACGGGGTGCTGCACCGGGTCACCGGGTTTCCCGGATGGGACGGTTTCCCGCTGCGCGACGCGCTCGCGGAGCGGCTCGGGGTGCCGGTGGTGGTGGACAAGGACACCAACGCGGCGGCGCTCGGGCTGGCGGTCGGTGGTGCGGAGGAGGTGCCGGGCGACTCCTTCGCCTATCTGCACCTCGGTACCGGGCTCGGTGCCGGGCTGGTGATCGGCGGGAGCGTGCACCGCGGGGCGCGGACCGGGGCGGGGGAGTTCGGACACCAGGTGGTCCAGCTGGACGGGCCGCTGTGCGAATGCGGGAACCGGGGCTGCGTGGAGGTGCTGTGCCTCGGGGCGGCGGCACGGGGGGAGGTGGCCGAGGCGGCGCGGGTGCTGGGGGTCGCGGCCGGGAACCTGGTGGGGCTGCTGGACATCGACGCGGTGCTGCTCGGGGGGCGGACCGTGGCACGGACGCCCGAGGCGTATGTGCGGGGGGTCACCGAGGTGCTGGGGGCGCGGGCCCGGCGGGAGGGGGAGAGCGGCGGCCCTGTGCCGGTGCGGGTCGTCCCGGGAGGCGAGCGGGTGGTGGCCGAGGGGGCGGCGCAGTTGCTGCTGGCGCCGTTGTTCGGACGGGGGGACGTCTGAGCTCGGAGCCGGTGCCGGGGGTGCTCGGAGCCGGTGCCGGGTGATCTCGCAGCCGGTGCCGGGCGTCCGAACGCCTGACTGCCGGGCCCAGAGCGTCCGAACGCCTGACTGCCCGGATCCAGCGCCTCCCGGCCGGCTTCCGGGGTCCGAGGCCGCGTGTCCGGGTTCCGCGTCTACGGCTGGTCTGCGGGGTCCGCTGCCTGATGCCCGGATCCAGCGCCTCGTG
>NZ_WWJT01000321.1 GCF_009865385.1 Streptomyces sp. SID486 | reverse complement strand
GCCGGCCGGTGGAGTGGCAGCGCCGGCCGGTGGAGTGGCAGCGCCGGCCGGTGGAGTGGCAGCGCCGGCCGGTGGAGTGGCAGCGCCGGCCGGTGGAGTGGCAGCGCCGGCCGGTGGAGTGGCAGCGCCGGCCGGTGGAGTGGCAGCGCTGCTTCCACCTCCCCCGGCCCCACCTGGAGGCCGGCCACCCGCTGCCCAGGTCGCCGGGCGACGTCGTGCACCACGGTGAGGATGTCGGGCGGTGGGTGCGCTCGGTCCGGCTCGGCACCGGGGTTGTCCCGGGGACATCTTGTGGGCACTGGTGATCGCCTTGTGGGCACTGGTGATCGCCGGGCAAGCCGATGAGAAGGGTCCGGTGATGCGGGTGTCGTCGCAGAGCGTTACGGTCGTGGCTCTCCTGGCGGATCCGGACGCGCCGACGGAGTCCCGTCTCGTGCACCGCTGTCGCCCGAGCAGGTGGAGGAGGGCTGGCTTGCAGTTGCCCCACTGTTGCTTAGCCCGGCGCGGCGCGGCCTGGCGGCGGCGTTCCAGGCGCACCTGCTCGACCGGGGCCGGCGGATCGCCCGGAACGAAGTCGGGCTCGGGAAACGCCCGGCGGTTCAGCGCGCACATCGCGGCGGTCTGCCGCTCCACCGCCTCTGCGATGCCTGGGTCCGCCAGGGACGGCCGGGCGGCATGCCGGTGTGCCTCGATCGCGCGGCAGTAGCCCTTGGCCGGCGTCCGGCGCTCCACCGCAACGGCGGCACAGTCGTCTGCGGAGCCGCAGCGGCGGCCGCCGTGGTGAGGCCGGCATTCACGGGCGCGGGCACCAGGACTCGAACGGTGCGGACGTTCGCGCCTTGCACCCGGTCATTGGCCGCCGTGATCAGCTTGGGCGCGATCCAACGCAGTTGCAGTGGACGGGCTGGCCTGGCTCAGGCCGGTCCTGCGTGCGTAAGAGGCCACCGCCTCGAACACGGCCAGGAAGAGCCGGTCGGAGGCTTCGCAGTCGAGGAAGGCACCGTCGGTAACCTCGTGCAGCCAGTGCCGTGCCTCGCGAACCTGGCCGCGGGAGAGACGATGAAGGTGAGAGCGTCGCGGCCAGAAGGACAACGGTGCCAGGCGGTGGGGCAGGCGTGGCCCGGGCGGACAGCGGTGGGCCCGGACCTCGGGCTCAGGCAGCGGAAAGTGGCGGCCGCGCCGGACCGGCGACGTCGCCTTGGTCCTGCTCGTCGACGCCTCCATCGACCTCCGGGCCCTGGCCCGGGCCAGGGCGTGCGGAGGCGGCTGCGCGAAACCCCTGCGTCGGCATGCCGGTGCCGGCAGGGTGGGGTGACGCGACCAGAGCGATGGAAGCACCTCACCTACCTCGGTGACAGGCTGCTGCGCTCCCGGTGCCCTCCATCGCATTCAGGCGCCGGTGTTGGACTGGCTGCTCTGACCCCGCTCGCCGGCCTTGAGGAGCGTGGTACCAACTAGGTACCATCGGGTCATGCCATCACTGAACGTGTCCTTCTCTGACGAGGAAATGGAAGGCGTCCGGGCCGCCGCCGCCGCCGAGGGCAAAAGCCTCAAGCAGTACCTGCACGACCTCGGTGTACGCGAGATGCACCGCAAACGGTTCGTCGCCGGCGCCACCGCCTGGGCCGACAGGCTGCGCGGAGAATTCGACGAGGCGTTCCCCGAGGAGATTCCGCCTTCTCAGCGCGGCGACGGGGCTGCAGCTGCCTGATGGTTGTCCACATCGACGTCTCCTGGCTCCTCGACGTCCAGGAGGCCGCCCTCGGGCACGAGGACGTGACCGTGACCGACTACTCCGCACTGGTGGCGGCCGTCGCCCGGCACAAGACCCGGATGCCGACGCTCGAGGCCTCCGACCCAGATGCCGCCTGGCGCGCGGCCGCGCTCCTGCACACGATCGTGCGCCTGGAACCACTCCCCCACCGCAACAGCCTCTTCGCCGCCTTCGTGGCCGCTCAGTACATGGATCAGTCCGGCGAAGGCATCGACCCCCCATACGGCGCCCTGTCCGACCTCGTCAGAAAGGTCCGGGACACCCGGCTGAGCGTCTACGCCGTCGCCGAGACCCTGCGGTCCTGGCGCATCTGAGCCAGGCGCGTCAGGCGGCGAGCCGGATGCATCGCCGGCAGCCGTGGGTCGTCCTTCTTGTCCTACTCACGTGCGTTCAGCGCGTTCCAGGGCAGGATCTTCAGCTGGACGCAGCGCCGCTTGGAGCCTCCGGCTCGCGGTAGATCCGGGCCCACGGCCCGAACCCGCGCCGGGTGGGCTGGAGTCCGGCCATGATCGAAGCAGTCGTCAGCCTCCCGCCCACCGTAGTCGCCGACCTCTTCGGCATGAGCATCACAACGTCCCAGAGGTGGTCGAACTATGCCAAAGATGACTGGAGTGCCTGCCTTGCGGCCCGCACGAGTGGAGCCCGACGGTGGCCATCGACCCCCGAGTACGTTGCATACTTTCCCCGCTGGCATGCCTAGGTGGTCAGCTGTGACTGCCGGGGCAGTTCGGCGTGCCGCACCGCGTCGGAGGCCAGGGCGATGACCACGCCCAGGCTGGCGAAAATGCCGCAGCCGAGGAACACGGGGGCGGCGCCCCAGACTCCGACGGCGGCGCCGACCAGCGGGTAGCTGAGGGGGGCGAGACCGACCATGGTGAGCATGACGACGAAGGTGACCCGGCCGAGATAGGACGAGTCCGCCGCGGTCTGTATGAGGGCGTTGTCCAGGCTGCCGAAAACGCCCACGCTCAGCCCGACGACCGCAGCCAGATCCGCCGTGTCGTCTGCACGACGAACGCGATCGAGTCGGTGAGTGCGCAGCTCCGGCGGGGGGGTCAAGTCCTGCGGACACTTCCCCGACGAACAGGCTGCACTCAAGTGCGTCTACATGGCGACCATGTCCCTCGACCCCACAGGCACGGGCCAGGGCCGCTGGACCATGCGCTGGAAGACCGCGCTGAGTTCTTTGCAGCTCGTTCGGCGCGTGCCGTGCCCGCGGACCGACCTGGCTCACGTCAGGATGCGTCCGCGTCAGGGGCTTGTCCGCGTCAGGGGCGAGCCGCCATCCCGGCGAACAGGGCGTCGAGAATTCGGTCGACGTATGCGTGGGTCAGCGGTTCCTGAGTGATCAACAGGCGGAAGTACAGCGGGCCGGAGAGGATGGCCATCGCCAGGTCCAGGTCGAAGTCAGGCGCCAGTTGACCCTGGTCCCGCGCCGCTGCCAGGCGCGCGACGGTCTTGGCCGCCTGCGGGGCGATGAACCGTTCATTGAGCGCGGCGGCTACGCCGGGGTCGAGCTGCGCCTCGCCGACCAGGGCCTGGAAGAGGGGCCGGAGCGGTTCCGCGGTCAGGAGGTCGACGGCCTCGTAAATCTGCCGGCGCAGGTCTGCGGCCACATCACCGGTGTCGGGATAGTCCAGGGCCGACTCACTGAGCGACAGCAACGAGTCGAGCAGCAGGGCGCCCTTGGAGGGCCATCGCCGGTAGACAGTGTGTTTGCCGACGCCGGCCCGGGCGGCGATCGCTTCGATGCTGAGCTTGGCGTAACCGAGTTCGCGCCCCAGCTCCAGCGTGGTCCGCATGATCGCTGCGGTCAGGTCGGGGCCGCTGCGCCGGGTGTTGGTCATGTCTCCAGCATAGCGGCACGGCACGTGCCGTTCTTGACAGGACCGCATGAGCCCGGCACGCTTCTGCCTCAACGGCACGACACGTGCCGTGCTGTCTAGGAGGGCGGCGCGTGGACGCTGACGTGATCATTGTGGGTGCGGGTCCTACGGGCCTCATGCTGGCCAACGAACTGCGCACCGCCGGTGTGCGTCCTCTGCTCCTGGAGCGGCAGCAGCGGCTGCGTGAGACACCGCGGGCGAACGGCCTGGGCGGCCGCATCCTCGAACTGCTGCACTACCGGGGCATGCTGGCCGACCTCCACGCGGCCAGCACCGACCCTCACCCCGTCCCTCGGTTCCCGTTCGGGAACGTGCACCTGGACTTCAGTGGTCTGGCGGATCCGCCGATGCGCGCCGTCCAGATACCGCAGCCACGTGTTGAGCGCCTGCTGGAGGAGCGGGCCGGAGAACTCGGTGCAACGATCCGCCGCGGTCACGAAGTGGTCGGAGTCAGGCAGGACGAGGAGGGCGTGTACGTCGAAGTCCGTTGTGCGGACGGGACGTACGGGGCGACCGCCCGGTATCTGGTGGCCTGCGACGGGTCACGCAGTCGTGTGCGTGACATGGTGGGCATCCCGTTCCCGGGAAGCACCTGTTCCGAGGTCAACCGACTGGGCCAGGTCAAGCCGGCCGAAGGAGCCGGATGGCGTGACGACGGCGATCTCGACGTACCCGGGCTCGGCCGACTGCGCGCGGGGTTCACGCGGACCGACAACGGGGTGGTCGGGTTCGGTTGGCTCACGTCCGAGGTGCTGCTGATCTCCACCACCGAGACCACCGAGACCACCGAGACCACTGAGGACAAGGGCACCACGTACGACGACGATGTGCCGATGACCCTGGCCGAGCTCCAGGACAGCATCCGCCGCGTTCTCGGCGTGGATCTGCCTCTGAGGGAACCGCTTCGCCTGTCGCGTTACCAGTATCAGGACCGGCAGGCCGAGCGCTACCGCGAGGGACGCGTCCTGCTGGCGGGCGACGCGGCCCACCAGTTCCCGGCCACCGGGGTCGCACTCAACGCCGGCATGCTCGACGCGGTCAATCTCGCGTGGAAGCTGGCCGCCGAGGTGCACGGCTGGGCACCGCCCGGCCTGCTGGACACGTATCACAGCGAACGCCACGCCGCGGGGGCGCGGACGCTGCTGCACACTCGCGCCCAGGCGGCGTTGCGGCGCGGACACGACCCCGCCGCGGAAGCGCTCCGTGAACTGTTCAAGGAACTGTGCGGCGACGAGGCACCGCTGCGTCGTATCGGAACCCTGGTCGCCGGGGGCGACATCCGCCACCCGTCGCCCGATGCTGACGAGCACGCTCTGACCGGCGCTTTCGCGCCCGACCTCGCCCTGGACACCGGCCATGGGGCGTCCAGCGTCGCGGAACTCATGCGGCCCGCGCGTCCCGTGTTCCTGGACCTCGCGGACCGTCCGGAACTCCGTACGATCGTCGAAGGATGGGCACAGGTCGACATCCACAGGGCGGACACCGACGACCGGCCGGCCGACGCCCTGCTGATCCGCCCGGACGCCCATGTCGCCTGGGCCGCGCCGGTCGGCGCGTCCTCCGGCAGCCTGCTGCCCACGCTGCGGCGGGCCCTGAACGCCTGGTTCGGGGACCCGCGGACCAGCGAGGAACCGCATCACCAGCCCACCACCGGCCGCGTGCCGGCAACGCCCACACAATGAGGACACCAGCCGTGCCCGTACCCGCCGACCCCACGACTCTCCACCCGATGCCCGGCCAGCCGCGGGTCGTGCTGCTCAAGCCGCTGGTCAGGTCCCCGCTGATCGAGGTCGGGGAGTACTCCTACTACGACGACCCCGACGACGCGACCGCGTTCGAGACGCGCAACGTGCTCTACCACTACGGCCCGGAGAAGCTGGTCATCGGCAAGTTCTGTGCGCTGGGCACGGGCGTGCGGTTCATCATGAACGGCGCCAACCACCGTATGGACGGCCCCTCGACCTTCCCCTTCCCCACCATGGGCGGCTCCTGGGCCGACCACTTCGACCTGCTCACCGGCCTGCCCAACCGCGGGGACACCGTCGTCGGCAACGACGTCTGGTTCGGTTACGGCACGACCGTCATGCCCGGTGTACGCATCGGACATGGCGCGATCATCGGCGCGGGTGCCGTGGTGACGTCCGACGTACCCGACTACGGGATCGTCGGCGGCAATCCCGCCCGCCTCATCCGCACCCGCTACAGCGAGCAGGATGTCGCCCGCCTGCTGGCGGTCGCCTGGTGGGACTGGCCCGCGGAGCACATCACCGAACACGTACGGACGATCATGTCCGGCCGTGTCGACCAGCTGCACGACGCGGCACCTCCCCTCCCCTAGCCGTGCATGCTCCACCGCCCGCGCGCTCGCCATCACCTGTCGGAGAACGGCCACCCTCATGCCCGACGCAACCGGCCCCCGGTTCCCTGCGCATCGTCGACGGCCCGAACGCCGGAGCAAAGAGCGACGCGCAAGGCGACGACCAGGCGTACTACGACGCCGCGGCGAACAAGGTCGTCTTCCATCTCGGTGACGGCGCTTCGGCCGTGGCGGGAGGCAGCCTGCCCAGCACCGAGACCCTGCCGGCAGGGACCACGGTGGAATACAGGGCCGTCATCGACCGGGTCAGTGGCGGCAAGCAGATCAGCAACACCGCCACCGCCACCAGCAACGAAAAGGACCCCGACAACACTGACGCCGTCAGCGTCTGCGTCGAACCGGCCCCCTCCTGCTGCGACCCCTGCGCCAGCTGGGAACAGTCCCCCAGCCAATCGCCACGAGGGCTGCCGACAACCACTACCGGGCCGCCCCTGCGGAGGTACACGGCCGAGGGCAGGGCCCCGGGGCCCTGCCTTCCGATGGCAGAACCGTCATCCGCACGCTCAGGGTCCAGCCCGGCCACCTCGGTCACCTTGCCGTCGTGCACGTGCACCCGGAACCGCCCGGCCAGCGCCTCCGTCGTCGACGTCAACGTGTGGCCGTAGGCGGCTGGTTCCCGCCACGCGGTCGTCCTGCCTGCGGCGGTGTGCCGGGACCCACCGGCCGCGTGGCTCCGTACGGACTCGGCGATGCCGCCGCACGCGGTCACGAGGCACAGCGCGGCGCCCGTCAGCGCGGCGGCGGACAGCGGGCGAGCGGGAAACGTCCAGCACTCATGGGACTCCTCCGGTTCGGTTACCGCAACGACGCGGAAGGACCCGGTTCGTTCACCGCCCGCCCTGCCCCGATCCGTGCACGGCCCGCCGCACCCGGGGACGGCGGGCAGGCCGTGGCTCGCGCACACCTGCCGGCTCGACGCGGGGCCCCTCGGAAGGGGTGCCGGTCAGTGCTGCCAGTAGTCGCGCTCGGGGAGTTCCACCCACAGATCGGGGGGCCCGGTGAAGGGCCGCGGGTCGGCGGGGAAGAGGCCCGCGTGGGCGCAGCACTCGGCGATCGCGTGGGAGCCGTATAGGTACGCGGTGAGAACCTCCCCGGGAGGCATACCGGTGCACGGGCCCCCGCCGGGGTGCAGGTCCCAGCCCTCGACGACACCGTCGCGCACGAGGCTGCCCTGGTTGCCGCTCTTGGGGTTGGCGTACATGCCGTAGCAGACGGTGCCGGCGGAGAGCAGGGCCTGTACGCCCGGCATCTGCGGCCCGTACCCCCAGGGCTGGGTGACGACACAACCGCCCGGTACGGTCGTCACCCCGACGATGCGCAGGCTGTCGTCCGTGTCGACGCCGTACGGGTCGTCCAGCAGCTCGGCGAGCCGCCCGGCGTCCGGCGGCACCGCTGACAGGCGCCGTACGGCCTCCTGCGCGTCGATGCCGGCCACGCAGGCCAGTCCCGTGCCGTCGTAGTAGCCGACGTCGGCCAGGGCTGCGATGCGCCGCCGGGCTTCCCGCGCCGCCGCGGACTCCGCCTCGCTGAGGTCCGGTTCGCCCTCGGGCAGCGGGAACAGGTCCGGTGTCGGCCCGGCCAGGCTCAGCCGCCCTGGTGACCAGCCGGCCAGCACCGGCCGCCACGGGTCGGCTCCCGCGGCGAGGAGGACGCGTGCGATGTCCGGCCGGTGCCCGACCACCGCCTCCCACAGCGCGGTCGTACCGTCCTGCAGCGCGTCGACGTCGGCGACGCGCCCGGCCAGCTCCGCGACGACCTCGGGCGAGCCGAACGCCGCGGCCCGGTGCAGGGGCCGTTCCCCGGACGGCAGCGCCTCCGGATCGGCGTCTTGGTCGAGCCTTCGCCTGATGTCCGGGTGGTCAAGCCAGCCCTCCCAGTCGACGCCGCCTTCCCAGCCGTCCCCCGGTCCCGTCCCCATGTCGCCTCCCGCTCCCCGCCTGACGGCACCCTGCCGCACACCACCCACCCTTGCAGACGGGTCCGACAACGCCACCGCCGTCACGGCGTCGCGGCGGGCCGTGGACGCCGGCCCACCGGTCTGGCGTGGGTCGCGCCCTCGCGAACGTCCCGACGCCCGCGACCGCCGACCGCACCGGACGGCACCGGATGGCACCGGACGGAGGGTGTGCCGGGGCAGGCTCCGGGGGCTTCAGCGACCTGCTTCGGGGGTCCGACCGGCCGCAGCGCACGCTCGACGCCGGTGGCGCCCCGTCGGCGCTGTGCGCCGCGCCTGCCCCGCCCCGCCGGGGGGCGGGGCGGGGC
>NZ_WWJT01000320.1 GCF_009865385.1 Streptomyces sp. SID486 | reverse complement strand
GGTCCGGGAGCGGGCGCGCCGGCTGCCGCCGCACGTCTGGGGCGCCCAGCCGCCACCGGGGCGCGCTCGTACGCGTCGGGCGCGTCCCCTGTTCGCGCCGTTCGCCACGGCCACCGCCGCCGCGGCCCTCGTCGTCGCCTCCCTCTTCGCGGTCCAGGCCCATCGCACCGAGGACCGGCTCACCGCCGAGCAGGACCGGGCACGTGAGATCGCCCACGTTCTGGCCGCTCCCGACGCCCGTGCGGCGGCCGGCGGGGGTGGCGACGGCCGGGGTATCGGAGTGATCGCTTCCGCATCCGCCCGGGAAGCCGTCGTCACCCTGAGCGGATACGGCCGGCCACCCGGCGGGCGCGTTCACCAGCTCTGGCTCATGCGCCCCCGTGCGCTACCGCGCTCCCTGGGCCTCCTGGCGGGCGACACGCCCTTGGTCGCCAAGGGCCTCGACCCCTCCTCGACGTCACTCGCCGTAACCGTCGAGCCGGACGGCGGCTCGGCGCAGCCCACCAGCCAGCCCATTGTCCAACTCACCCTGAAATCGGTTGGATTCGGAGAGTAGTCGAACGAGGATGGTCAACACCCTTACGGGGAAGGTGAATCCTGTGGCCGAGATACACGCGTGCCCCCATGGGGCGATAGGGTTACCCTGCCCGGGCCGGGTGACTCGTACGGGTGGGGAGTGACATGGAACAGATAACAGTGCGCAGCAGGGCCAGGGTCCCTGCGATCACCTGCGGGAGCAGCGCGACCAGTTCGCGCCTCGACCGCCACCTGTCGGTGCTGGCGGGCCCCGCCATACCGCAGCGGGAGACGATCGAGGCGACCTCGCTGATGCGTGAGCTGACGGCGCGTGACGCCGTGCACGAGCGCAGCGACCGGGGTACGCGCGTGAGCCGCGTCTCCCTCTTCGCGCCGCTGCGCCGGCTGCGCCGTTCGCTGTTCGGCGGTCACTGACCGGCAGCCGGAAGGGTCACCGACCGGCCACCGGCACGGCCCCCGCGCGGGGACGCCCGCGCTCAGGCTGCCACACCGTCCCGGCGTAGCGCTGCGATCTCGTCGTCTGTCATTCCCACGGCACGCAGCAGCGCTCCGGTGTGCTGCCCGAGCGCGGGCACATCACCCATCCGTGCCTCGTCCCCGCCCGGCAGCGTGATGGGAGGCAGCAGCGCCTTCAGCGGCCCGGCCGGCGATCCCACCTGACGCCACCGCCCCCGGGCCGCCAGCTGCGGATGCTCCGCCAGCTCGTGCAGATCCCGCAGCCGGGCGCAGGCGATGCCCGCCCGCTCCAGCCGGTCCAGCGCCTCCTCGCTGCCCAGCACCCCCAGCGCCTCCGCCACCAGGGCGTCGGTGCGCTCCCGGTGCGCCACCCGGGCGGCATTGGTCGCGTACGCCGGGTCGGTGGCCAGCGCCGGGCGGCCTATGACCTGTTCGGCCAGCCGCCGCCACTCGCGGTCGTTCTGCACGGACAGCAGCACCCGCCCGCCGTCCGCCGTCGGATAGGCGTCGTAGGGCGCGATCACGGCGTGGGCGAGCCCGGTCCGGGCCGGCGGCTCGCCGCCGTGCATCGCGTGGTGCAGCGGATGCCCCAGCCACTCGGCGAGCGCCTCCAGCATGGACACCTCCACCGGCCCGCCCCGCCCGGTCGTCCCGCGCCGCACGAGCGCGGCCAGCACCCCGGAGAACGCGTACATGGCCGCCGCGATGTCCGCAGCCGGGATGCCCGCCTTCACCGGCTGCTCCGGTGTCCCGGTCACCGACACCAGCCCCGCCTCACACTGCACGAGCATGTCGTACGCCCGCTTGTCCGTGTACGGCCCCGAGCCGCCGTAGCCCGAGATGTCCACGGCGATCAGCCGCGGGTGCGCGGCGCACAGGGTGGCCGCGTCCAGGCCGAGCCGGGCCGCCGCGCCGTGCGCGAGGTTCTGCACGAACACGTCGGCGTCCGCGACCAGCCGCCGTACGACGTCCAGCCCGCGCGGGTCCTTCAGGTCCAGGGCGAGGGACTCCTTGCCGCGGTTGCACCACACGAAGTGCGACGCGAGCCCGCGGGCCGCGGTGTCGTAACCGCGCGCGAAGTCGCCGCCGTCGACGCGCTCCACCTTGATGACCCGGGCGCCCAGATCGGCGAGCTGCCGGGTCGCGAAGGGCGCGGACACGGCTTGTTCGACGGCGACGACGGTGATGCCCTCCAGGGGCAGGGGCTGCGCGCGCACGGGCTGGTCCATCGGCTGGTCCATCGGCTGATCCATGCCCCGGATCATGGCCCCTGAGCGGCGGCTTTGTCAGCAGTGTGCGAACGGCGACGGCTCACGCGGTGCGCGCGTACCGCCGTACCGCGAGCGGCAGGAACACCGCGGTCAGGGCGGCGCACCAGCCGAGCGCCCCGGCGAGCGGATGGGACACCGGCCAGGCGGCGCCCTCCGGGACGGGCGCGTTGCCGAACAGGTCCCGCAGGGCGGTGGTCACCGCGCTGACCGGGTTCCACTCGGCGAGGGTGCGCAGCCAGTCCGGCAGGCCGTCCGTCGGGATGTAGGCGTTCGACAGCAGCGGTAGCACGAAGGAGGCGGCGCCGAGCTGTCCGGCGGCCTCCTCACTGCGGGTGAGCAGGCCGAGGAAGACGCCGGCGCACGTGCAGGCGAACCGGAAGAACAGCAGCAGCCCCACGGCGCCGGCCGCCCCGGCCGCGGACCCCTCGATCCGCCAGCCCACCGCGAGCCCGGTCAGCAGCAGCGGCACGGTCCCGGCGGTCGTCACGACGAGGTCCGCGACGGCCTGTCCGAGCGGTACGGCGGCCCGGCTCACCGGCATGGTGCGGAACCGGTCCATCACCCCCCGGTGGGTGTCCTGGGCGGCCTGGAACATGCCGGTCATCAGCCCGCCGGCCGCGGTCGCGACGAGCAGCCCGGGCAGCAGGAAGGAGCGGTACTCGCGGCCGGGCATCGCCAGGGCGCTGCCGAACACGTAGCCGAAGAACAGCAGCATGTTGACCGGCATCATCTGGGTGAGGACCGCCAGGCCCGGATTGTTGCGGACCCGGCGCAGCTGCCGCCCGGTCATCGCCAGTCCGTCGTACGCCAACGCGCCCACGCCACGCACTCCTTGCCGTCGGCCGTACGCCAACGCGTTCATGCCACGGGCTCCTTGCTGTCGGCGGTGTCCCCGGTGAGCCGGAGGAAGACGTCGTCGAGGGTGGGCGGCCGGATGCCCGCGTCCAGCAACGGCACGCCGACCGCGTCGAGTTCGCGCACCAGCCGGGGCAGGGTCAGGGTCGGGTCGGTGGTGACCGCGGCGACGGCGTTGCGCCCGCGGTCGAACACCGGCTCCCGGCCCGTGAGACGGTCGAGTACGGCGGCCGCCCGAGGCAGCGTCCCGGCGTCCGCGACCACCGCCTCCACATGCGATCCGACGAGCGACTTGAGTTGCGCGGGCGAGCCGGTGTGGGCGACCCGGCCGCGGTCCACCAGGACGATGTCGTCCGCCAGTTGATCGGCCTCGTCCAGATACTGGGTGGTCAGCAGCACGGTCGTGCCCTCCGCCCTGAGTTCGAGCACGGCCCGCCGGATGCGGGCGCGGCTGGCCGGGTCGAGGCCGGTGGTCGGCTCGTCCAGGAAGAGCACGTCGGGGCGGCGGATCAGGCTCGCGGCGAGGTCCAGCCGGCGCCGCATGCCGCCCGAGTACGTCGACGCCCTGCAGTCCGCGGCCTCGGTCAGGCCGAAGAGCTCCAAGAGCTCCCCGGCGCGGGCGGCCGGCCCGCGCACCCGGTGCAGCCGGGCGAACAGCCGCAGGTTCTCCCGGCCGGTGAGGTCCCCGTCGACCGAGGCGTACTGCCCGGTCACCGCGATCCGGCGCCGCACGGCCGCCGCCTCCCGGACCAGGTCGTGCCCGGCGACCCGGGCCGACCCCCCGTCGGGGCGCAGCAACGTGGTCAGCAGCCGCACCGCCGTCGTCTTCCCCGCCCCGTTGGCCCCCAGCAGCCCGCAGACCGTGCCCTCGGCGACGGCCAGGTCCAGACCGCGCAGGGCGTGCACAGCGCCGAAGCGCTTCTCCAGACCCTCACTAAGTACGGCGTACGTAGTAGTCATGGCAGGACCGTACCGCATTACGTACGGCGTACGTAACTACGATGGAGGCCGAGGTGATGAGCGATGGCAGTCCGAGGGGCGGTCCCCGAGGTGATCTGGGCGCG
This sequence comes from Streptomyces sp. SID486, assembly GCF_009865385.1. Taxonomy (GTDB): domain Bacteria; phylum Actinomycetota; class Actinomycetes; order Streptomycetales; family Streptomycetaceae; genus Streptomyces. Next base: position 2,122 of record NZ_WWJT01000320.1, on the reverse strand, counting down.
CCCCGAGCGCGCCGGGCGGGGGCCCAGACCGGCGTACACGCGCGACGACATCGCCGCCGCGGCCGTCCGGATCGCGGACGCGCAGGGGCTCGACGCGGTGACGATGCGGCACGTGGCGGCCGAGCTGGGCTGCGGCACCATGTCGCTGTACAACTACGTCCCCCGTAAGGAGGACCTGTACGAGCTGATGGTCGACGCGGTCGGCGCGGAGCACGAACTGTGGGTGCCGAGCGGCGACTGGCGGGCGGACCTGCGCCTGGTCGCCTACCGGACCCGCGCGCTGATGGTCCGCCACCCGTGGATGCCGCGCCTGATGTCCCCGGTCTACGGCTTCAGCCCGCACGCCCTGCGCTTCCTGGAGCACTGCCTGGCCTGCCTGGACCCTCTGGAGGCGGCGTACGGCACGAAGTTCGAGCTCATCGCCATGCTGAACGGCGTCGTGACGACGTACGTCCGCAACGAACTCGACACCGCCGAGCGGGCCCGTGCCCTGCCCTGGTCGGAGGAGGACGAGAACGCGGTGCGCATCGCCTATCTGGGCGGCCGGCTGGCCTCCGGCGCCTACCCGCGCATGGCGGCGGCGTTCCAGGAGGATGCCGGGCCGATCGACCTGGAGGCGGTGTTCGAGCGGGCGGTGGAACGGGTCCTCGACGCGTTCACACCGCGCTAGCGGGGTGCGGGCGGCGTCGAGCGGTCCGGGCCCGGCCGGCTTCGCCGCAGCCCGCGTTCCCGGCGACCGCCGGCAGCCGGGAGGGGGGCTAGAGCAGGGCGAACTGCCCGTCCGGGCCCTCCTCGTGATGGTCCAGGACCGAGGCGGGGCGGCGGGACGCCCCGGGTGCGGGCAGCACGCCCGCCTGCCGCAGGTCGGCCGCGGTGACCGACGACGCCACCGTCAAGCCGGCCCGCGCCGACCGCACTTCCGCCAGCAGGGCCAGGACCGTGATGAGTTCCAGCAGTTCCGAGGTCCAGGTCTGCGGCCAGGCCGCCGGGCGGATCGCGGCGAGCGTGCCGGGTTCGGCCGGCGCGGTACGGGCCGCGAACCAGCTCTCCAGCACCCGGGCACCGGCCACCTCGTAGTCCCACGCCTCGGGTGGCACGGGAGAGATGCGGCCTTCCTCCAGGTGCAGGGCCTCCTCGTCGCGGTCGTAGTGCAGGCCGAGAGGTCGGTTCGGCAGGGGTGCGCGGACGTAGGGCCGACGGCCCCCCGGCAGCTTGGGCCGCTCCCCGTCGCGCAGCATCAGCCACAGGGCCCGGCGGCCCAGCTCCACACCGGACGCCCACAGCCCGGGGTCGTCGGTGAGCGGGACCGTGAGGTCCGGGCGGGCCGTCGCCAGGATCCAGGCCGGCAGGTCCGATGCGGTGGGGCGGACGCCCAGGCGGTCCGACAGATGGTCCAGCAGGCCCGGGGCGAGGTTCGGTTCCCGGCCGCCGGGGCGGCGGTACAGCGGGCGGACGCGGCCGGTGCGCAGGGTGGGCAGGAGGGAGGTCGCCAGCAGCGGCAGGCCGGTGTCACCCGTCTCGACGGCGAAGACCTGACGGGCGTCCGCCACCCGCCACAGCTCCGGGCGGGCCGAGTCGATCAGCCGGTGGTCCGGGATGAGCCACTGCTCGTCGAACGGGGCGGCCAGCACCCGGACCGGCTCCGCACAGGGCCCCTCGGCACGCGCGAGCCGCTGCGTGCCGGTGGCCTGACCCGGCAGCTGGCCCACGGCCGACCGGAGCGTACGGGCGCGGGTCGGCTCGAACAGGGCCTCCCGGTCCGGCCCTTCGGCCTTCAGCAGGGCGTCCCAGCGAGCCTTGGGCGACACCGGATCGGGCGCCGACGGCCAGGCGCGGCCCAGCCGCAGAGGTGCGACGGCCCACGGCATGAGGTCCGCCAGCAGCGGAGCGTCATCGTGCGTCACGCGGGCATGCTACGACAGCCCCCACCCCCCGACGCCCCGAAGGGACGCGACGAACGACGCGGACGCCCCACGACAAGGCGGCACTGACGCGCGGCGGGAGGCACCCCGAAGGCGCGCAGAGAACGGCGCGGGCAACCACGACGTGGCGCCACTTGTACGCGGCGGGGGGCGCCCCGAGGGGGCGCGGGGAACGGCGCGGGCAACCACGACGCGGCGGC
>NZ_WWJT01000319.1 GCF_009865385.1 Streptomyces sp. SID486 | reverse complement strand
GCCGGGTCCGAGCGGTGTGCACCGGCATCCGGGGCCGGGTCCGAGCGGTGTGCACCGGTTTCCGGGTCCGGACCGTGGGTGCCGCCCCCCGGGTCCTGGTCCGGGCTCCGGCTTCGCGTCCCGGAGCTCGGGTCCGAGTCGTGGGAGTCCGTGTCGGCGGCCCGGTCCGTGCCCGGTGCCGCCGGTTCGGCGGGGTCGGGCAGGCCGTCGGGCTCGAACGCCGATCCGCCGGACCGGACCGACCGGGGACCCGACCGGTCGGACCAGCCCAGGTACCCCCCGCAGTTTCCGCAGAAGTCGTCCGTCGCCTCGTTGGACGCCCCGCAGGCGGGACATTCGCGCATGACGTCACTCCCCTTCGCCGGCCGGCGGTCCGCTCAGGACCTCCACGCGGCACACCGTGTGCACCGGGCACAGGGCCCGGACGAGTTCGTCGACCCGGTCCGCGTCGACCGTGGTCGTCCGGTCGGGCCACACCCGCACGAGGATCTCGGCGGCGGGCGCGGCCGGCAGCGCGGTACCGGCCGTGCGCGACCAGATCGCGCCGCCGTCCCCGCTGACCTCCGCACGCACCCCGAGGATCAGGTGCAGTGCCTCCACCAGGCCGCGCTTCGTGCCGCGCCTGCGGTGCAGTTCCATCGCCCGGACCGTGGCCTCGCGGCGCAGCTCCACCGGCCAGCGCGGATCGTCCACACCGCCCACCCAGGAAGCCAGCCAGGCCAGGAAGTCGGCCGGTGCCACCCGGGGGTCCAGATAGGCGGGCAGGTTGTCGAGCGTGGCGAACACCGGGGCGAGGACCGTGTCGAGCCCGGCGGTGAACCGCTGGGCGAAGTCGTCCTCCGCGTACAGGGCGGGCAGCTGCTCGCCGATGGGGTGCCGGCTGGGCAGCCCGGGGACCGCGGCGCGGCTCATCGGCGGCCCTCCGGTTCCGCGGCGCTGACCACCACTTGATGCTGGTACGAGAAGACGAGCGTGGCCGGGTCGATGTCGATGCGCTCGACGGGGGAGCCGCGCCGGCCCGTGATCGGATCGGCGGCGAACAGCCGGATGTCCTCCACCAGCACGTCCCCCACGGACCGTTGCAGCACGCCGAACACCTCCCCGTACTGCACCGGACGGCCGAACGGCCAGCCGGTGCCGTCGGGGCCGCCGTGCAGCGGGTTGAGGTGGCGGAACAGCGCGGCCAGCGCCGCGTCACGCACCCGGTCGGCGTCGGCGGCGGGAGCGGTGAGCCGGGCCACCACGGTGACGCCCTGGTACTCCGGCGGCTCCACCACGAGCCGCGTGCCGATCAGCCGTCGCTCGTCGAGGGCCTCGGTGATGGTGGCGAGCACCTGGTCGGAGGGGATCAGCTGCTCGAAGCGGAGCCGGTCGCCCTCGTCGGCGACCGCGTCCGGCACCACCAGGACCCGTACCGCACCCGGCTCGTCGGCAGCGGGCAGACAGCGGACCCGGCGCACCGAGGGCGCCGCCTGCCGGGCGATGATCTCGTGGTCCTCCGCCGTCACCGCGCGCTCCTGTATCCGCAGCGCCTGCGGGGCCCGCATCTTGGCGTTGTCGACGGTCTCGCCCGCGACACCGCCGCGGGCGGCCTCACGGTTGTCGACCCGGGCGACGTACGGCACCGAACTGCGCAGCACGTTGATCGCGCTACGGGCGACATTGCCCGCCGGACCGCCGCCGGTGCGGTAGCGGACCACGCGGACCTGCGCCCCCTTGGGCGGCACGGCGCCCCAGGCGCGCAATGAGCCGTCGGCCTCGCGCAGTACCGGCGGAAACGTGAACTCCCCGGTCGTGGCGTTCACCCGGACGTGCCGGTCGTCGGGTCCCGAGTCCCCGAAGTGGTCCACGACCTGCCAGCGCTGCCAGCCCTCGGCGGAGGACACCTCCACCACCGGTGGCTCACCGTCGAGCAGCACCGGCGGGCGGTCGAGGCGGAAGCTCTGCCCGGCCACCCCCTCCGAGGTGCCCAGCGGGACGTCGGTCACCGTCTCGGCGTGCTCCACCGTCATGGTGCCGCCGATCGTGAACACGGACGCCTCGCGCACCGTTGGCGACTCCGAGTAGAACGGCTGGCCGGGCTCCGCCTCCACGACCCGGCAGCGCAGCCAGCCCGCGCGCGTACCGCCGATCACGGACGCCGTGTGCCCGGCCGGGACGTACACGATCACCTCGCCGGGACGGTTCAGACCGCCGGTGGTGTCCTCACCGGTCTCGCACCGCTGCCAGCGCCCGCCGTCCCACGCCTCCCACACCAGCGGCGGCTGGCGCGGGTCGACGCCGACGCCCTCGACCCGGCTGTCCAGACGTACCGCGACCACACAGCGCGGTACCGCCGACGGCAGCCCGAACAGCAGCGCGTCACCCGGTTCGGGCGCCGCCTGGAAGCACGGCACGTCGAGGCCCTCGGTGAGCGCTCCGGTCCGGTCGGCCTGCTCGCCGCCGCGCGGCGCGGTCACCAGCCGGATCAACTCGCTCGGCACGATGCGGAGTTCGTCCGTGGTGGCGAACACCACGGCGTCCTCGTTCTCCCCGGCGGCGGTCGTCACCTCGGTGCCCGCGGTCAGCGTCACCGTCTCGGGCTGCGGCGCGGACAGCCAGAAGTCGACCTCGGCACCGGCCGCCGCCGGCGGGAACAGGCTGATGCCCAACAGGTCGAGAAACGCCAAATAGTTCTTGTCCGGCACCCGGTTCAGCCGGTACAGCAGCTGGTCCACCAGATAGGCGAACGTCTCGATCAGGGTGACGCCCGGGTCGGAGACGTTGTGGTCGGTCCACTCGGGCGCGCGCTGCTGCACGTACCGTTTCGCCTCGTCGACGAGCTGCTGGAAGCGCCGGTCGTCCAGGTTCGGGGAGGGCAGGACCATCAGTTGCCGACCGTTTCCTCGACCCCCTCCTCGGAGGGGATCGTGTAGAAGGGGAAGACCAGGTTGCGCCGGTCGTTGGTGGTGCGCACCGTGTAGTGCACGTCGATGTAGAGAGTGCCGGCGTCCACGGAGTCGAAGGCGACGAGCACGTCGTCCACGGTGATCCGCGGTTCCCAGCGCTCCAGCGCCTCGCGCACCTGCTGGGCCACCCGTCCGGCGGTGTCGCCGTCGCCGGGCGCGAACACGTAGTCGTGGATGCCGCAGCCGAACTCGGGCCGCATGGGGCGCTCGCCGGGCGCCGTGCCGAGGACGAGGCGGATGGCCTCCTCGATCTCCCGGCCCCGCTCGACCATGGCGATGCCCCCGGTCGGTCCGACCCGCAGCGGGAACGCCCAGCCGCGCCCGATGAACCGTTCGCTCACAGCACGCCTCCGATCTGTACGTCCATGGCGCCCATCACGATCTGCGCACCGCACGCCGTCTTGTCGCGCATCCGCGCGGCGGGCAGCCCGCCGATGAGGACCGCGCCCCGGACGAGGGCGGCCGGGTCGGGGACGATCACGTTGCCCGGCCCGAGCGCCGCGTGCGGCACCACCGGGCAGACGTGCAGGCTGCCCTCGACGGCGGCGGGACGGCCGCCGATCAGCACGCTCTCCACCGCCAGGGCGGCCATGGGCGGCGGTGTGGTGATGCGTCCGCCGTGGCTGGTGGGGTCACCGGTACGGGCTGCGGCTGGCATGGATGGCTCCTCGGGGTCAGGGGGCGGTGGCGCTAAGGTGACGCGCACCGCGGGCACGAAGGGGACGAGTGGCATGGGCGGCGGCTCAGTTGATCCGGATGAGCTTCGCCTTGAGGATGCCGAGCAGCCCGCCGTCGACGGAGACCTCCGAGCGCCCGGTCACCCCGACCTTGCGGGCGGAGACGTCGACGCCGGACTGGCCCTCGATGTTCACGCTGCGTCCCTCCAGGGTCAGGGTCCCCCGGGGGGCGCTCAGCGTGATGTCGTTCCTGTCCATGACGAACGAGGTGCCGACCTGTCCGGGGCGCCGGTACACGGTGACCTCGATCCGGTCCCGGCGGTCGTCCAGCCGTACCTCCAGGCGCTTGTCGCCGGTCGCCAGGCGCAGTCCCGACTGCCCCGGCGCCGGCGCGTCCAGCAGCTCCACCCGGTGCCCCGAACGCGACACGATGGAACGGCGGTTGACCTTGCCGCTGGTCCTGTCGACCAGCGGCACGTCGTGCTGCGACGGCTTGTCCACTCCGTTGTAGAGCCCGCCGATGACGTACGGGCTGTCGAGGAGGCCCTGCTCGAAGCCGACGAGGACCTCGTCGTTCACCTCGGGGCTGACCACGCCGCCGCCGCCCTTGCCGCCCCACTGCACCGTGCGCACCCAGTCGGTGACGTACGTGTCGTCCAGCCAGGGGAACTTCAGACGCACCGCGCCGCGTTCCGAGCCGCTCGGCTCGCGCACGTCCGTCACCACGCCGATGGCCAGACCCGGGATGCGCGGCCCGCGGCCGGGCGCGTTGGCACCGGTCACCAGACCGGTCAGCGAGCGGTCCGGGCTCGCGCTCACCCACAGCGTGGTCCGGTAGCCACCGTGCGGCTCCAGCACGTGCTGCACGGCCGTCGCCGTGTACCGCCCGGAGAACGCCTTGCCCACGTTGCCCAGCGTGACCGGTTTGCCGGCCCGCAGCACCGGATTCCCGTCGGCGACCGCCTCCAGCTCGCCGAAGCCCGAGCTGACCTGCTCGGCCATGGCGCGCGCCGCCGCCGTGGTCTCCGCCTGGGTGCGGTACGGGGTGTCGGTGACGGTGAGCTGGGTGGCCTTGCCGAACCGGTCGACGGAGGCGGGACTGAGCCCCGGCACCACCGTGCCGCTCACCACGGACGCCTGCTCGGCGACCAACGGCCGCTTCGTGGTGACGTCCCAGCCGCGCACCTGCACCTTCTGCGCCGCGTCGGCCATCGACAGCGAAGCCCGCAGTGCCAGCAGGTTCCGCCCGTACTCCAGGACCAGGGGGCTGCGTGTCGCGGGCGTCGACGGCGCGGGGGCGCCGGACGCCTTCACCGGCCGGGTGAACTGCAGGACGCCCTTGTCGTCGATGCGCACCTGCGCGCCGCTCTCGGCCGCCAGGTACTGCAGGAAGTCCCAGTCGGAGACGTTGGCCTGGGACAGCTGCTTGTGGGTCACGGCCGGCGCCTCCACCTTGCCGCAGGCCAGGCCCGCGGCCGTGGCCACCTTGCGGACGATCGCCGCGGTCGTCATGTCCCGGTACGCCACCACCTTCCGGCCCCGCTGGAGCCGGTGGGCCTTGGAGTACGCCCGTACGACCGTGAACGTGCCGGTGCCGTCCCGGTCCAGTTCGAGGGCCGTGACCTCGCCGCTGAACAGCCGCTCCCGGGCCTGCCCCTTCACGGTCACCACCGACACGCGCAAGGGCGTGCCGATGGTGATGCCGGTCGCGGCGAGGAACTCGTGCTGCTGATCCCGGAAGGTGAGCACCGCGGTGTCCGGCAGCCCCACGTTCTCGTCCACCACGCAGCTCACCAGCTGCGTCGCCCACACCTGCGGCAGTTCGCCCGGTGCCTCGACGATCGGGTCGGCCGCGAACGACCGGGCCTCGCCCCCCTCGAAACCGCTCACTGTTCCTCCTCGCCCCCGGCGTCCCGCATGCCCGGCACCACCAGTTCGGTGCCGGGTACGAGTGCCATCGGATCGTCGATGCCGTTCGCCTCCGCGATGGTCCGCCAGGCCGTCGGGTCCCCGTACTCGCGCCAGGCGAGCATCGCCAGGCTGTCGCCCGCCACCACGGTGTGGGTGCTGCGTGCGGTCCGCGCGCCCGACGTGGGGTTCTGCCCGGGGGTGTCGACGCTCGCCTCCTCGATGGACAGCGAGCAGGTGGCCCGGAGCGGCTTCCCGTCCACGTCGAACAGCGTGTACGACACCGACAGGCTGGACAGCACCCCGTCGAACGACGTGGTGCGCGCGGTGCCCCACTCGAACCGCACCCAGGGGCTGGCGGGTTTCTTGCGCCCCAGGCTCGCCGGCGTGGGCACGCACGCCTTCATCAGCTTCTCCACCGCCTGTTCCACCGAGTTGTCGTGTTTGGCGGTGGCGTCCAGGAACACGTCGAGGCTCAGGGTGCGCGGACCGCTGCCGACGAACTCCGGCAGCGCGGACTCGCCCGCCATCCGTGCGGGGGAGCGGCGCCATTCGGTGGTCTTGCGCAGTTCGAGCGTCGACGGGTTGAACTGGAGGTCGAGCCGCGCGATCGTGCCGCCGGGCCGGGCGCCGACCGAGGCCGGCGGCTCCTTCAGGGTGAGCTGGGCCCTGGCCCGGCTGGCGCGGACCGCTGGGGACATGGCGTGCGTTCCTTTCCGGAGCGGCGTGGGCGGTGCGGGAGGGGGTCGGGGAGCGGGGGCGGTGCGTCGGCCGGGGGACGGTTCAGGAGGGCACCAGGCCCTCGTGGGCGATCTCCAGCGTCTCCACCGCCGCCTGCGAGCTGGCCGGGTCGAACGACGGCCCCTGCCAGCGCACCGGCACGATGCCGTACACCTGCCAGCCGATGATGCGGCTCAGGTCGGGCCGCAGCGCCACGATCTCGCCGTCCTTGGGCTCGACCCGCCGAAGCGTCTCGTCCAGCCAGCGGCCGATCTTCGCCGTGTCGGCCGTGACGGGCCGGGTGAGCGTGATGTTCGACCAGGTCACCCGGCCGGGCAGCTGCCAGGTGAAGCCGTTGTTGCCGCCCTCGGCGTAGCTCTCCATCTCGACCTGGGCGCCCATGCCGGAGCAGGTGTGGAAGGCGCCGAGGTCGTTGCCGCCGATGGCGAGCCGGAAGAACACGCTCGTCGCGAAGATGTTGTCCGTCATGCGTCCGTCGTCCGTTCGTCGTGCTTCCCGTGGTCCCGTACGTCCTGTTCGGCCCGTAGGTCCCGTCCCTGGCTGCGGCCGTGGCCTCGTACACCCGTGCGCCCGTGTCCGCCCACGCGTCGTGCGTGCGCGCCGGTCCTCAGCGGCGCCCGTCGAAGGGCCTGCCCGTCCGTTCCCGGCCGCGCCGCAGTTCCGTGCGCAGCAGCCGGGAGACCGGGTCGAGCAGACGCCGGGCCAGTTCGTCGAGGTCGGGTCCCTTCTCCTGCCCGGGAGCCGCGGCGCCCTGGCCGTGCCCCTTCCCGGCCCCGGCGGGGGGCGCCGG
>NZ_WWJT01000318.1 GCF_009865385.1 Streptomyces sp. SID486 | reverse complement strand
CGGCCCCCGCGGCGCCCGCCGCCGGCCGGCGCGTCCTGATCGCCGACCACCAGGACTCCTTCGTCCACACGCTCGCCGACTACGTCCGGCAGACCGGGGCCGAGGTCGTGACCTACCGCGCCGGGTTCCCGCCGGAGCTGCTGGACGCCGTGGAGCCGGACCTGCTGCTGCTGTCGCCGGGCCCGGGCCGGCCGGCCGACTTCGCCATGTCCGGCCTGCTGGACGCGGCGCTGCTGCGCGGGCTGCCGGTGTTCGGCGTGTGCCTCGGGCTGCAGGGCGTCGTGGAGTACTTCGGCGGCACGCTCGGCACGCTGGCGCGGCCCGTGCACGGCAAGCCGTCGTCCGTCGAGGTGGTCGGCGACGGCGGAACGGTCCTGCACGGTCTGCCCGCCCGGTTCCGGGCCGGCCGCTACCACTCGCTGTACGCCGATCCGCACACGCTTCCGGCGGAGCTGCTGGTGACGGCCCGCACCGGCGACGGCACGGTGATGGGTGTCGAGCACCGCACGCTCCCCGTCGCGGCCGTCCAGTTCCACCCCGAGTCGATCATGACCATGGACCGGGGGGCGGGCCACGCCCTGATCGCCAACGCCGTCACCCGCCTCGGCGCGGCGACCCGGACCGCCGTCGTCTCGACCGCCGGGAGGGTGTGATGGGTGACGAGGAGCTCCACCCGGAGGACCGCACCGGCGGCACCGCCCGGGGCCTGCCGCGCTCCCCCTGGGCCCGGAACGCCCGGCTGGCGTCCCTGCCGCTGGGGTTCGCGGGCCGGTCGGCGCTGCGGTTCGGACGGCGGCTGCTGGGCCAGCCCGTCGACCTGCTCACCGGCGAACTGCAACGCCGTACGAGCCTGCACCTGTTCCGGGTGCTGGGCGAACTCAAGGGCGGGGCGATGAAGTTCGGGCAGATGCTGTCCGTCTTCGAGGCGGCGCTCCCCCCGGAGGTCATCGGCCCCTACCGGGCCGCCCTGACCCTCCTCCAGGAGGCCGCGCCCGCCCTCCCGGCGGAGCAGGTGCACGCGGTGCTGTGCGAGGAGCTGGGACCGGACTGGCGCGAGCACTTCGCCGAGTTCTCCGACACGCCGACGGCGGCCGCCTCCATCGGCCAGGTGCACCGCGCCGTGTGGGCGGACGGCCGCCCCGTGGCCGTCAAGATCCAGTACCCGGGGGCGGACGAGGCGCTGCTCGGCGACTACGCCCAGCTCGGGCGGCTGATCCGGCTGTTCTCCGTGGTCACCCCGGGTCTGGACGTGGAGCCGATGCTGCGGGAGCTGCGGGAGCGGGTCGCCGACGAACTCGACTACCGGCTGGAGGCGGCCGCCCAGCAGGCGTTCGCCGACGCCTACCGGGGCGACAAGGAGATCCTGGTACCGGACGTGGTCACGTTCACGCAGCGGGTGCTCGTCTCGGAGTGGCTGGACGGCACCCCGCTCGCCGACGTCATCCGCGAGGGCACCCAGGCCGAACGCGACCACGCCGGACTGCGCTACGCCCGCTTCCTGTTCTCCGGGCCCGAACGGGCGGCCCGGCTGCACGCGGACCCGCACCCGGGCAACTTCCGGGTGCTGGCGGACGGCCGCCTCGGCGTCCTCGACTTCGGCTCCGTCAAGCACCTGCCGGACGGCTTGCCGTCCTCGCTCGGCACGCTGCTGCGGCTGGCGCAGGACGGCGACTGGCCGGCGGCGGATGACGTGCTCGTGCGCGAGGGCATCATCACCCCCGGGGTCCCCCTGGAGCCGGCGGCGCTCGGCTCGTTCCTGCTGCCCCTGGCCACTCCGGCGGCCGGGGAGACGTACCGGTTCACCCGTGACTGGCTGCGCGAGGAGGTGATGCAGGCCATCGACCTGCGCCGGGGTGACCTGCTGCGCCGCTTCAACCTCCCCCCGTCCTACGTCCTGGTCAACCGCGTGGTGGGCGCGGCCACGGCGGTGCTGTGCCAGCTGGAGTGCGAGATCCCGTTCCGTGCCGAAGTGGCGCGCTGGCTGCCGGGTTTCGCGGACGGCGAGGCGGACCGGGAGCCCGCGCAGCGGTGACGGGCACGGCCCGCGGCGGTGCGCCGGGACCGGCCCGGGCGGGAGCGGGTGTCCGTCAGGAACCGTGGGCCTGCTCGCTGAGGCGGTAGCGCTCCACCAGCAGCGGGTCCATCACCGTGGAGTCCGGCCCGAAGAACTTGCCGAACTTCTCCCGGTAGGCCCGGAACCAGTGCGGGTGGTCGGCCAGGAAGAAGATGTCGTGCAGGGCGATGGAGCGGATCGCGAGGAGCGGCACCGGCGCCCTGCTCACCGCGAAGCGGGGGTTGCGGGCAGCGGTCACCTCGCAGTTCTCGTGGAACTGGCCGATCATCAGCCCCCGCGCCACGAAGTCGTCCTTCACCCGCTCCTGCGCCAGGTCGAGCAGCCCCGTGTCCTCGCTGCGCAGGTCCGGCAGGACGACCACCATGGCCTGGAGCATGGGGTTCCGGCCCTGCCAGGTGGTCCGCTCGTACTCGCGCAGACTGCTGCGGGCGATCTCCTCGATCAGTTCGAGGGTCGGCGTGTGCCCGACCAGCCGCAGCCGGGTCTCCAGGGTGCGGTTCTTGCGGGAGGGCGCCACGAAGGGGCAGATGGGACCGGTGCGGCCGATGTCCGGGTGGTTCGCGGAGATGTACTCGGTCAGCCATGTGCCGACCGACTCCAGCGCGGCGGCGAAGTCGACGACGGGTGCCGTGGACGTCATGACGTGCCCGTCAGTTCGGCGACGCGGTCCACGGCGACCCGGGCGAGCCGGTGGACCTCCGACTCGTCGGGGATGCGGACGTTGACGAAGGTGAGGACGTCGCCCTTCCTGACGATCGCCCACGCGGTCTCGATGCGGAAGTGGTCGACCGTGGACGACCAGCGCGCCAGGAAACCCCCGTCCCCCAGCGCGACCGGCTCCAGGCCGGTTCGGGTGATGTCCAGCTGGACACCGTCGTTCAGCTCCATCCGGTACCGCGCGCAGGCGCGGACCGCGTCGGAGAACTCCTGGTACACCTGCCGGCAGGAGCCGCCCGCGAACCGTGCGACGTGGTGGAAGACCACGGACCCCACGATGTTGGTGAACAGGGCGGAGGCGTGGTGCGTCGTGTCGGGGTGGCTGCCGTGGGTGAGCATGTTCGTCAGGTCGACGAGGGCCCGCCCCGACTCGTCGCCGGAGACGAAGACCGGGTCGTAGGCGGCGCTCGGCTCCTCCCCGAAGAACGATTCCTCCAGGTCCTCCTCCCGCAGCAGCAGCTGCCGGAATGCGTCCTCGCCCATGCCGTCGTCCATCGTGGTCTCCTATCGGCGTACGAGGCTCAGCGGGCGCATGTCGGTCCAGTGCTCCTCGACGTAGTCGAGGCAGGTCTGGCGGTCGGTCTCGGCGAGCGCGACCGTCCAGCCGGCCGGCACCTCGGCGAACGCCGGCCACAGCGAGTGCTGGCCCTCGTCGTTGACGAGCACGAGGAAGGTGCCCTCGGCGTTCTCGAACGGGTTGGTCATGCTGACTCCCAGGACAGAAGAGGTCGGGGCGGGAAGGGCGTCGGTCAGTGCTCTTCCAGCGCCTTCGTGACGTAGGTGTGGATGCCGGCGATGGAGGTGAACAGGGCCATGTCCGCGAACTCGGGGTCGATCACCACGCCGTGCCGCTCCTCCAGCCCGTGCTGGAGGACCACCAGGGTGAGCGAGTCGATCACCAGCTCGGCGTCGTCGGGCAGTTCCTCGGGCGGCCCGAGCCCGGCGTTCTCGCTGAGGATCGCCCGGATGTCGTTCTTCGTGATCAACGCTCCCCCTGTACCTGCGACGACGATTCGGACGTCACGCGTCCGCGCAGCTGCGCACGGTCGCGGACCAGCTTCCCCATCGAGTTGCGCGGCAGCCGCGGCAGGACGGAGAACCGCTTGGGGATCTTGACCGGGCTCAGCCGCTCCCGGCACCAGACGACGAGCTCGTCCGGGGTGAGCGCCCGGTCGGCGCCCACGTACGCCTCGATGACCTCCCCGTGGGTCACCACGGCCTCGCTCACCCGGGGATGGGCGAGCAGGACGCTCTCCGCCTCGGCGAGGTCGACCTTCAGCCCGCCGACGACGACCAGCGAGTCGGACCGGCCGAGCAGGCTCAGGACTCCGCTCGCCGGATCCTGGTGGACCCGGTCGTAGGTGCGAAGCCAGCCGTCGGTGAAACGGTCGGCGTGCTCGCCGTACAGGTAGGGCGAGGAGTCCATCCGGACGTGGAGTTCGTCACCGACGACCTTCACCTCGGCGCCCGGCACCGGGGGTCCCAGCTGCGGGGGCACACAGGTGCCGGTCAGGTCGCCGGCGAGCAGCCCGATCTCGGTCAGGCCGTAGACCGGGTTGACCGGCACGCCGAAGTGCGCGCGGAACCCGTCGTACGTCTCCTGCGGCAGCCGCTCGCCGCCGGACACCGCGAGCCGCAGCGCGGGCAGTTCGGGCCGGCCGGCGAGCCGGGTGAGCAGGTCGTAGTGGACGGGTGTGCCGTACACGGCGGTCGCCTGTGTACGGGCCATCAGCCGCACCACCTCGGCGGGGCGCAGGGTCGGCGGGACGATCAGGGTCGCGCCCACCGCGAGGGCGTGCAGCACCCCGCTGACCAGCCCCATGTTGTGCATGACCGAGTTCAGCAGCAGCACCCGGTCGCGGGGGCCGGGGATGCCGGGGAGCGCGGCGTGCCGGTCGAGTTCGGCGAGCACGGATGCCGCCGCCCGGCCGATCACCTTGGGGCGGCCCGTCGACCCCGAGCTGAACTGCACCAGGCGGATGCCGTCGGCGGCGGGCCGGCCCTGCGGCAGCCGCTGGACGGTGAAACCGGACTCCTGCCGGAATCCGGCCACCGGCCCCTCGGCCCCGGCCGCGGCGACGACGTACTGCGGACGCACCAGGTCCACCAGCGGCTCGTACTCGGCCGGTCTCAGCCGGAAGTCGACCAGGGTCACCTGCGCGCCCCTGCTCCACAGCGCGAGCAGCACATGAATATAGGTGAAACTCGGTTTCATCCGCAGAAGAACCGAGCTGCCCTCCGTAATGCCCTGTTCCCGGAAAACACGTCCGAGATCAGCGACCGCCGTACGTAACTGCCCCCGGGTGACCGGCGCGCTGGAAACAGCCCACAGGTCGTCATCCGCACCCGGGCTCAGCAGATGGCTTCCCCACCACGCATTCGCCATACACGTTTCCTTTTGCGAGACAGGTCCGCAAAATGTTCCATGCGGCATTCGGTGAGGGCGAAACTAACACTGCCGTGAAACGTCGGGCAAGCACGCGGAAGATCAATGGACTCCTGCCCCGAGCAAGGGAGTTGACACCGCGGACGCCCACGCCGTTCACCGCGGTCGCCTACGGTGGGCCGCCTGCCGGGCGTTTTCCCGTCCGGGCCGGCGGGGCGCGTTGTCCCGCCGGCGGGACAACGGGCGGGACATGCGTATGGCATAACCCATTGATCTCCTTGACCGCCCACAGCTCCCGGGTTAGGTTGACCTCCGTTGCCCTTCCGGGCACTTATGACCGTTTTCGAGACGAACGGCTATATCGCCGTGCCGAGCACCCGACGGCTGCCGTTCCTCTGTCACCCGGTTCGCATTGCTGACCCCTTTTCCGGGTTGTTACGAGCCTTTCATTCCTGCCTCCTCGGCCATTCGCGCGGGGGAATTATCGGAGGTGGAGACTTGTCCGTCAGCGCTGGCACCACGCTGCCTCTCACGGCTGCCCAACGGGAGATCTGGATCGCCGAGCAGCGGCTGGGACGGGCGAACCGGGTCTTCCGGGTGGGCGAGTACCTGGAGATCCACGGACGAGTGGATCCGGTGCTGTTCGAGCAGGCCCTGCGGCAGGTGGTCGCCGAGGCCGAGGCCCTGCACGTCCGCTTCACCGAGGAACACGGCGAGGTCCGGCAGGTCGTCCACCGGCCCGGCGACTGGTCCCCCGAACTGGTCGACCTCGGCGCGGAGCCCGACCCGGGACGGGCGGCCCGCGAGTGGCTGGAGGCCGCCGTCGCCCGGCCGATGCGCCTCGCGGAGGGCCCGCTGTTCGAGTACGCGCTCCTGCGGCTGGGGCCCGACCGCTTCTACTGGTACCAGGGCTACCACCACGCCGTGATGGACGCCTTCGGGTCCCTGCTGATCACCCGCAGAGTGGCCGACGTCTACACCGCGCTCGCGCAGGGCGGTCCGGTGGGCCCCAGCCCGTTCGGTTCGCTGTCCGACCTGGTGGCCGCCGACCAGCGGTACCGCACCTCAGAGCAATTCACCCGAGACCAGGCATATTGGACGGGCCACTTCGCCGACCGCCCCGAGCCGGCCGGGCTGGTCGGCCGGCCGTCCACCACGCCGGAGCGCTACCTCCGGCACACCGCCGTCCTGGATCCCGGGGAGCTGAGCGGTCTGCGCGCGGCGGCCCGCCGGGCACGGGCGCCTTGGTCGCACCTGGTCATCGCCGCCACGGCCGTCTACCTGCACCGGATGACCGGCGCCTCGACCGTCGTGCTCGGCCTGCCGGTGACGGCGCGCCTGGACCAGGTGCAGCGCCGGACGCCCGGCACGGCGTCCAACGTCCTTCCGCTGAGGCTCTCGCTGCGACCGGACACGACGCTGCGCGAACTCCTGGACGGCATCGGGGAGCGGGTGCTCGGCCTGGGCGGGCACCAGCGCTACCGGGCCGAGGACCTCCAGCGCGACCTCGGCCTGCCCGGCAACGCGGGGACCTGGTACGCCCCGGTCGTCAACGTCATGTCGTTCGACTACGCGGTGACCTTCGGCGGGCTGGCGACGACCGCCCACAACCTGTCCTCGGGCCTGGTCGGCGACCTCACGCTCGCCGTGTGGGACCGCCGCGACGGCACGTGCCCGACGGTCGACCTCAACGTGCACCCGGAGCTGTGCGGGGACGACGAGCTGGCGGCTCACCACCGGCGTCTGCTCACCGTGCTGCGGGCCCTCTCGGCGGCGGAGACGTCCCTGCCGGTCGGCCGGATCGACCTGCTCACCGACGAGGAACGGGCCGCCCTCCTCGCC
>NZ_WWJT01000317.1 GCF_009865385.1 Streptomyces sp. SID486 | reverse complement strand
GGCACCGCCGGCCGGGGGGCGGTCGCACCCGGTGCCACGGAGGCGGGCTCCCGCCTCCCGACGCCCGGGGCGACCGGTGCCGGTGCGGCCAGGCCCAGGACCGCCAGCGCGATCGCGTCCGAGTCGCCCAGCGTCACCGAGTTCACCCCGGGCCGGACCCCGGCCGCCGTCACCCAGTGGACCGACTCGGTCGGCACGCCGTAGGCGAACCGGCGCGGATGGGGGCGGCCGTCGGCCGCCACCAGGTGGTAGGGGCGCGGGGTGACGGCCAGGCCGCCGGTCTCGTAGGCACCGTGCACGGGGTCGGGCAGGGTGAAGGGGCGGCACTGGCCGGTGGCGGCCAGGTGGCTCAGCAGCGGGTCCGTGGTCCGGCGCAGGTCCGGCTCGGGCAGCCGTGCCTCCACCAGCGCGGTCACCTCGGTGCGGGAGCCGGGCACCGCGGCCGAGTCGACCACGAACACCCCGGCCGACTCGTCCTCCCGTACCCGCATGCCGGGGCCGAGGACGTGCAGCACGCCCGCCTCCATCAGCGCCGCCATCTCCTCGATGCGGCTCGGCGGCGGCCCGATGGACAGGAACGCGTTGAGCGGTGTGTACCAGCGGTCCAGGTGCTCACGGTACGAACGGCCGGTCAGCCCGCCGTGGTCGACGACGAGCCGGACCTCGTTGCGCAGGTCCCGCAGCACGTCGAGCGCGGCCTTCACGGGGCCGTCGACATTGCCGAGTTCGGACTCGGCCAGGTCCAGGCGCAGCGTGTCCAGCAGCCACGACCGCCACTGCGCGGGATGCGAGAAGACCCGTTCGCCGTACGGCCGGGCGATGTGCTGCCAGTCCCAGCGGTCGGCCTCCTCGAAGCCGAACGCCGCCAGCACGGCCGCCTCCTCGGCGGACTGCCTGCCGGTCGCGAGGGTCGCGGCGCGGAACCGCTCCGCCGCCCGGGCGCCCTGACGATAGGCCAGCAGCGTCGTGTAGTAGACGGTCTCGACCTCCTTGGCGACCAGCGGCCACAGGTCGCGCTCGAAGTCGAGCCCGCCCCGGCCGGCGCGCTCCCGCAGTTCGGCGACCTTCGCCGGGGTGAGCAGCAACGGCTCGTGGCGGCCGTGCGCGCCCTTCTGGTTACGGCCCCGGGAGTGGTACGGCACCCCCCGGCGCGAACCCGCGTACAGCACGGGTTCACGGCCCGAGGGGCGGTAGACCAGCAGCCCGTCGCCGTCGCGTGCGAACGTGCCGCCGCGGCCCACGGTGAGCAGTGCCATGTGGTCGAAGAAGGTCAGGCCGAGGCCGCGCAGCGCGACCTTCTCGCCCGGTGCCGGCCGCGACAGGTCCAGGTCGGCCGGGTTGGCGGGCGGCACGTAGGCCAGGGCGTGCCGGCGGGCGAAGGAGGCCAGCCGCTGCTCGGTGCCGCTCGGCCGCACCGGCAGATGGCCCTGGGCCATGACCACCGCGTCCAGGCCGTCGATGCGGGTGCCGTTGGCCAGCGTGACGCACTGGCGGCCGTCCGGCCGGTCCTGCAGCCGCACCGCGCGCAGCGGGTGGACGGTGACGCTGACGTGCTCCGGGGCCGTACGGACGACCCGCCCGAACACCCACCGCAGGTAGTGGCCGTAGAACGCGCGCGTCGGATAGGAGTCCGGTGTCAGGTCGCGTGCCTCGGCCAGCACCTGGTCGTCCGGTCTGCCGCCGTCGGCCGCGGGTTCGCCCAGCAGCGCGACGCCCCGCGCCCACTCGTACAGGCTCGGGCCGGGCGCGAGGACGCCCTCCATCTCCACGCTCGCGTCGGTGAACAGGGTGACCTGCGAGGCGACGGTGTTCATCAGCAGGTGGTGCGACTGGTCGGTGCGCCACACCCGGCCGGCGCCGGGCGGGCACGGGTCGACGACGTGCACCACGACCTTCGTGTCCGGCGTGTGTTCACGGGCGTCGGCGCACAGCCGCTCCAGGACCGACAGACCCCGGGGGCCGGCACCGATGACGCAGACTTCGAGCTGCCTTTCGCTCACAGGCGTATCCGTTTCGCTGGGAAGTGGGGCCCGCACGGCTCCTCGGGGAGCCGGGACCGCGGGCGTGCCGGGGCGCGGGTGTGCCGGGCCGCGGGGTGCCGGGGCGCGGGTGTGCCGGGGCGCGACAGGGGCGCGCCGCTCGCGGTCACACGCCGAGATCGCGGCCGATGATCTCTTTCATGATCTCGTTCGTGCCGCCGTAGATGGGGTGCACCCGGTTGTCGACGAACGCCTTGGCCACCGGGGTCTCCCGCATGTAGCCGTAGCCGCCGTGCAGTTGGACGCAGCGGTCGAGCACCCGGCGCTGCACGTCGGTGGCCCACCACTTGGCCTTCGCGGCGGCCACCGCGTCGAGCCGGCCCGCGTTGTGCTCGGCGATCGCCCGGTCGACGTAGGTGCGGGCGACGTCCAGCTCGGTGGCCATCTCGGCCAGTTCGAAGCGCACGTGCTGGAAGGCGCCGATCGGCTGCCCGAAGGCGACCCGGCTCCTGCAGTACTCGAGGGTCTGCGCGAACGCGGTCTCCGCTGCGGCCACCGCGTACGCGGCGATGCCCAGCCGCTCCTGCGGCAGGTTGGCCGCCAGGTGCAGGAAGGCCCGGCCGGGCCGGCCGAGGACGTTGGCGGCCGGGACCCGGACGTCGTCGAAGAACAGCTCGGCGGTGTCCTGCGCCGCCATGCCGATCTTCTCCAGCTTGCGGCCCCGGGTGAAGCCGGGCATGTCGCGCTCCACCACCAGCAGGCTCAGCCCGCGGCTGCCCCGGCCGGGCTGGGTGCGGGCCACCACGATCACCAGGTCCGCGAGGATGCCGTTGGTGATGAACGTCTTGGCCCCGTTGAGGACGTACGTGTCGCCCTCGGGCCGGGCGGTGGTGCGGATGGCCTGCAGATCGCTGCCGGCCTCCGGCTCGGTCATCGCGATCGCGGTGATCAGCTCACCCGAGCAGAAGCCCGGCAGCCAGCGCCGCTTCTGCTCGTCGGTGGCGAGATCGAGCAGGTAGGGCGCGACGACGTCGTTGTGCAGCGCGAAGCCGATGCCGGTCGCGCCGACGCGCATGACCTCCTCGCTGATGATGGCCTGGTAGCGGAAGTCGCGGACGCCGGCGCCGCCGTACTCCTCCGGGACGTCGATGCCGAGCAGGCCGAGCTTCCCGGCGTGCCGCCACACCTCGCGGTCCACCAGGCCGGCCCGCTCCCAGCCGTCGTGGTGCGGCACGATCTCCCGCTCCACGAAGTCCCGCACCATCGCCTGGAAGTCGCGGTGCTCCTGGGTGAGTTCGCTCTCACGCATCCCGCTCACCCCGTCCCGCGCCGGCCGCGGCGGGCGCCGTGCGGTGGATGATCTGCTCGACGGTGCCGGTGCAGGCGCGGACGCCGTGCTGCACGAAGCGGACCTCGGCGACGGCGCGCCGGGTGGAGCAACTGGTCAGCTCCGTCTCGATGCTGACCGGTCCGGGTACCAGCGGGGCGTGGTAGTCGACGGACAGACCGGCGGTGAGGAAACCGGAGCCGTCCGGCAGCGCGGACAGCATGACCAGCCCGGCGAAGTGGTCGACCAGGCAGGCGATCCAGCCGCCGAAGACCACCCCGGGGGTGAGGGTGAGCTGCTCCGCGAACGCGGTCTCACAGGTGATCAGGCCCGGCAGCCAGGAGGTCGCGGGTGGCAGGGCGAGGGTGTGGGCCGCCGGCGGGTCGGCCACCGTGCCGTCGGCCAGTCCGGCGAGCACCCGGCGGCCCCGGGTGTCCGCGCCGGCCGGCGCGAGCCCGCGCAACCGGGAGGGACGAGTGGGCGGCGGTGTGGTTTCGAGCATGCTGACATCTCCGGCATTTCGGCGATGGACGGTGAACAGGGGCCGGGCGGGGTGGGCCGCCGCCGGTCCGGAGACGGGGGATTGCTCCGGGGCGGCGGCGGCCCGGCTCACGGGGCGGGGACGGCGCCGTCCAGCGGACCTGCGCTGCCCAGCGGACCGGCATCGTCCAGCGGACCGGCATCGTCCAGCGGACGGGCGCTGCCCAGGTCGACCACCTGCTGGATGTCGCGGCGGCGCAGCTCCATCTCGTGCTGGGTGAGGGCGTCGACGGCGGCCTTGTCGTCCAGCGCGCGCAGCGCCTCCTCGTCGACCTCCTGGAAGCCGAGGACGCCCATCTTGGCCAGCGCCTCCTGCACGCGCGGCCCGAACATCCCGATCTCCTTCAGGCCGGGCACGATCCGCATGAACACCAGGCGCCGGAACTCCCGCTTGGCGGGCGAGCGCCGGGACGCCTTGATGGCCTCCTCGCCGTACCCGAGCGTGTTCCAGATCTCGTCGTCCACGTACCGGTCGCGCAGCGCCCAGCAGCCCTCGACGACGAAGTCCTCGCGCTCCCGCAGCTCCGCCTCGGACAGCTGCGGGTAGTAGGCGCGCAGCAGCAGCCGGCCGAAGGCGACGTGCCGGGCCTCGTCCCGGGCGACGTACGCGCTGAACGCCCGGGCCAGCGGGTCCTTCAGCCGCTCGCGGTGCACCCCGAAGGTGGCCAGGCCCATGTTCTCGACCAGGATGTGGGCCGCCAGCACGCCGAAGTCCCAGCGCGGTTCGCGCATCGCGTGCTCGAACATCGCGGAGATCGACGGCGACAGCCCGTAGCGCAGGCCGATCTTGGTGTGCAGGAAGCGGTTGAAGCCCTCCACGTGCCGGGCCTCGTCCATCAGCTGGGTGGCCGCGTACAGCTTGGAGTCCAGGTCCTCGACGGTGAGCAGGATCTTGCCGACCGCGATCAGCGCGGCCTGCTCGGAGTGCAGGAACTGCGAGTACAGCCAGCCGCTGCTGTGCCGGCGCACGACGCGCCGCTCGCTCTCGGGCAGCCGGTCCCACAGCTTGGAGCCGGCGATCGAGATGAACTCGTCGGGCAGGCCCAGCGGGTCGTCCGGGTCCACCTCGTGGTCCCAGTCCAGCCGCTCGTCCATGTCCCACTGACGCTGCTTGCCCTGCTTGTACAGCCGTACGAGCTTGTCGTTGCGCTGGTCGTAGTCCCACTGGATCACGGCGTTGCCGTGGACCGGGACGGCCCACTGTCCGGCGAGGTCCGTCAGTACCTCGGGACGGGTGTAATCGGCGGTGGTCATACGGTCTGCTCCCTGTCGGCGGTGAGCGTCGTGCGGGCGGTCTCGCGCAGGTCGGCGCGCAGGGCCTTGCCCGCCGGATTGCGCGGGATGCGCTCCAGGGGCAGGAAATGGGTGGGGCGTTTGTAGGCGGCGAGCCCGTCGACACACAGCTCCAGCAGCTCCGCCGGGTCGAACCGGTCGGCCGTCACCGGCTGGACGAACGCCACGGGGGTCTGGCCCCACAGGTCCGACGGCAGCGGCACGACGACCACGTCGGCGACGTTCGGGGACTGCCGCAGCACGTGCTCGATCTCGGCCGGGTACACGTTCTGCCCGCCGCGCAGGATCAGGTCGTTGCGGCGGTCCACGACCCACACCCGGCCCGCGTCGTCGACGCAGCCCAGGTCGTGCGTGTTGAGCCAGCCGTCGCGCAGCACGTCGGCGGTGGCCTCCGGGTTCTTCCAGTAGGTCTGCATCAGGCCGTCGCCGCTCACCTGGATCTCGCCGACGACGCCCCTGGGCACCTCCCGCCCCTCACCGTCGGTGACGCGCAGCCCGGCGCCCAGCATCGGCACGCCCACGCACACGGCTCCGGGCACCGGCGGTTCGCCGGCCGGGGTGCCGGGACGCGACGTGAGGACGGGGCCGCCGCCCTCGGTGATCCCGAAGATGGTCTGCAGCTCGACCCCGAGCCGTTCCGCTGCCTCGCGGGCCAGTTCCGCGGGCATCGGGGCGGCCCCGTGCAGCAGCAGCCGCAGCCGGGACAGGTCGGTCCCGGCCAGGCCCTTGGTCTGCAGCAGCAGCCGCACCATGGACGGCACGAGGAAGGCGTGCTCCACCTCCCAGCGCTCCAGGGCGGCCAGGCAGCCCTGCGGGGTGAACCGGTCCAGGACGCAGACCGTGCCGCCGGCCGCCAGGTGGTCCAGGGCGATCACGACGCTGCCGTGGAACAGCGGCCCCGCGTTCAGGAACACGGTGCCGGGTTCCGGGCGGACGTCGGCGAGCCAGGACAGCGCGTTGATCTGCAGCGAACGCTGGTCGACCACCACGCCCTTGGCCCGGCCGGTGGTCGCCGAGGTGTGCAGGACGAGCACCGGGTCGGCCATGCCGCTGCCCGGCTCACCGGCGAACTCCGCCTCCTCGTCGGGGAGCCCGGGCAGACCGGCGATGTCGGTGACGGGCAGCCCGGGATAGAGGTCGGCCAGCCGCGCCGCGTACGCCTCCTCGGCGACCGCCGCGGACGGCTCGACGGACTCCATGATCGCGCCGATCTCCGGGTCGGTCAGCGCCGGGTTGACCGGCACCGCGACCAGACCCGCGGCGGCGCAGGCGAGATACGTCTCCAGCACCTCGACCCGGTTGCCGCTGAGCACCAGCACCCGGCTGCCGGGCAGCGTGTCGTGACGCAGCCGGCACGCCAGGGCCCGCACGTCGCGGTGCAGGGTGCGCCAGCTGACGTCGCGCCGGCCGTCGCGCAGGGCGAGCGCGTCGGGATCCCGGTCGAGGCCGCGGCGCACCACATGGTTGAGCCACATGTCAGTTCGCCTCCGCCCCGATCAGGGAGGCGACGGCGCGCACCGAGGTGAGCCCGAGCAGTTCCTCGTCCTGCAGCGGCCGGCCCAGCTCGTCCTCCAGGCTCAGCGCGATCCGGATCAGTTCGCCCGAGCCGATGCCCGCCCGCGCGAAGTCCTCCTCGTCGCCCAGCCGGTCCAGCAGGGCGGGGTGTTCGAGGCTGCCCTTGATCAGGGTGCGCACGGTGTCCAGGGTCGTCCTCACGGCGGCGGTCATACGGTCCTCCTCGGGCGGGCGCCGACGCCGACCATCGCCCAGTAGGGCGCGGGTTCGCCGTCGAAGTACACGAGCGGTTCGGCGCTGTCCGTACGGCACGGCAGCAGCCGGTTGAAGCGGCTGCCGAAGCAGGCGGCGGCGAACTCGGGCGACTGGGCGACGCCGCGCGCGTCCCCGACGGTCGAGACGAACGCGAACACCGGGTCGAGCGACTTGTGCACGCCGTCCTCGACGACGTCGCACCACGCGTGGTCGCTGCCGAACAGCCCGAGCAGATAGCCGCGCCGGGCGGTGGCCTCCATACCCGCCGCGCGCAGCCGGTCGGCGAGCAGCCGCGAGGCCACCACGCAGTCGGCCATGCCCAGCCCCCAGGCCCGGTGGTGATCGGCACGCAGCGGCTCGGGCACCGTCTGGTAGACGACACGGTGGGAGGCGAGGCCGTCCACGACCTCGGCCCAGACCTCGTGGATGCGCGGGTCGCGCACCGTGTGCTCGGCGCCGGTCAGCCGGATGGCCGCCTGGTAGCCGTCGGCGCGCAGCGGCTCGTCGAACGGCCCGCCGTCCAGCAGCCGCACGCCCGGTGCGGACAGGTCGGGAACCCGTACGGTCAGCGCCGGCAGGTCCGCGTCCGCGGCGGGGGCCTCCGCACCCTCGCCGCCGGCGGTGCGGGACGGGTGCACGCCGATCTCCCAGTCCCGCGGCGCGAACCAGCTGGCCCGCGGCGAGGCGGCGAACCGCATCAGGAAGCGCAGGCCCAGCTCGGGCACCGTCTGGCCGGTCCCGCAGAACATGCCGATGTTCATCAGATCGTCGTAGTCGAACAGCGGCCCGCGCGCGGAGTCGACCACGTGCGGCAGCCCCTCGGCCGCGAGCCTGGCGACCTGTTCCGGCGCGGCGCGCAGGGCGCGGGCCGCGGTGGCGGTGTCGGTGTCGTAGCGGGCGACGTCCGCCGGCGCGACCCGGAACCGGTCGAGCGCGCCGAGCAGCGCGTGCGGTGCAGCGGTCTCCACGCTCATATGGCGCTGCCTTCCCGCGCCAGCCCGGCCACGAAGTCGGCGAGCTCGCGGACGGTCGCGGACTCGAAGAGGAAGTCGTCGGGGATGACGACGTCGCACTCGTCCTCGATCTCGGTGATGGCGCGCAGCGCCTTGACGGACTCGATGCCCGGCACGGCCGAGATCGGCTTGCCGGGGTCGATGGACCCTTCGGCGACGCCCGCCTGCCCGGCCAGGGCCCGTACGACGATGTCCAGGGTCGCGTTGAGGCTCACGAGTGCTGTCCTTCCGGTGCGGTGGTCTGTGCGGTCTTGTGCTGCCGGTACAGGTCGGCCGCGCCGGAGCGCTTGACCTTTCCGGAACTGGTGAACGGCAGGGACTGCGGGGAGACCGCGAGGGTCTCGACCGCGGCCAGGCCGAGGTGTTCGGCCAGGCGGGTGCGGATGGCCTCGCCGACGGCACGGGCGGTGTCGCCGGCGAGTTTCGTCTCCCAGATCACGACCATCCGCTCCTCGCCGTCGTCGTCCCAGGCGAAGGCGGCGCAGTGCCGGCGGTCGACTCCCGGGGTGGCCTTGACGATCTCCTCGACGTCCTCGGCGTAGTAGTTCTGGCCCCGCACGACGGCCATCGCCTTCAGCCGGCCCATGACGTACAGCTCGCCGTCGCGCAGGAAGCCGATGTCGCCGGTGCGCAGCAGCCCGTCCGGGGTGAACGGCTGCTCGGCGGCGGGCAGCCCCAGATAGCCGGCGGTCACCGGCTTGCCGCCGATCTGCACCTCGCCGACGACGCCCTCCTCCAGCGCGGTGCCCTCGGCGTCGCCGATGCGCACCCGCACGCCCTCGACGGGCGCGCCGCAGGACACCACCGTCCTGGTGGCCGGGCCCGGCTGGTCGGTCTCCCTGACCCGCTCACCGATGGACAGGCTGGACCGCTCCACGTCGAGGCTGCGGTACGCGGACTCCGGCACGCCGGTGCTGACGATCAGCGTGGCCTCGGCCAGACCGTAGTTGGGCTGGACGACCTGGGGGCGCAGCCCGTAGGGGGCGAAGGTCTGCTGGAACGCCTCCAGGCTGGCGAGGCGCACCGGCTCGGAGCCGTTGCCCCCGTAGCGCCAGGCCGACAGGTCCAGGCCGTCGGGGACGCCCTTGGCCGCCGCGGCGACGAGGTAGTCGTAGAAGAAGTTCGGGGCCGGCTGGATGGTGGAGCGGGACGCGGCGAACTCGGCGAGCCACTGCAGCGGGCGGCGCACGAAGTCACCGGGCTGCCACAGCGTGATGGCCGAGCCCATGCGCAGTCCGGCGAGCAGCGTGAACAGGCCCATGTCGTGGAAGAGCGGCAGCCACTCGCCGAGCCGGTCCTGCGGCGTCCAGCGGGTGCCGGCGTCGATGGCGTCGAGCCCGGCCGAGACGTTGTCGTGGCTGACGACGACACCCTTGGGTACCGAGGTGCTGCCGGAGGTGTACTGGATGACGGCGGGCGCCGCACCGCCGCCGGCCGGCTCGGGCAGCTGCGCCCGCGCGGTGGGCGGCTCGGCGATGTCGACGAACGGCAGGCCGGGGACGGCCTCGGCGACCCGCGAGACGATGCGTGCGCCGAGGCTGCCGTCGACCAGCATCGCGTCCAGCGAGGCGTCGTCGGCGATGCGCCGGACGTGCGCGGCGTAGGCGTCGGCGCCGCCGAAGGCCACCGGCAGCGCGAGCGGGACGGCCGCCGCGTCGAGGCGGAGCGCGGTGAGCAGCCCGCGCACCCACGGCTCGCCGTTGGCCATGAGCAGACCGACCCGGCGCGGGGCGCGGCCCTCGCAGGCGGTCAGGACGGCACCGGCGGTGCGCTCGGCGCGGTCGAACAGGGCGGTGCCGGAGACGGGTTCGGCCGAGCGCGACGGCGTGTGCAGCAGGGTCTCGTCGCGCAGGCCGCGGGCGAGTTCGTACCAGAGGTGCGTCATGGGGTCAGGCCCCCTTCCGGACGGTGGCGGTGCGCTGGATACGGCCGGCGAGCTTGCGCCGCAGTACGGACCGGCGGACCTTGTAGGAACCGGTGACGGGCATGGCCTCCCACTCCCAGAAGCGCACGTCCAGGTCGGGCAGCCCGGCCTCGGCGGCGACCGCCCGGAAGCGCTCCGGGTCGGGTGTGGTGCCGGGGCGCGGACAGGCCACGGCGAACACGGAGTTGTCGTCCTCGTCCTTGACCAGGACCAGTTCGACCAGCTCGGGCAGCGCTTCCAGCAGGTGGTCCTCCTTCTCCAGGAGGCTGCCGACGCCGTCGACGTGCTCGACGATGCGGTCCAGGAGTTCGAGCGAGCCGTCGTCGAGCAGCCGCCCGATGTCACCCATGGGCCACCAGGCGTCCGCGGGCGGCATGGGGTCGCCGCCGACGTAGCCGCGCATGCGGCCGGGGGAGCGCGTCTCGATGAAGCCGGGCGCGTTCGGCGGCTGCTCGACGCCGTGCTCGTCCACGATCCGGATCTCCATGCCGCCACCGGTGTGGCCGACGTTGCGCGGCGAGTACGCGGCGGACTCCTCGCGGGAGACGATGCGCAGGCAGATCGGTCCCGACTCGGTCTGGCCGTAGGCCTGGAAGTAGTGGGCGCCCGGGTGCTCCGAGGCGTTCAGCAGGGTGCGCACGGTCCGCGGGTGCATCGCGTCGAACGTGGAGATGAACCGCTCGACGTGCTGGAAGGGGCGGTCCGGGTCGTGTGCGAGGG
The DNA here is from genome assembly GCF_009865385.1 of Streptomyces sp. SID486. Classification (GTDB taxonomy): domain Bacteria; phylum Actinomycetota; class Actinomycetes; order Streptomycetales; family Streptomycetaceae; genus Streptomyces. The sequence continues at coordinate 83,689 of NZ_WWJT01000317.1, read as the reverse complement.
ACTCCCACTGGATGTAGACGTTCGGGTGCGTCTCGATCGAGGTCGGACGGTGCCGGAGCATCAGCCGCTTGACGTTGGCCGGGTCCGGGTCGGCGATGGCCAGTGCGGGCATCGCGGTCTCCAGCGAGGCGAGCGTGCCGGCACAGGTACGGGCGTGGACGAAGGAGAGGTGCTTGGCGTTCAGGTCCTGCGAGGAGTACTGGTCCCGGAAGATCTGGATCATCGGGGCGACCATGCCGAACAGTGAACGCGTCGAGTGCGCCGCCATCTTGGGCGCGCCGGTGGTGCCGGACGAGTGCGTGACGACGAACCACTCGTCCTCGTCCCGCGGGTCGGCGGTGTGCGCGCTGCGCTCCTGCAGCGGGACGACCCAGTCCTCCTCCGTCTCCTCCAGGCACAGCACGCCCCGGGTCAGCAGCCGCAGCGCGTGCCGGTGCTCGGCGAGCCGGGACAGCCCGAAGGAGTCGACCAGGAGGTAGGGGCGGTCCAGCCGGGCGAAGCACTCCAGGAGTTCCCCGGTCTCCATCGCCGAGGACAGCAGCGCGGGCAGGGCGCCGATCTTGCCCAGGGCGCACATCACGCCCTCCACCTCGATGTGGTTGCGCTGCACGACGGCGACGACGTCTCCGCGGCGGACGCCCCCGGCCCAGAACCGGTCGGCGTAGTCGTCGATGGCCTGCGCGAACTCGGCGAAGGTGCGGACCGGTCCGGCGTACGTGCGCCACGGCGTGTCGGAGAGGAACGGGGTGTCGGGGGCCTTCTCGGCCGCCACGGTCGGGAGGATCCCGAGCGCGGCGGTCGGCTCGGGCACGACGTCGAGCTTGAGTGCGGATATGTCGGGCATGGTGGTTCCCTCTGCTCGGCCGGGCGATGACGTGCGGGCAGCGCAAAACGCGCCCGGACGGGGCTGCTGTGCGTGGGGGATGGCGCCGGGTGCCGCTCACCGTGGGCCGGGAGCGTCCGACACAGACAAAGAGGCGGCACGCGGCCGATGCACTCCACCGGAATCCGAGTTTTTCCGGAGCGGTGTCTTCCATGGCCGGCCGGGCCGGGGCGCCGTCCGGTCCGCGCAACGGCGGAACGGACGGCGGTCACGGTCGGGCGCGGTCGCGACCCGGGGGTTGCCGCGACCGGAGCGGCCCTCGTGCGCGGGGCTCAGGCCGGCTTCGGCTCGCGGCGGATCTCCGCGCGCCGCGCGGCCCGCTCCACCATGAGCAGGCCCCGGGCGCGGCCGAGCGGACGCAGTGCCCGCTGGAACGGCCCGGCCCAGGGCTGGCGCAGCCCGCCGAGCACGGCGAACCGGGTTCCGGACCCCTCCGGTACGGCCGCCATACCGCCGACCACGTAGCGGCTCTGCATCAGGCACCAACCGGGGCGCAGCCGCACGTCGAAGCAGGCGTTGTGACCGAGGAGGCCGTACGCCCACCCCAGTTGCCGGTCACCGGTGAGCGGATCGCAGCGGAAGGCGCGCAAGGTCGGCACCAGGTGCGGCAGTTCGCCCTCCAGGTCACTCGCCACCGCCCACACGTCCGACATCGGCAGGTCCACGTGGGCGTCCGCGTACATGACCGCGTGCAGCCCCGCGGCCATGACACGCAAGCGCCGTACCGGATCGAGTTCGGCCGTCGGCCAGTCCAGGTTCATCGCGGCCACGCCTTTCGGAAGCTGTGTCGGGCACGGTGCAGCCGGGACTTCAGCGTGCCGCAGGAGATGTTGAGGATGGCGCTCGCCGTCCGCTCGTCCAGGCCCTCCAGCTCGCGCAGGACCAGGACCGCACGGTGTTCGGTGGACATGCGCCGCAGTACGTCCCGTACGTCGACGGCGAGTTCGGGGCTGCGCGGCCCGGCGATGTCGTCGAACTCGCACACCGGTGTCTCGCGCTCGGTACGGTGAGCCACCCGCACCGCCTCGCGTACGGTGATCGTGCGTACCCACGCGTACAGGGCACGCGGGTCCTTGAGCCGGGGCAGGCCCTGGAACACGGCGATCAGCGCCTCCTGTACGGCGTCGGCGCTGTTGTTCAGGGCGATCGGCCGGCACAGCCGGCTCACGTACGGGGTGAGCAGGCTCAGCAGGTCGTTGAGGGCTATGGCGTCGCCGACCTGCGCCGCTCGGACGAGGGGGGCCGCGGTGGCCCACGGATCCTCCGGCGCGGCACTCTGCCGGGACGGCGGGCCCTGCTGGCGGGCGTCCGCTCGCGCGGTCTTCATCTGTCGTTCTCCCTCCCCTGGTGGTCGACGCTCCGGCGGTGCCAGGGCGGCGTCGGTGTGGGGCCTCGATGGGAAGGAGGGGACAGAACGGCGCGGTACTCCCGCTACTTTGCGATCTTGTCCTGAATTCGGCCCCGCGGGGGCGTGCGTCGGCCGCCGTGCGCCTGCCTCCGGGGGGTCGAGGACGCCCGCCCGCGGGACTCGGCTCCGGGGCCGCGCGGGGTTTCCGTGGATTCGGATCGCGAAGCCCGTGCGGCCGTGTTCCTCCCGGCATATTTTGCTACCCACCGGTTGAGTGGTGCTCCGACTTCTTCAGCCTCCCGGAGCCCTGTGCCCGGTGCTAGGGTTGCCAGCGGTGTGCGTGAGCAGTCCCATTCGCCATCAACGGGGGTATCAATTTCATGGTTCTGCGCGACCTATGCGAGAGAACGGGAACCAGTCGCTCCAATAGGAATTCAACTGGGTACAGGAAGACTCGGTGCGCGACGTCGCCACCGGTGAACACATCGACCGGCGCATTCTCCTTCTCCCTCGCCGCCCGCGGTTCCGCGGCGGGCAGGGCGGAGCGGGAAGCGGGGACGCGGTGACGAAGGAGGGCAACACCGGCACGCTGCACGATCCGCACCTGCTGGCTCGCCTGGTCGAGGGGGCGCAGCGCGGCGACGCGCTGGCGATGGACGATCTGCTGGGCGTCCTCGCCCCCTACGTCGGCCGGATCTGCGGTCCGGTCGCCCTCCAGGACGGCGCGGACGCGGCCCAGGAGACCCTGATCACCGTCTTCCGCCGTATCCGCCAGCTCCAGGAGCCCGCGGCGCTGTTCGGGTGGGTCCGGGCCATCGCGGTGCGCGAGGCCCTGAAGTTCGCCGGCCAGCGCCGCCGGCAGCCGACGATGTCCGCGGAATGGGAGGAACCACCCGCTCCCGGAGACCTGCACCTGGCCTCCGACATCGCCGACGCCCTGCACCGGCTCACGCCCGAGTACCGGGCGGTGCTGATGCTCCGTCATGTCGAGGGGCTCAGCGAACAGGAGGTGTCCGCCCTGCTGGAGATACCGGTGGGGACCGTCAGATCCCGGCTGTTCCGGGCCAGGCAGTCATTCCGGTCGGCCTGGGGCTGACCGGGCGGCCACCCGCTTCCCGAGCCGGTCGAGCATGTCCTCCGCCCGCCGCGCGGACCACGGTCCGCGCATCCGGTCGAGCAGGCCGCCGCCGGGCAGCCGCAGGCTGGTGAAGAAGGCGAAGCGGCAGCCGTCACGGTCCTCCGTGGCGGCCATGCCGCTCGTCAGCACCTTGCCCTGCATCAGGCACCAGCCGGGGCGCAGCACGATGTCGAACTGCTCGCGGAACCCGAGGGCGCCGACCGCCTCGCCCGTCAGCCGCTCACCCTCGGACCGTGTGATGCCGAAGGTGCGCAGGCCCCCGACGATCAGGGGGAGTTCGTTCTCCAGGTCGGAGGCGACGGACCACAGCCGGTCCAGGGGGACGTCGAAACGGCGCTCGGCGAACGACGCGTGCGGCCCGGCCGCGGACGCGATGACGTGCAGACGGCGCACCGCGTCCAGTTCGGCCGTCGGCCAGCCGTTGCTCCCCGAACCGGACATCCCTGTCCCTCCCTCTGCGTCGCGAGGAGGGGCGCACCGACCCCCCGGACAGTAAAAGCATGGTAAAGCGGGGAGTGTGTCGGCGTCGCGCCGCCTCTTTGTGTCCGAGAGGCCAGGATACCGACTTCACCTCGGTCCCAGGGAGGGGTTCGGCTGAGCAGGGTGTCGCCGCCCGCCTGGCCGCTCCGCCGTGCGGTCCGGCACAATCCGGCGAACCGGGCAGGAACTCGTGCCGGTATTCACGGAATTCACCGTGCCGTCCCTTTCCTGTCCCATCAGCCAGAAACAGGGAGAATACCTCGTGCATTCGAATGAGGCGCTCCGCATTCTGCCCCGGGTTTTCGCCGGATCCGGGCCACGTATTCCGGGGGTGGGCTTCGCGGTCGCCTCCGTCCACGAGGGGCCGCCGGTCGCCGTCACCGACGAGGAACGGTGCCTGGCCCGGACGATGCCGCAACCCCGACGTGGCGATTTCCTCATCGGACGCAGCGCGCTGCACCGGGCCGTACGCGCCGCCGGGCTGACCGCGGGGGCGGTGCTGTGCGACGGACCCAGGCCCCGGCTGCCCGAAGGCATCTCGGGGTCGATCAGCCACTCCCGGGGCATCGCGGTCGCCGTCGCCGCTCCGGCCGACCGGTTCCCGACCCTCGGCATCGACCTGGAACTCGCCGATCTCCCGGTCCGCGCGGCCCACTTGGTGCTGCGCGAGCCGGAACGCCCGCTTCTCGGACCGCCTCCGACGGCGGCCCGGCGGCTGCTCACGCTCTACTCCGCCAAGGAAGCCGCCTTCAAGGCCCTGAGCCCGCTCACCGGGCCCGCCCTGCGCGGCCTGCGGGATCTGCGGCTCACCCCGGACGGCACCGGATTCCTGGCCCGGGCGGACGGACACCCCGAGCACCGGGTGCGCGTGAGCGTACGGGAACTGCCCGGAGGCGGACTGCTGTGCTGGGCGCTGCCCCACGACTGAACGCAGCCCGCCACCCGCACCACACACCCCGCACACGACGAGGCCGCACCGCCTCGGCCGCGCATGCCGCGGCGCACCGCCCGCCCCGCGCACGCCACGGCCGCCACCCCCGGCCCGCGCACGACGCGGCTGCACCGCCCGGGCCGCACACGACGCGGCCACACCCTCGGGCCGCACACGACGCGGCCACACCCTCGGGCCGCACACGACGCGGCCACACCCTTGGGACCCTTGGGCCGCGCACGATGTGGCCGCACCTTTGGGGCCCTTGGGCCGCGCACGATGTGGCCGCACCTTTGGGGCCCTTGGGCCGCGCACGATGTGGCCGCACCTTTGGGGCCCTTGGGCCGCGCACGACGCGGCCGCACCGCCTGACCCGCACACGACGACGCCGCACTTCCTCACCGACGACGGAGGCCGATGCCCCATGTCCTCGCCCGCTGTGCTCCGCTCCGCCCGGCCGCCGGCCTGGACGCCGTCCGACTGGCGACAGCGCCCCGCCGCCCAGCAGCCCGAATGGCCCGATACCGCGCTGCTGCGCCGGATCCGGTCCCGGCTGGCCGGCGCCGCACCCCTCGTGCGGCCGCACGAGATCCTCGACCTGCGCCGGGCCCTCGCAGCCGCCGCGCACGGTGAGGCGTTCGTCGTGCAACTCGGCGACTGCGCCGAGACGTTCGACACCCCCACCTTCGCCGGTGTCGCGGCCCGGGTCGGCCTGCTGCACACCACCGCCCGGACCATCGGCCAGGCCCTCGGCCGGCCCGTGATCCCGGTGGGCCGGCTGGCGGGCCAGTACGCCAAGCCCCGCTCCGCACCGACCGAACGCGTCGGGGAGCTGGTCCTGCCCTCGTTCCGCGGGCACCTGGTCAACGACCCCGCACCGGACCCCGCGGCCCGCGTGCCCGACGCGATGCGGCTGCTGGAGGGCCACGCCCACGCGCGTGACGTGCTCGCCCTGTTGCGGGAACTGGCGGAGTCGGGCATGGCGATGCCCGGCGCCCCGGCGGCCGGCGCGCCCGCCGTGTGGACCAGCCACGAGGCACTCGTGCTGGACTACGAGGAGCCCCAGGTACGGCGGGACCCGGTGACCGGCAGCCTCTGCCTGACCTCCACCCACCTGCCCTGGATCGGCGCGCGCACCCGCGACCCCGGCGGAGCCCACGTGCGGTTCCTGTCCGGTGTCGACAACCCCGTGGGGGTGAAGGTCGGCCCGGGCACCGAACCCGGGGACCTGGCCGCGCTGTGCGCCCGGCTCGACCCGGACCGCGAGCCGGGGCGGCTGGTGCTGATCTCCCGGATGGGTGCGGAGCGGGTGCGCGAGGCGCTGCCCCCGCTGGTGGCGGAGGCCGCCCGGCTCGGCCATCCGGCGGTGTGGCTGTGCGACCCGATGCACGGCAACACCTACGTCGGCGCCGGCGGTCACAAGACCCGGGACGTGGCGACGGTGGCCGCCGAGATCCGCGGCTTCTTCGAGGCCCTCCGCTCGGCCGGCGGCCGTCCCGGCGGCCTGCATCTGGAGGCCACCCCGGCCGAGGTCACCGAGTGCGTCGGCAGCGCCTCCGGCATCACCGAGCAGGATCTGCCGCGCCGCTACGAGACCGCGTGCGACCCACGCCTGAACGGCTCGCAGACGGCGGAGATCGCCGCGCTGACGGCGGAGCTGTGCGCCGCCGGGGGGTGACGAGACGCCGTGACGAGACGCCGGGGGTGACGAGACGCCGGGGATGACGAGACGCCGGCGGCCCGGCCCGCCGGCGCACGCCCCGGCCTCCCCGCCCGCCGACAGTCGGCCAGGACGTCGTCCGGTGCACTGACGCATCCACGCCGGACTCCTGCCCCGCCGACGCATCCCCGCGCCGGCCTCCTGCCCCGCCGGCGCATCCCCGCGTCGGCCCAGCGGCCCAGCGGCCCAGGGGGCCAGTGGGTCAGCGGCCCGCCGGCGCACCGCCCCCGCGCCCGACGCGGACCGACGCACCGATGCCGCCGGACCCTCCCTGGTCCGGCGGCATCGGTGCGTCTCCCGGCGGCAGCCGTCAGGTGCCGGAGGAGACGGTGTCCCGCTCGGCCGGCCGGCCGCTGCCCGAGGGCGCCCCGGAGGCGTCGGCGGCGGCCACCTCGGTGAAGGCGGCCGGCAACAGCCGGTCCAGCCACTTCGGCAGGTACCAGTTGGCGTCCCCGAGGAGCCTCATCGTGGCCGGCAGCAGCACGATCCGGATGAACGTCGCGTCGACCAGTACGGCGGTCGCCATGCCCACGCCGGACTCCTTCATGGACAGCTGCGGCAGCGTGCCGAACACCCCGGCGACCGCGACCATCACCACGGCCGCCCCGGTGACCACGCTCGCCGTGCCCCGGATGCCCTGCTCGATGGCCTGGGGCGTGGACAGCCCGCGGTCGTGGCCCTCGCGGATCCGGCTGACGACGAACACGTGGTAGTCCATCGACAGGCCGAACAGGAAGACGAACATGAACAGCGGCACCCAGGAGGCGATCCCGCCGGTGCTGGTGAAGCCGAGCAGGCCCTCGCCCCAGCCCTTCTGGAAGACGAGCACCACGATGCCGTAGGCCGCGCCCACCGACAGCGTGTTGAGCACCAGGGTGAAGCCGGCGACCACCAGGGAGCGGAAGGAGACCAGCATCACCGCGAACGTGAACAGCAGCACGAAGCCCGCCACCCAGGGCGCCCGGTCGGACAGGTTGGCGTTGGTGTCGACCGAGGCCGCGGTGGTGCCGCCGACGGCGACGTCCGCCCCGGGCAGCTTGCCGAAGGTGTCCGGGACGACCTCGGTGCGCAGGGCGCGAAGGGCCCGTACGGATGTGTCGTCCGTGCCCGTGCCGGCCAGGCCCACGGTGGCCACGGCGACCTTGCCGTCGTCCGACACCCGGTAGGTCACCGGCCCGCTCAGCCGCGGACCCGCCGCGCCGACGGCCCGGGTGAAGTCCCGCAGTGCCGCCTCGCCCGCCGCCCCGCGCAGACCGTCGGCCCTGACCACCACCTTGGCCGGGGTCGACGAACCGGGGAAGGCGCCCTGGATCCGCTCGTACGTCCGCAGCGCCGGCAGGCTCTTGGCCGACAGGTCGCTCACCCCCGGGTCCGAGGTGTGCAGCGAGAACGCCGGGGCGACCAGGGCCAGCAGCGCGCCGCCGCACACCACCAGCGAGACGACCGGCCGGCGCAGTACGGCGGCGAGCACGACACCCCAGAAGCCACGGCGCCCGGCCTCCTCCGCCCCGGTCGCGTCCTGCGCGCGCATCCGGGGCAGCAGCGGCACCCGGCCCTTGTCGATCCGGTGGCCGAGCAGCGAGAGGAGCGCGGGCAGCACCGTCACCGAGCCGAGGACCGCGACCGCCACGACGATGATGGTCGCGGTGGCCATGCCGTAGAAGATGCCGTTGCCGGACAGGAACAGCCCGGCGAGGGAGACCATGACGGTCAGGCCCGAGACGATGACCGAACGGCCGGAGGTGGCCGCCGCCGCGCTCACGGCCGCCTCGGTGCTGTTGCCCCGGGCCCGCTCCTCGCGCACCCGGCGGATGTAGAACAGCGAGTAGTCGACGCCGACGGCGATGCCGATGAGCGACATGACGGAGCTGCCGTTCTGGTCGATGTGCACCAGGTGGCTGCCGAGGGTGAGCAGCCCGCCGGCGGCGACCACGGCGGTGAGCGCGAGCACCACCGGCAGCAGGGCGGCGACCAGCGCGCCGAACGCCACCAGCAGGATGCCCAGGGTCACGGGGAAGGAGATCGTCTCCGCGTTCGTGTAGTCGGTGTGCAGCTTCTCCTCGTACTTGTGCGCGAAGGACGCCTCGCCGAACTGCTCCACGGTGACACTGGGGGAGACCTCGGCGGAACGCGCGACGGCGTCGAGGACCGGCTGCACCTCCTCCTTCGCCTCGACGGCGTCACCCGCCATGTCGAACTGGACCAGGGCGCTGTGCCGGTCCGCCGAGACGGCCGCGGCGCCCGCCGGGTCCAGCGGCGACACCACGTCACGGACCTTGCCGGTGCGCTTGATGCGCTCCACCACGTCGGTGACGGCCGCGCGGAACTCCGGTGAGCCCACGGTCGCCCGGTCACTGTGGACGAACGCCACCTCGTGCGCGGGCAGGCTCAGTCCCGCGTCGCTCAGGATCCGTTCCGCGTGCCGGGCCTCGCCGTTGGTGAGTTCGGCGGGGGTCGGCTCGTGCTGGGTGACCATGCCGCCGGCCACGGTGGCCACGACGACGAACGCCAGCCAGAGCAGCACGGCCGCCCATCTGTGGGTGGCACTCCAACGCCCCGCGGCCTGCGCGAGACCTCGCCTGTTTGTCACGTTCTTCTCCTCCGTCGAGCCGGTCGGCTGCGTCGAGCCGCGCAGGGTCAGGAGGAGCCGGGAGGCCCAAACGTTCCGTACGTCTTTCGCGGTTCCCGCCGCGCACCGGTTCGAGGACGGACGGAACCTTTCGCCCGTCCGGCGCCTCCTGACCAACCGACCAGCACCGCCAACACCCCCTGGAGCCCTCGTGGAGACCGTGGCGCACACCACCACCCCGCCGCTGCCCGAGCTGGACGGAGTCCGGCACCGATATGTCAGCGTGCGCGGTGTCCGCCTGCACGTCGCGGAGATCGGCCAGGGCGAACCCGTCGTCCTGCTGCACGGCTTCCCCCAGCACTGGTACGGCTGGCGGCGGCTCGTCCCGCTGCTGTCCGGCCGGTACCGGCTGCTGTGCGTGGACCAGCGCGGCTTCGGCTGGTCCGACGCACCGGGCCACGGCTACGACACCGACAGCAGGGTGGCCGACGTGGTCGGCCTGCTGGACGAACTGGGCCTGGACCGGGTCCACCTCATCGGTCACGACTGGGGCGCCTGGACCGGCTTCCACGTGTGTCTGCAGGCACCCGAGCGGATCCACCGCTACCTGGCGCTGAACATGATGCACCCGTGGCCGCTGCACCACCGGCTCATGCCCCAGTCCTGGCGGTTCTGGTACACGGCGCTGCTGGAGCAGCCGCTGCTGGGCCGCTGGATGCTGCGCAACCGGCCCGGGTTCACCCGCTACCTGATGCGCAGGGGCGTGGTGGACCAGGCGGTGTGGACGCCGGACGCCGTGGACGAGTTCGTGCGCTCCAGCCGGGAACCCGACCGGGCGCGGGCCGGTGAGGCGCTGCACCGCGCCTTCGCCCTGCGGGACATCGCCAAGCTGGTCCTCGGCCGCTACAAGAAGCTCCGGCTCACCACGCCGACGGTGATCCTAGCGGGCGAAAGGGACTTCATGCTGCCGCCGAGCGTGATCACGGACGCCGGACGCCACGCCGACGACCTCCGGGTCGAGGTGGTCCCGGGCTGCGGGCACTACCTCCACGAGGAACGCCCGGACCTGGTGGCCGAGACCGCGGCGGCCCTCTTCACCCCCCACGACTGACCCGGCCCCGGCGCCGCCCGCCTCACCGGGGCCGACGGCGCCGGGCCCGCTCCCGGACGGCGTCCCGGGGCGAGCCCGGCCGGCGCCGAGCCTGCTTCTCGGTCCCTCAGATGTCCCGGAAGGTCTCGATCTGGGCCCCGATCGAGTTCAGGCGTTCCGCGAGGTCCTCGTAACCGCGGTTGATGACGTACACGTTGCGCAGCACCGATGTGCCCTCGGCCGCCATCATCGCCAGCAGGACGACCACCGCGGGCCGCAGGGCAGGCGGGCACATCATCTCGGCCGCGCGCCAGCGGGTCGGGCCCTCGACCAGCACCCGGTGCGGATCCAGGAGCTGGAGCCGGCCGCCGAGGCGGTTGAGGTCGGTCAGGTAGATCGCCCGGTTGTCGTAGACCCAGTCGTGGATCAGCGTCTGGCCCGAGGCGACCGCCGCGATCGCCGCGAAGAACGGGACGTTGTCGATGTTCAGGCCCGGGAACGGCATGGGGTGGATCTTGTCGATCGGGGCTTCGAGCTTGGAGGGCCGTACCGTGAGGTCGATCAGGCGGGTACGGCCGTTGTCCGCGAAGTACTCCGGCGACCGGTCGTGGTCCAGGCCCATCTCCTCCAGGACCGCCAGCTCGATCTCCAGGAACTCGATCGGCACCCGGCGCACCGTCAGTTCCGACTCCGTGACCACCGCGGCGGCCAGCAGGCTCATCGCCTCCACCGGGTCCTCGGAGGGCGAGTAGTCCACGTCGACGTCGATGTTCGGCACACCGTGCACGGTGAGCGTCGTGGTGCCGATGCCCTCCACCCTGACGCCCAGGGCCTCCAGGAAGAAACACAGGTCCTGGACCATGTAGTTGGAGGAGGCGTTGCGGATGACCGTCACACCGTCGTGCCGGGCGGCGGCCAGCAGCGCGTTCTCGGTCACCGTGTCGCCGCGCTCGGTCAGCACGATCGGGCGGTCGGGGCGGACCGAGCGGTCCACCTGGGCGTGGTACTGGCCCTCGGTGGCCGCGACGTCCAGGCCGAACCGGCGTAGCGCGATCATGTGCGGCTCGATGGTCCGCGTGCCCAGGTCGCAGCCGCCGGCGTAGGGCAGCTTGAAGTGGTCCATGCGGTGCAGCAGCGGGCCGAGGAACATGATGATCGAGCGGGTCCGTACGGCGGCCTCCGCGTCGATCGCCGCCAACTCCAGCTCGGCGGGCGGGATCAGTTCCAGGTCGACGCCGTCGTTGACCCAGCGGGTGCGCACGCCGATGGAGTTGAGCACCTCCAGCAGGCGGTACACCTCCTCGATGCGCGCCACCCGGCGCAGCAGCGTGCGGCCCTTGTTCAGCAGCGAGGCGCACAGCAGGGCCACGCACGCGTTCTTGCTGGTCTTCACGTCGATGGCACCGGACAGACGGCGGCCGCCGACCACGCGCAGATGCATCGGACCCGCGTAGCCCAGCGACACGATCTCGCTGTCCAGGGCTTCACCGATCCGGGCGATCATCTCAAGGCTGATGTTCTGGTTGCCGCGCTCGATGCGGTTCACCGCGCTCTGGCTGGTGCCGAGCGCCTCCGCGAGCTGCGCCTGAGTCCAGCCGCGGTGTTGCCGCGCGTCACGGATGAGCTTGCCGATGCGTACGAGGTAGTCGTCTGACATGAGGTTGAGGCTATCTCAGATATGAGATCGCGCCCGCCAAGGGGGCCATTCGGGTGATGTCGGTGACGGGCTGTCAGCGGCCCCGCGCCGGCGCGGGGCGGGCGTCCGGAAGGTCTGGAGAAAACGGGCGATGTCGTATGACGTCCGCCGGGGTGACGGAACACCGTCCCGCGTCGCGGAACCGGGACCCGCGCCCGCCCCTCTCCTCTCGGAAGGGGGAACACACACATGACCACCACAGCCACCAGGACCACCAGGACGCGCCACCTCCCCGTGCTCGTCGTGCTCGCTCTCTGCTGCTCGCTTGCCTCGTGCGGCACCCTGCACGCCGACGCCTCGGCCGGCGCGTCCGCGACCGGCGGGGCGACCGCCGGTTGCCACCAGCCGGACGTGCCGACGGAGGAGGACTACGGGGACCTCCCGGACACCACCGACGACGACCCCGGGGGCCTCCCCGACATGACGACGGACGACGACCCTCAGGAGCTCCCGGACGCGACGACCGACGACGACCCCGGGGAACTGCCCGACACGACGACCGACGACGACGCTCAGGAGCTTCCCGACACCACCAGCGACGACTACCGGGAGCTTCCGGACACCACCAGCGACACTCCGGCGGACACCGGCGCGCCCTGCTGGTTCCCCATGCGGCGCGAGTTCCGGGCCTTCCTGGTGGCGGACGGCGGCACGGCGGCGGACGCCGCTGTCGCCCCGCACGTGGAGAGCGTCTACGTCCGTACGTCGGCGCCCGGCGGCCGTACCGAGTCCGTGGTCCGGGTCGACTACGGCGTGGGTGAGCAGGACGGCGCCGATCGCACGGCCAGGGGGTTCGCCCGGTGGCGGAACTCGGACTACGGCGATCACGGCCATGTGAAGGTGCTGGGCCCGGCCAAGACCGTCGCCGAACGCAGCTGGTAGACCGGCGGGCGGGCCGGCCGGGGCGCGCGGGAGGCGGGGGCGGGCATGACCAGACCGCGCCCATGTACTAGTGTTATCTCGACATCGAGATATCTGCCGAGGCGCACCGCAGCCCGCCGCACCGGTAAGGCATGCCTAACTTAGCCTGACCTTACTGGTTCGCCAAGTCGGCGCGGCGGCACGATTGACGGTGGTAGGCGCACATCAATGAAGGAGACTGTCGTGTCGGCGAACAGCTTCGACGCCCGCAGCACGCTGCAGGTGGGCGACGAGTCGTACGAGATCTTCCGGCTGGACAAGGTGGAGGGCTCGGCCCGCCTGCCGTACAGCCTCAAGGTCCTGCTGGAGAACCTGCTCCGCACGGAGGACGGCGCGAACATCACCGCCGACCACATCCGCGCCCTCGGCGGCTGGGACTCCCAGGCCCAGCCCAGCCAGGAGATCCAGTTCACGCCGGCCCGCGTGATCATGCAGGACTTCACCGGCGTCCCCTGTGTCGTGGACCTCGCGACCATGCGTGAGGCCGTGAAGGAGCTGGGCGGCGACCCCGCCAAGATCAACCCGCTGGCCCCGGCCGAGCTGGTCATCGACCACTCCGTCATCGCCGACAAGTTCGGCACGACCAACGCCTTCCAGCAGAACGTCGAGCTGGAGTACGGCCGCAACAAGGAGCGCTACCAGTTCCTGCGCTGGGGCCAGACCGCCTTCGACGAGTTCAAGGTCGTCCCGCCGGGCACCGGCATCGTCCACCAGGTGAACATCGAGCACCTGGCGCGTACGGTCATGGTGCGGGGCGGCCAGGCCTACCCCGACACCCTCGTCGGCACCGACTCGCACACCACCATGGTCAACGGCCTCGGCGTCCTCGGCTGGGGCGTCGGCGGCATCGAGGCCGAGGCCGCCATGCTCGGCCAGCCGGTCTCCATGCTCATCCCGCGCGTCGTCGGCTTCAAGCTCACCGGCGAGCTGCCCACCGGCACCACCGCCACCGACCTCGTGCTCACCATCACCGAGATGCTCCGCAAGCACGGTGTGGTCGGCAAGTTCGTCGAGTTCTACGGCGAGGGCGTCGCCGCCACCTCGCTCGCCAACCGTGCCACCATCGGCAACATGTCGCCGGAGTTCGGCTCCACCGCCGCAATCTTCCCGATCGACGACGAGACCATCAAGTACCTGAAGCTGACCGGCCGCTCCGAGCAGCAGCTCGCGCTCGTCGAGGCGTACGCCAAGGAGCAGGGCCTCTGGCTGGACCCGAAGGCCGAGCCCGACTTCTCCGAGAAGCTCGAGCTGGACCTGTCCACGGTCGTGCCGTCCATCGCCGGCCCGAAGCGCCCGCAGGACCGTATCGTCCTCGCGAACGCCGCCCAGCAGTTCAAGTCCGACGTCCTCAACTACGTCGACGTGGTGGACGAGGCGGGCAAGGAGTCCTTCCCGGCCTCCGACTCGCCGGCCGTCGCCCCGAACGGCGCCCCGAGCAACCCGGTCACCGTCACCGCCCCCGACGGGTCGACGTACGAGATCGACCACGGTGCCGTCACCGTCGCCGCCATCACGTCGTGCACCAACACCTCCAACCCCTACGTCATGGTCGCCGCCGCGCTCGTGGCGAAGAAGGCCGTGGAGAAGGGCCTGACCCGCAAGCCGTGGGTCAAGACCACCCTCGCCCCGGGTTCGAAGGTCGTCACCGACTACTTCGACAAGGCGGGTCTGACGCCGTACCTCGACAAGGTCGGCTTCAACCTCGTCGGCTACGGCTGCACCACCTGCATCGGCAACTCCGGCCCGCTGCCGGAGGAGGTCTCCAAGGCCGTCAACGACCACGACCTCGCGGTCACCTCGGTCCTCTCCGGCAACCGGAACTTCGAGGGCCGTATCAACCCCGACGTCAAGATGAACTACCTGGCGTCCCCGCCGCTGGTCGTCGCGTACGCGCTCGCCGGCTCCATGAAGGTGGACATCACCCGGGACGCCCTCGGCACCGACCAGGACGGCAACCCGGTCTTCCTGAAGGACATCTGGCCGTCCGAGGCCGAGGTCAACGACGTCGTGGCGAACGCCATCGGCGAGGACATGTTCAACAAGTCCTACCAGGACGTCTTCGCCGGCGACGCCCAGTGGCAGTCGCTCCCGGTCCCGACCGGCAACACCTTCGAGTGGGACGCCGAGTCGACCTACGTCCGCAAGCCCCCGTACTTCGAGGGCATGGGCATGGAGCCCGACCCGGTCAGCGACATCGCCGGCGCCCGCGTGCTGGCCAAGCTGGGTGACTCGGTCACCACCGACCACATCTCCCCGGCCGGTGCGATCAAGGCCGACACCCCGGCCGGCAAGTACCTCACGGAGCACGGCGTCGAGCGTCGCGACTTCAACAGCTACGGCTCCCGCCGCGGCAACCACGAGGTCATGATCCGCGGCACGTTCGCCAACATCCGCCTGCGCAACCAGATCGCGCCGGGCACCGAGGGCGGCTACACCCGCGACTTCACCCAGGCCGACGGTCCGGTGTCGTTCATCTACGACGCCTCGCGCAACTACATCGAGCAGGGCATCCCGCTGGTCGTCCTGGCCGGCAAGGAGTACGGCTCCGGCTCGTCCCGCGACTGGGCGGCCAAGGGCACCGCGCTGCTCGGCGTCAAGGCCGTCATCGCCGAGTCCTACGAGCGCATCCACCGCTCCAACCTGATCGGCATGGGCGTGCTCCCGCTCCAGTACCCGGAGGGCCAGTCCGCCGCCTCCCTGGGCCTGACCGGCGAGGAGACCTTCTCCTTCACCGGCGTCGAGGAGCTGAACAACGGCACCACGCCGCGCACGGTCAAGGTCAGCACCGACACCGGTGTGGAGTTCGACGCGGTCGTCCGCATCGACACCCCCGGCGAGGCCGACTACTACCGCAACGGCGGCATCATGCAGTACGTGCTGCGCAACCTGATCCGCAAGTAAGCGGCCCAGGCGAGCGGTTCAGGGCCGCACCCCCCGGCAGCGGGGGTGCGGCCCTTCGCCGTGCCCTTCGCCGTGCCCGCCGGACACCGCCGCGTCTGCCCCGGGTACCTGCCTCGACGGGCGGGACGGGTCACGGGGTCCGGAGGAGTCCGCCCTGCGGCCCGGTGGTGTCCCCGAGGAACCGTTCGAGCGCCGCGCACAGGAGGTCGGGCCGTTCCAGGTGGAGGTCGTGTCCGGCTCCGGGGATGCTCATCGCCACCGTCTCGGGACGCTGCCGGAGCATTCTGCCGCTCTCCTCGGGCGCGATGATGCCCGATCGGCCGAGTACGGCCAGTGTCGGACAGGTGATGCTCGCCCACTCGTCCCAGTAGGAGCGCCGCGCGTTCTCCCGCAGCGAGTCGACCATCACGTCGCGGTCGAAGCGCGGCCACCACCCGCCGTCCCGCCTCTCCAGTCCGGCGGCCCAGCCCTCGCCGACCGGGCCGCCGCCGAAGAACGCCACGGCGGCCTCCCGGGACGGGAAGGGCGTCGGCCACGAGTCGAGCCACCCGCCGATCTCCGCGGGAGTGTCCGGGCTCGCGCCGCCGGGTCCGGCCTCGACGAGCACGAGCGCCCGGACGAGGTCCGGGTGGCCGGCGGCGGTGAGCATGGCGGTGTGGCCGCCGAGCGACTGGCCCAGCAGGACGGGCCGGCCCAGCTCCAGCCGACCGAGGACCGCGACGACGTCGGCGACGTACGCGGCGCGCGAGCGGTCGCGAGGGTGCCGTTCGCCGGCGCCGTGGCCGCGCTGGTCCACGGCGACCACCCGGTACCGGGGGCTCAGGCGCCCGGCGACGGTGTCCCATTCGCCCGCGTGGCCGGCCAGTCCGTGCAGCAGGACGACGGGTGTCCCCGCCCCGCCCCAGTCGCGGCAGGAGATGCGTACGCCGTCGCGCACGACGGTGCGCTCGGTCCAGGTCATGTTCCCCCCAGGGGTGTCGGATGTGAGGCGGGCCGGCGGAGGGTCAGCGGTAGGCGGCGAGGAAGGCCCGCACGCCGGCGGTGGCGTAGTGGTCGAGCTCCGCCTCGGTGTGCCGGGGGCCGCCGTGGAACATGGCCTTGTTGACCGGGATCCACAGCAGCAGGCCGGAGAAGTGGTGGGCGGCCAGGAGCGGGTCGGCGGTCGACAGCAGTCCGTCGTCGGTGAGGCGCCGGAAGGTGCCCGCCAGGGTGGCCAGGACCCGCTCGAAGCCCTGCTCGTACCAGTCGGCGCCCAGCTCGGGGAAGGCGTCCGCGTTGGCGATGACCAGGCGCCGCAGCTGAAGGACCTGGGGATGGGTGAGCGCGGCCAGGAACCGGCGGGCCAAGCGGGTCAGGTTCTCTTCCAGGGCGTCGGCGTCGGCCGGGATGTGGGCCACCAGGTCGACCATGTCGTCGACCCGGTCGGTGGTGGCCATCACGATCTCGGCGAACAGCGTCTCCTTGTCGGAGAAGTGCTTGTAGACGGTCTGCTTGGACACCGCGGCCAGCTTCGCGACGTCGTCCATGCTGGTACCGGAGTACCCCTTGCTCATGAACGCGCCGGTCGCGGCCTCCATGATCGCCCGGCGCTTGAGCGCCGACCTGCCGTGCTCGCTCGCTTCCATGCCGCCTCCCGACCTCAGTACTGGACAGTCCAGTTCTCCTGTGAGTACTGTACCGTCCAGTTCCGGCAGTACCACACCGTCCAGTTTCGGCGGGTTCCCGACCAAGGAGGACTTCACATGACCCGGACCGCCGGCACCCCTCTCGCCGTCTCCGCACCGGCCCACTCGCCCGGTGGCAGCGGAGCCCGCGACCCGGCGGTGAGCCGGACCCTCCTCCGCCCGCCGCCCCCGGCGAGGCCGTCATCCGAGACCACCCAGCACGAACGGACGGACACAGCAGCATGACCGAACCAGTGAAGGGCCCCGCCGCCTACTTCCCCTCGATCGAGAAGAAGTACGGCCGTCCGATCGCCGAGTGGAAGGACCTCATCCGCGCCTCACCCCTGACCCGGCACATGGAGCTCGTCTCCTGGCTCAAGACCGAGCACGGCCTGGGCCACGGCCACGCCAACGCGCTCGTCGCGCACACCCTCGCCGAGGACAGCGGAAGATGAACCGAGTCCGGCCCCGGCAGAGGTGGCCGTGGCCTCCCGCGTGACCGACCGCGGCAGGCCACGGCTGCTGAGCGGCCCTGGTGCGTCACGGATCCGGGTGCGTCACAGGTCAGGGAACGCCGAGAGGTCCGGGAACTCGGCCGGGTCCGTGAACTCCCCGGGGTCCGGCACGGCCAGTTCGGCCCAGATCACCTTGCCGTGCGGCGTGTACCGGGTGCCCCAGCGCTCGGCCAGCTGGGACACCAGGAACAGACCCCGGCCTCCCTCGTCGGTCGTCGCGGCGTACCGCAGATGCGGCGAGGTGCTGCTGCCGTCGGCCACCTCGCAGACCAGCGCGCGGTCGTGGATCAACCGCACATGCACCGGATCGGAGCCGTAGCGGATCGCGTTGGTGATCAGCTCGCTCAGCACGAGTTCCATGCCGAAGCCCAGCTCGGACAGCCCCCACTCCTCCAGCGTGGCCGAGACGGCGGCGCGCATCCCGGACACGGCGGCCGGATCGCGCGGAACGTCCCAGTCCGCGACCCGGCCGGCCGGCAGCGCCCGGGTGCGCGCGATGAGCAGGGCCACGTCGTCGCCGGGGCGCTCGGGCAGCAGCTCCTCCAGCACCGCCCGGCAGCTCTCCTCCGGCGGCCGGCCCGGGTGCCCCGCCAGGGCCCCGCGCAGCAGCTCCATGCCCTCGTCCAGGTCCCGCGCGCGGTCCTCGATGAGACCGTCGGTGTAGAGCACGAGCTGGCTGCCCTCGGCCAGCTCCAGCTCCGCCGTCTGGAACGGCAGCCCGCCCAGGCCCAGCGGGGGACCGGCCGGCAGGTCGGGGAAGGTGACGCTGCCGTCGGGCTCGACCAGCGCGGGCGCCAGGTGCCCGGCCCGGGCCATGACACAGCGGCGGGTCACCGGGTCGTAGATGGCGTACAGGCAGGTGGCACCCATGATCTCCCCGGGGCGGTCCGGGCCCTCGTCCTGGTCGATGCGGCCGACGAGGTCGTCCAGGTGCTGGAGCAGCTCGTCGGGCGGCAGGTCCAGCGTGGAGAAGTTGTGCACCGCGGTGCGCAGCCGGCCCATCGTCGCGGCGGCGTGCAGCCCGTGCCCCACCACGTCGCCGACCACCAGCGCCACCCGGCTCCCCGGCAGCGGGATCACGTCGAACCAGTCCCCGCTCACCCCCGACTGCGCCGGCAGATAGCGGTAGCCGACGTCGAGGGCGTTCTGCTCGGGCAGGGCCCGGGGCAGCAGACTGCGCTGCAGGGTGACGGCGAGGGCGTGCTCGCGGGTGTACCGGCGGGCGTTGTCGATGCTGACGGCGGCCCGGGCCACCAGCTCCTCCGCCAGGGACAGCTCCTCCGTGTCGAAAGGTTCCTGCTTGGCACGCCAGAAGTTGGCGATGCCCAGGACGGCACCGCGCGCCCGGATCGGAGCGGTGATCAGCGAGTGGATGCCGTAGTCCAGGATCTGCCGGGTCCGCTTCGGGTCCTGCGCGTGCCAGCCCTCGGCCGTCGCCAGGTCGGTCACCAGCTCGGCGCGTCCCGCGTCGTAGCCGCGCGCCTGCGGGGTGGAGGGCAGGAAGTCGATGAGCCGGCCCTGCTCGTAGAGGGGATGGTCGTCCCGGATGCCGCTCACGGCGACCCGCCGCATGTCGGTCGCCGTCGGGGCGGGTTCGTCCCCGTGCAGCACCGGGTCCGCCAGGTCGACGGTGACGAAGTCGGCGAAGCGGGGGACCGCGACCTGTGCCAGCTCGTCGGCCGTGCGGACCACGTCCAGGGTGCTGCCGATGCACAGGCCCGCGTCGTACAGCAGCTCCAGCCGCTCCCGGGCGGCCTCGGCGCGCCCCGACACCGCCTGCAGCTCGGTGGAGTCGCGAAGGGTGACGACGGTCCCCCCGGGGCACCCGGCGTGGTCCGTGGGCCGCTGGTTGACCGCCAGCAGGCGCCCCATGGCGAAGTGCACCTCGTCGCTGGCCTCCCGGCCGGAGCCGAGCAGTTCCAGCGTCGCCGGGTCGAGGCCCGGCAGCTCCCGTACGACGCACCCCTCGACGTCGGCGGGCAGCTCCAGCAGCCGCCGCGCCTCGTCGTTGGCGAGCAGCAGCCGGCCGCCGGCGTCGATGATGAGCACGCCCTCGCGCACCGAGTGCAGGACCGTGTCGTGATGCTCGTACATGCGGGACATCTCGTCCGGGGCCAGGCTGTGGGTCTGCCGCCGCAGCCGCCTGCCCACCAGAGCCGTACCGCCGGTCGACACCACGAGCGCGACGGCTCCGGCGCCCAGGATGATGGGCAGCTGCCGGTCCAGCGCGCTGGTCACGTTCTTGACCTTCAGCCCCGCGGAGACCAGGGCGACCACCTTGCCGCGGGCGTCGTCGACGGGCACGGTGGCCTGCACCTCACGGCCCAGCGGACCGTTCACGCTCTCGGTGTAGACGCGCCCGGCCAGGGACGGCGCGATGTTGCCCACGAACCGCTCGCCGATCCGGGCGGGGATCGGATGCGTGTAGCGGATGCCGCGGGTGTCCATGACCACGATGAAGTCGACACCCGCGGCCTTGCGCCCGGCCTCCGTCAGGGGCTGGAGGACCTTGGACGGCTCGGGCAGCCGCAGCGCCTGGAGCACTCCCGGAGCGTGGGCGAAGGTCTCCGCGACGGCTATGGACCGGCGCCTGGCCTCGGTGGTGGTGTCCCGCTTGGACTGCAGGAGGAGGGCGAGGACGGCGCAGAGGACGAGCAGCACCACCAGCACCACCTGGAGCAGGAAGACCTGCCCGGCGACGCTCCGGGGACTCTTGCCGATCACGGTGCGCCACGCGAGGCGCCTGAATCGGGCGTATGCGTCCGACATGCGGTATTTGTAGCACTGGTGGTTTTGAGGTGGCTATGGCTCGTCCACGAGCTGGACACGTTTCGCTCGCCCCTCGACCCCTTCCGGCCGGTCCGCAGCCCGGTGCGGCGCGGGTCACGGCGTCGGCCGCGCCGACGCGTCGGACGGCTCCGGCGGACCCGGTGGCCGAGTCACCGGGTCCGCGAGCCGGGCAGGTGAGGGGGGTGGGTGTACCTGCCCGGAGGGGTTGGCCTGGACGTACACGGCTTGTGTGACGGACGGGCGGCGCGACATCGTTGTCATCTGGTCCTGAGGTGACTCTACCGCCTCAACCGACAACGATGTCAACCCACTTGGCCCGCCCCGTCCGGGTGAACCCGGTGGCGCGCCTGCCGAGGCGTACGCGCTCTTCCGTGGTACCGGTGGCGCACGCTACTGTCCCTGCGGCTTGTGCGACCTGTGGTGCGCGACCCGTCCGTTAGGAGGAAGGGCCGCGTCATGCGTTTCCGACCCACGTCCCTGCTGCTGGCCGCGCTTCTGGCGACCGCCGGCACCGCCCCTCCCGCCCTCGCGGCGGCCACCGCACCACCCGGCCTCGTCGAGGACCCCACCGGGTACGTCGACCCGCTGATCGGCACCGGCAACGGCGGCGACGTCTTCCCGGGCGCCGTCGTGCCGTTCGGCATGCTCTCCTGGAGCCCGGAGAACACGCGCGGCGACGCGACGAGAACCGCCGCCCCGGGCGGCTACCGGTACGACGCCACCCGCATCCGGGGTTTCAGCCTCACCCACATGTCCGGCACCGGCTGCGCCGGCGGCAGCGGGGACATCCCGTTCTTCCCGTACGCGGGCGAGGTCACCTCCTCACCGGCGAGCGACACCGCCGATGCCGTCTACGCGTCCGGCTTCAGCCACGCCGACGAGACCGCCGAGCCCGGCCACTACAAGGTGGGCCTGGCCTCCGGCGTCACCGCCGACCTCACCGCCACCGCCCGCACCGGCTCGGCCCGCTTCGCCTACCCGGCGGGCAGGGCCGCCTCCCTGCTCGTGCGCACCGCCAACTCCGAGGTGGGCTCACAGGACTCGACGGTCACCGTCGACCCGGCCACCCGGACGATCTCCGGCTCGGTCACCTCCGGCAACTTCTGCGGCTATCTCGACCCCGAGGGACGACGCGCCTACTACACCCTCTACTTCACCGCGCGCTTCGACCGCGCCTTCACGTCCACCGGCACCTGGCACGACGGCGACCTGGAGCCCGGGTCCCGGCACACCTCCGGCGGGACCGGCGGCTTCTCGCAGGGCGGACGGCCCGTCGCCGGGAAGGGCGCGGGCGCCTACGTGGAGTTCGCGCCCGGCGACGGCCCGGTGAACGCCCAGGTCGGCATCTCCTACGTCAGCCCGGAGGCCGCCGAGGACAACCTGGCCGCCGAGAACCCGCCGGGCCGGTCCTTCGACGCCGTCCGGGACGCCGCCCGCCGGGCCTGGCGGGAACGCCTGGGAGCCGTCCGGGTCGGCGGCGGCACGGACGCCGAGCGCACCACCTTCTACACCGCGCTCTACCACGCACTGCTCCACCCGAACGTCATCAGCGACGCCGACGGCCGGTACCGCGGCGCCGACGGCAGGGTGCACACCGTCGGCAGGGGGCACCGGGCCCAGTACGGCACCTTCTCCGGCTGGGACGTGTACCGCGACCAGGTGCAGCTGCTGACCCTGCTGAACCCGCGCACGGGCTCGGACATCGCGCAGTCCCTGTACGAACTCGCCCGGCAGAACGGCGGTGTCTGGGACCGCTGGCTGCACGGCGCGAGCGGCACCCACGTCATGAACGGCGACCCCTCGCCGACCGCGCTGGCCGGCATCCGCGCCTTCGGCGGCGAGGACTTCGACCTGCGAGGCGCCCTCGCCTCGCTCGTCCGGGCGGCGACCGTACCCACGGCCGGGGACCTCTCCCCGGCCGGCAAGCCCGTGCTGTCGGTGGGGCAGCGGCCCTCGCTCGACAAGTACCTGAAGCTGCACTACATGCCCTCCGTCTCCAACGCCTGGGGCGGGGCCGCCGAGACCCTGGAGATGTCCACCGCGGACTTCGCGCTGTCCCAGCTCGCCCGCGCGGCGGGGAGGAAGGACACGGCGGCCGCCTTCGCCCGCCGCGCCCAGTGGTGGCAGAACAGCTTCGACGTCGCGGCCGATCCGGGCGGCGGCTACATCGCGGGCCGCAAGGCGGACGGCAGCTGGGTCCCCGGCTTCACGCCGGGCACCGGCAGCGGATTCGTCGAGGGCACGGCCGCCCAGTACACCTGGATGGTCCCGCACGACCCGGCGGGCCTCTTCGCGGCGATGGGCGGCCGGGACAGGGCACTGGCCAGGCTGGACGACTTCTTCCACGACGCCGGCGGCGGCTGGGCCTTCACCGGCAGCGGCGGCACCAAGTCCGAGCTGGACAACGAGCCGTCGATCAACGTCCCCTACCTGTACGACTACGCGGGCGCCCCCTACAAGACGCAGGAGACCGTCCGCGCGGCGATGCGGCAGCTGTGGACCACCGAGCCCGGCGGCATCCCGGGCAACGACGACCTCGGCGCGATGTCCGCCTGGTACGTCTTCTCCGCCCTCGGCATGTACCCACAGGTACCGTCCCGTGCCGAACTGGTACTGGCCTCACCGCTGTTCGAACGGATCGAGATCCACCGCCCGCGGGGCGGCGACATCACCGTCCACGCCACCGGAGCGGCCGCCGACGCCCCCTACGTCCGGTCCCTTAAGGTCGACGGCCGGGCCGCCGACCGCCCCTGGCTGCCCGCGTCCTTCGTCCGGGACGGCGGCCGGCTCGACTACACCCTGTCCTCCGTCCCGGACCGCGGCTGGGGCGCGGACAGCCCGCCGCCGTCGTTCCGGGAGGGCGAGCAGCCGTACCAGATCGGGGTCGGCCCCACCACGGCCACCCTCGCCCCGGGGGACAGCACGAAGGTCGGTGTCCGGGCGCTGTCGCTGACCGGCGGCACCGGCCCCGAGGTGCGCTTCCGGGTGGAGACCCCGCCCGGGGTGAGCGCCGCCCCGGCCGAGGGCACCGTGACCGACGGCGCCCAGGAGATCACCCTCACCGCGGCCCGGGACGCCGAGCAGGGCTTCGCCGACGTCAGGATCACCGTGACCTCGGGCGACTCCTCCTACGCCCAGCCGGTGTCGCTCACCGTGGCCGCCCACGGCACCCTGCTCGCCGCCTACGACAGCACGGGCATCTCCGACGACACCGGCGAACACGACGAGGCCGACTACGACGGCGGCGGCTGGAGCTACTCCCGCCAGGCCCTCGCGGCGGCCGGCCTCACCCCGGGCGGGCACTCCACGGCCGGCGGCCTCGGCTTCACCTGGCCCGGCTCACCGGCCGGCCGCCCCGACAACGCCACCGCCGCCGGCCAGACCGTCCGGCTGCCCGCCCCCGCAGCCGCGCTGTCCTTCATCGGCAGCGCCGTCGACGGCGACCAGCGGGCCGAAGCGACCGTCACCTACACCGACGGCACCACCGGCACCGCCGACCTGTCCTTCACCGACTGGACCATGGGCGGTGGCGGCGGCACCGTCCGGTACGGCAACGAAGTCGTCGCCAAGACCGCGTACCGCAACGTCGCGGGCGCGGACAGGGACCCCGTGCCGACGTACGTCTTCGCCACCACCCCGTACCGGGCCCCGGCCGGCAAACGGATCGCCGCCGTCACCCTCCCGCGCGCCACGGACCTCCACGTCTTCACCCTCGCCACGGCCTGACCCCGGCGCACCGGGCGGCCCGCAGGTACCGCCCTCGGACACCGGGACGCTGTTGGTCGATCTCCCCCGTTGGACGTGTTCCAGCGGGGGAGCAGAAGCACGACCTCGGCAATCTCGCCGCCGCCGACCTGGGGCAGATCACCCGGACCGTGAAGCGCAAGCTCAAGATGCTGCGGTATCGACGCCAACTGCTCGACGGCTGCCTCACCGGCACCGGGCCGGCCCTCGACGCGTGACCAGCTGAGAACCCGCCCCCCCACGCGCGATCAGTAGCATCGCGTCGCCTGGAATGAGGTTCCCGCCCGACGAATCGAGTGAGCCCATGAGCGACGACGTCCTCTCCGTCATTCCGACCGACCCGCACTGGCAGCCCGAGCAGGCCGCGGCCGACCGTACTGCGTCGATCGTGGAAGACCTGGTCCCCGGGCTCCCCGGCGGCGACGACGTCGAGATCGACGTCACCTGGCACGACACACTCGCCGTCGTCGACTGCGGTCAGAATCTGCAGAAGATCGGGTGTCCCCACTGCGGTGCGTCGATCGACACCGAGTGGTGGGGCGACCTGCTCGAGGCCCACTGCGACGACGGCTTCGCAACCCTCGCCGTGGTGGTCCCCTGCTGCGGCACCGCGACCTCGCTGGACGCACTGGACTATGACTGGCCCTGTGGCTTTGCTCGATTCGAGATCGCCATCTGGAACCCTGAGCGCACCTGGTTCAGCGACGAGGAACTGACCGCCGTCGAGGCCGCACTCGGGCATCCAGTGCGGCAAATCAGGGCCCACATCTGACAAACCTCAGCCCGCGAGGCCCGACATCACGAGTTCTGGTTCAGAGAACCGTCTACCAGCGCGAGGACGGCCGCTGGGGGCGCCGGATACGTGCTGGCCCCCGGCAACACCCGCAAGCGCATCCGCATTTATGGCACCACCTGCAAGAAGGCCCTGCCCAAGCTCACCGAAAAGATCGCCGCTAGCAATCGCGGCCTCCCCATTCGGTCCGCGCAGGGCAGCGTGGCCGCGTTCCTGACGTACTGGCTGGAGAACGTCGCCGACCACCACCTCCGCGAGAACACCCACACCCGCTACACCGCCTGCGTCAACCGCTACCTCATCCCGGCCTGGGCAGGAAGAAGCTGGCCAAGCCCATCGCCAAGGACGTCCGCACCTGGCTCAACCAGATCCGCACCACCTGCCAGTGCTGTGCGCTCGGTTATCGACGCCCGGCACGATGAGCCCCACTGCTGTACCGCCGGCCAGTGCTGCCACGAGGTGCTCTCTCCCCTGACGCTCGCCTACATCCGTTCCGTGCTCAAGTCCGCCCTGGAGCTCGCCGTCCGCGAGGAAGAGATCCCGCGCAACGTCGCCCGCAACGTCCGCCCGGCACCCCACGGCCCCGTCGCTTCGAACCTCTCACCGCCGACGAAGCCCGCCAGTTCCTCGCGGCCACGCGCGGACACCGGTTGCACGCGCTGTTCGAACTCGCCCCCCACACCGGACTCCGTAAGGGCGAACTCCTCGGCCTGACCCGGGAAGACCTCAACCTCGACGCGGGCACCGCCGCGATCAGCCGAACCTTGCAGGGCGCCGCCGCAGGTGGGCTCATCACGCTGCTCACCAGACCCGGGCCTCCGAGCGCCGTATCGCCCTTCCCAGCCGTTGCCTCCACTCGCTGAAGCTTCACCACGAACAGCAGCAGCAAGAGTGGGAGGCCGCAGACGCCTCGTGGTAACCCGGCGAACACGTGTTCACCGCAGCGCAGGGTCGACCCATCGACCCGACCAACCTCACCCGTGCCCTCGCCACGCTTCTCCGCAAGGTCGGCCTCCGCCGCATCCGCTTCCACGACCTCAGGCACTCGACCGCCACCCTGCTCCTGGAACAGGGCGTCGAGCTCGTCGTGATCAAGGAACTCCTCGGCCACGCCCAGGTAGGCGTCACCGCCACCGTCTGCGCCCATGTGAGGCTCCGCCTCCAGCGCCAGGCCATCGACACCCTCAGCACCGCCCTCGACGGCCCGACGGTCGCCACGACGGTCAGCGCCGACGGCGGCGAACCACCACCCTGCGTCGCAGCCGTCCGCTGACGTTGCCGTCGACTACTGCCGTCATCCCATGCAGAAGCCCCGCCAGGGCCCACCTGACGGGGCTTCATTTTGCAGTTCGGAATTGCGCGGGAAGGTCGACACCCTCTGGCGGAGCAACGCCCTCACGCCTCCTGCGAGAAACAGGCGAGGCCCCCCGAGTAGAGCTTCGCCTGTTCCTGCGGGCGTCAAGGAGCTACTTACCTTCTCCCCTCAGCAGGATCTGAACCTTTGACGGAAATTGCGGATCATCCACCATTACCGAACAGATCACAGAGTCACGGAACCCCGCGAATTGCATTCGGGCGTATTCATTTGGGTCGTGCAGTACGAGCCACCCGGATGGACACGGGAGTGACACCTCAAAGAGGTTCGCAGGAAGCATCGCAGGTGGAGTCGACTTCCATACCTCGCATTCGACAGGACCGTCGACACTGGCCTGGACGCCGAAGATGAGTGAACTACCCTCTCGATACCAACTGCTTGACGTCGGGTCCCAGTCGCTGACGTCGTCGTCACTTCCCGCGTCCCGCAAGATCAGGCAGCCGTGATCGATTTTCGCCAGGAATGCAACCACAGGGCTATTAGCTACCATTCCTTCTTACTCTTTCCTTGTGAAAGTTGCGAGACAACCCCACCCTGCCGCCTAGCACAGGGCAGACAGTGAGGATACGCCGTCTGAGGAGATCCTGGAGCGACGAGACTGGACGGCGGCTGGTGATCTGGAATCCAGTCCCCGTCCTTGGTGCCGGGGGTCGTGGCATCGCAAGTGTGGCAGCCGTACTTATTTCCGGCTTCGTTGATCAGGTCTCGAACGCCATCTGCTTCAATGTCGCCGTTCTCCAGCCCTACTCCCTCTCGGGCATTCGGACCAGCACCCAGCGTCAGATCGCACTTCTGACCTGGCGATGCATTGTGAACGAGTACCGGCGTAGCCCCCGCCAGCACATAGTACGTGTGGAGGTCGCTGACGGTGAGGTTGTACATGTCCGCGGCGCCGGTGCGCACCGTGACTGCGGTGATCCGTACGTGTTCGTCGGAAGCGGTGATGAGCAGGTGCCCGGGCTTGAGTCTGCCGGCCCGTACCCAGTCATGGGTGGTGTCGTTCCAGAAGGGGTGTAGGGACGTGGTGTGGAGCGTCCGGGTCTTTCCGTCGTGCCCTTGGACACGGACGTTGATCAAGTCGTCGTCATGGTTGACGAAGGAGGCAGTGACCTTGCGCGGACCGCGGTGCTTCCCGTTCGCGGGGTCGGCGCTCTCGACTTGGTCGCCAGGCTTCACCTTGCCGATGGGCTTGGATTTGCCATCTGCCAGGAGGACGAGGGTGCCCGGGTCGAAGCTACAGGGGCCGCCACCCTCTGCCCGCGCGCCTCTCCCGGCCCCACGGCCGGCCACCCGGCCCGCTTGTCCGTTGCCGCCTACCAGGCCGCCTTCGACGCCGGCTCTGATCGCATCGGTAGGGCTGGCCCAGTTTTTCCCGCAATTCCAGTCCTTCTTGCAGGAGTACAACATGCCCATGACTCGCGTGTAGTCCTGAACACCGCTGGTGCCGTCCTCGTTGGGCGCCAGACAATAGAAGTCGGAGTCCTGACAGGTGTAGTCGACCCAGCGGTTGAACTCTGCGGCGACTTCGTTGACATGGGGATTGTCGGCCGGAAAGTAGACGCCCGGGTAGAGCTTGACGTGCCACTCGCCTTGCAACTTGACCATGTTACGAGAGTCGCCATTGGCGGCGGCCGGCAAGGTGTCCGGATAGGCGGCCCCGGGGTTGGCCGGAGCATCTGCTCCTCCCGCACCACGAGGGGCCTTCTTGACGTATTCCTTCTTGCGGCCTCCTGAGCCGGTGCCGCCGATGGGGTAGCCGATCCCGCACTGGTCGGCCATGCATAGGCCGGAAGGGTCGCTGCTGGTGACGGGACTGTTGTTGGCGTAAGCGTACGCGTTCAGACTCTGCGGGTCGGCAGGGGTCATGAGCGGGTCGACGCTGATGAACCGGCCGGTCGTTGGGTCGTACTCACGGGCGCCGAGATGAGTGAGGCCGGTCTCCTTCGAGTCGTCGGTGCCTCCGACAAAGCCCTTGGTCCCGGGCCAGGCGGCCGGCTGGGCTCCGCGGATGCCACCGAAGGGCAGGGTGCGTCGCTGACTGAGTTTCTGCGTGTCCCCTGCGACGGCGAGCTGAGCGGTGCCGTGGTGATCGGCGAGCGTGAAGGAGACGGTGCCGTCATCCTGCTGGACGGCCTGGTTGCCACCACCGAGGTCGAAGTAACGGGTGACCTTCGGCGTGGTGCTGCCCTTTGCCAGCGTGATCTCGGTAGCCCCGAGGTAGAGGGTGGTCTCGGTGGGCGTACGGGCGATCAGCCGGTTGCCGTCCGCGTCGTAGAAGTACGCGGTGCTCTGGCCTGCGGCGGTCACCTTGGCGAGGTGGCCTTCCGGATCCCACGTGAGGTTCTGGTCGTCCCCGTTCAGAGAGCGGGTGGTGGTGTTGCCGGTCTCGTCGTACTCATAACTGTCCAGGACCGTACTGGTGGGACCGGTGGTGGTCACCGAGGACAGGGCGTGCGGCAGAGCCTTCCCGGGATCGGGGTAGGTGTAGGTCCGCTTGGTGTCCTTGGCCGCGTCGCCTGTGGGGTCGTGGATGGTCTCGGTGCGGCGGTTGCCGACCAGATCGTAGGCGTAGGACTGCCAGTAGGGGGCGGGTCCGCCCAGGACGCTGCCGCTGGGAGTGGTGGCGCAGGACGTGGTGTTCTGGGCCCAGGCCTCGGTAAGGCGGAGCAGGTAGTCGTAGGTGAAGCACTGGGTGTCGGTGCCGTCGCGTGAAACGTCCGACACGGACAGGACGTTGCCCGTCTCGTCGTAGTGGTAGCTGTTGCTCTGGTCGACGCCGGCGATCTCCTCCCGGTCCACGCGCGAGGAGGCCAGGCGCTGGGTGCCCCATTCATAGGTGTTGGTGGCCCAGACCTTCTTGCCGCCGCTCTTGGACAGCTCGTACTGCAGGGGCTTGCCGGTGAGGCTGTAGCTCGTCGTCGCCTTTATCCCCTGGCTGCCAGTGACGGCGGTGGGCCGCAAGGTGGCGTCGTCATAGGTGAAGACGGCGGTTGCAGCGGACAGGGCACCGGCCTTCGGGAAGCCGACGCCGCTGGTGAGCCCCGACACGTTGTACGACGTGGTGGAGATATAGGTGCCGGCCAGTTCCTTCTCTGCGGCCGGGATGGTGACCGAGGTGCTCTGCGGCCGGTAGAGGCGGTCGTAAGCGATGATCTTGTTGGTGTAGGCGTTGGTGCCGTCGTAGCGGATGGATGCGGCGAGCTGGCCCTTGGCGCCGCTGACGGTGTCGTACACCCACGCCGCGCGCAGGGTGCCGGTGGAGGACTTCTCCCTCACCTCTGTCTTGCGGCCGAGGTTGTCGTAGCCGTACCACAGGCGGGGTGTGTCGGGACGGTCGTCGGTGGTGCTGTCGGGTCGGGCGTCGTCGGTGGTGGTGAGTTGACCGCGGTCGTCGTAGGTGTTGAGTGTGGTGCCCTTGTCCGGATCGACGGTCTTCGTCTGCCGGCCGAGCTGGTCGTAGGCGTACGACCAGTTGTTGCCGGCAGGGTCGGTGATCTTCTTCAGTTCGCCGCGGGGTGTGTAGTCGTAGCTGGTGGTGTCGTAGGCGGCCTCGACGTTGCGGGCGTGGAGCTGGCGCAGCGCCGTGGTACGGCCTCGTGCGTCGACGAGGGTGGTGGTGGCGGTGCCGCCCTCAGGCGGGATGACGGTGGTGCGGTCGCCGTCGTAGATGGTCCTGGTGGTGGACAGCACGGGCCCGCCGTCGCCGTTGCCGGCAAGTTGCTTGGCTTCGATCCGTCGGCCGAGACCGTCGTAGGAGTAGCGGTTCTGAGTCTCGACGTCGAGCGCGTCTTCCGGTTTGGCCAGGACGGTCGTAGGCGGCTTCACCGAGTAATAGGAACCGAACTCCTTGGCTACCAGGCCGCGTTCGTCGTAGAAGGTGTCGCTCAGCAGGCTGCCGCCGTCAGGACCGGGGGCCTGGCTCTGGCGCGGCCGCAGGAATCCGTCATAGAGGGTGTATGAGGTCAGCTGCGCGCCGTTGTTGCCAAGTGTTCTGGTGGCGATGGCGACCGGCTTGCCGTCGCCGGCGGTGTAGGTGAACTCGTAGGTGGGCGTCTGGCCGGTGAGGCGGTCGGCGAGCCAGACCTTGGTGGAGCGGCCCAGCGCGTCATAGTCGAAGTTGGTCACCTTGCCGTTGGTGTCGGTCTGGCTCTTCGGCAGGTTGCGCAGGGGGTCGTAGGTGACGCTGGAGGTCTGGGCGGTGGTGGCGTCGCCGGGCTTGGCCGGTGGAGTGGTGATGCTGACCTTGGTCGCGAAGCCGGTGGTGGGGTCGGGGGCCGTGGTGGTGGTCCGGCCGTCGGCACGCGCGGTACGCGTGACGGTGCCAGTGGCCGTGACCTTGACGTCCGCGGTCAGGTCGGTGGTGGTGCGCTGGCGTCCGTAGCTGTCGTAGGTGGTGCCGGACTCCAGGTAGACGGCGGTGGTGCCGTCGTACTGCTTGAGCACCGCGGTGCTCGTCGGATCCCCCTTGGTCGGAGCCGCCTCATAAGCGCCACCGTCGTATGCGGACCGCACATCCGAGATCACGTCGTCCGGGCGATTGACCGCGTCGGCACAGGACTTGGCCACCGCCTCTACGCGGGAGGGCAGGGTGAGGATGTTGGCGGTGGAGTTGGTGACGTAGGTGGTGCGGGTGCAAGTGTCGTCGGTCTTGGTGCCGCTGTCCCCGAAGTCGTCGACCTGCGTGGCACGTCCGGCGACGGTGTCATAGGTCGTGGCCGTGGACGTGGTGCGCCAGGAGGTGCCTGCGCCGTCGTCCAGGGAGGTCCAGGTCCTGGAGCCGGCGGTGCCGGTGAAGTTGGCGGTGACGGTGCCCCAGTCCCTCACCTTCTTCGCCGTCTCGTGGTGCCAGGGGCGGTTGACGTTCTTGGCGAGGATCTTGCCGTCGGGACCGGAGTAGGTGACCGTCTTGTAGGTGAAGCCGGTCGACGCTGACTCGTCCGTGATCGGGTCGCCCTCGCCATCGCCGAGAGCGATGCTGACGCTCTTGGCGCCTCCGGCGGTGGTCTTGCGGTCGCCGTCCATGCCGCGCAGGAAGAAGCTGTCCTGCTGGCTCTTCATCGCGGTGTCGCCGCCCTGGCCGCCGGTGCGGACTCGGACGTGCCCGTAACCACGCCACTGGGACCAGGTTTTTTCCTTCTCCTTGGTCAACCCGTCGTCATCGTCGTAGTGCCAGGCCGCGCCGTCCAGGTAGTCGTACCGGGTGACCTGGTCGGGGGCGCCGCCGGTGCGGTCGGTGGCGGTGACGGAGGTGACGACGTACTTGTTGAACCACTTCTGTTCGGCGTCGTCCGTAGAACTGCCGCCGATGTACTGGGGGAAGCAGCGGGTGGTGTTGGTCTCGGGTGTGGGCAGTGTGTCCCAGTGGCATGCCGGGGCCGAGTAGTTGACGTCGATCTGCCCACCGAACTCGTCGGCGACGGTGGACAGACGGTCCTTGATGAACGGCGGGAAGCCGTCACCGGTCTTGTCCAGTCTGTTCGCCAGCTGGGTGTACGCGAAGGTGGCCTTCGGCAGGGCGATCGCCGGTGCGGCGCTGCGGCCCGTGTGCTGAACGGAGTCGAGCAGCAGCTGGTAGTCGGTGTCGGCTGTTCCCCAGCGGTGGTTCAGATGCCAGGAGTCGACATCGTGGTACGCGGTGCCGTTGTAGACCTGGGTGGTGACATCGGTGAGCCGCTTGCGGGTGAAGAAGGTCGGAGAGAAGCGGCCCTTGTCGCAGTCCTTTCCGGCGTCACAGTTCAGGTCCCAGGGCGTGTCGTACCAGTAGAAGGCGTCGGTGGAGATGTCCGTGCACTTGGTACGGGTGTCCGGCAGGCAGCGCTCATCGCTGGTGAAGTCGACCTTGGCCAGGGCCTTGGTGCTGTACACGGACGAGGACGTCAACCCGTATTCGATGCGGTCCAGAGTCCCGCCACGCACATAGGGGGTGTCGTCCTTGGCCTCAAGGTTACGACCGTAGGAGTTGCCCTCTTTGTCGTAGTAATAGGCGATGGCGTCGCCATGCACGTCGACGACGTAGTCGAGGTTCCACCGCCAGGCCTGCTGGCAGTACGAGGCAGCGAAGCTGGAGGCGTGGCAGGGCTCGTCGACGTCGTCACCGAAGACGGGGGCGGTCCAGGTGGAGTCGGTGGTCTCTTTGCCTGCGGCCCAGCCAGGCAGGTGACTGTATCCGAAGTAGTACTGCGTACCGTCCGGTGTGATGAGGCGCCAGTACTCGTTGTCGTTGTCGCCGTTGTCCCGGTCGCTGGACGTCAGGTGGTCGATCTTCGTTCCGTCGTCGTCCTTGAGCTTCCAGGAGTCTTTGCCGGTGGGGACGAGTTCCCCGCCCTTGCCGTTGAAGGTGATGAAGGCGTTGTCGTAGCCCCAGCACAGGTCGCCAGGCTTGCTGCCGTCCGCGTGCTTGACGCCGTCGTCGGCACACGGCTTGTAGCGGCGCTCGATGTATCCGGACCACAGGTCGAAGCCGTCGCCCACCCAGGACGACTGATTGTTGGTGTTGGCCGTGCGCCCGTCGACCGAGCCGGAGGAGTAGGACAGACCCACCTTGGGTGCCAGACCCCCGGGGACCTCGGGAGCAGGCATTTCGTAGGACCAGGTGAAGTCGCCGGTGTTGAGGTTGGTGTTCCAGGTCGCCGAGGGAGAAAGAGACGTCGCCTTGTAGTCGCTCTGGGAGCTTCCAGCACCGGAGACAGCCGCGAGCACCGTGGCGGAGCCGGCGTCGAGGCCCACGCTCTGGGCGGTCAGGGTCTGCCTTTCCGCATCGTTGACCGTGGGGACCGGCTTGCTCGAGCGGCAGCCAGCCTTGTCCGGTGTCGTGAGTGCGCAGGCGGGCAACTCGACCATGGTGAGGCGGGAGGCGTAGCCGCCGCCGTAGGCTCCGGCGAAGGCGGAGTAGTCGAGGTGAGCCTGGACGCGGCCCAAATGTCCGGTCCTCGTAACGGCCTTGGAGGTGGGCTTCGTGACGGGCTTCAGGGTGAGCAGTGTGCCGTCGACGCCCGCCTTCTGCGCCGCGGAGCGGCTGAGCAGGCGTGCCTCGACGTCCCCGCGGAAGGGATTCTTGCGCGCAGTGCCCTGTGTGTCGAGGACCAGCGGCATGCCCTTGGCGCGGACGGCTGGCGCGGCGTTCTCCTCGGCGGCAGCCGGCATGTGCACGACCGTGGATGCTGCCTTGGGCCATGCAGCATCGGGTATCGCCTGCGGGGTCCTCGGCCCCTTCATCAGGGTGCGTGGCTTGACCTTGCCGGTCGTGGTGGCAACCGGGCGCTCGGAGGCGGGCAGGGAGGGCCGTCCCTTGCCGCTGTCCGCGGCAAGAGCGGGCTGCGTGACTCCTTGCAGGAGCGTGCCCACCATGACAGTGGCCGAAGCCAGTGCCAGACGTCGCCGGAAGCCCTGGAAACGTCTGCTCGATCTGCCGTTCATCGTGTCCTTCGTCCTTCGTCCTTCGACTGCGGTGCTCCGCGTGCGTACCGAGCGCACAGTGGGCTGAAGTGAGTGGGATTGCCGGGCAAAGACTTCCGGGGCGGGCCCTCACGCTGTGAGGGCCCGCCGACTGTCAGTCGACGCCGGGTACTTCGGTTGCCATCCCGGGCTGCCCCATGGCCACCGATCTGATCTGCTCGTCCGACAGTGCGCCTTGGAAGGCCCACACGTCGGCGATGGCGCCCGGCCAGTACTCGCTGCCGGTGTTCGTTCCGGTCTTGAGCCTGCCGAGTTGCATCGGCTGCGCAGCCTTGAAGGCCAGTACGTCGTCCGCCCACGAGAACTTGTCCGTGCAGGCGGCGTCGTCGGCGGCGCCGTCACCGTCGTCGTCCTTGCAGGCGACTTCTTCCTGTTCACCGTTGACGTACAGGGTCAGGTGCTTGGAGAAACCGTCATAGACGAGGGCCAGGTGCGTCCAGTCGGTGGGCCAGTAGAACTGGCTGTTGTCGACTTGGGCGACGGTGGCGTTGTCGGCGTCGGTTGAGGCCATCGCGATCCGCCACCGTCCGGGGTCAGACCCTGGCGTGGTGGGTGGTTCGTAGCGGACCGTGAAGGCGCTCTTTTTCGTGCCTGGGACGCTCAGCAGGGTGACGCCCTTGGCGGGGGCCGCTGCCGCTTGTGCCCATGCGGTGACAGTGAAGCTGCTACTGGTGTCCACCGGCACCGTGGCAGTCGTGCCGTAGTCGTTGATGCCGTCAAGAGTCACGCCACCGTCGGCCCTGCCGCCGTCGGCCAGGCCACCGTTGAGGTGATCGACGCCGTACAAGGTCATGTCGTTGTTCGACGAGGACGCGTCCGGAGTGACGAGCGGCAAGCCGGTCGCCTGCTCGAACGTCCAGCGTCCCTTGACCAGAGGCCGCTGTTTGAACAGCTGCTGGACTTCTTGGGCGGACGCGGGCCGGTCGAAGAGCCGGACGTCGTCGATCTGGCCGGGGAAGAACCAGCTGGGTCGGCTTTCGTTGGAGCCGGCGCCGATCTGTAGCGAGCCGCCGGCGTACCAGCTTGCCTGCAGGTCTGTTTCACCTGCTTTGGTGCCGTTGACGTACAGGGTCAGTTTGTTGGCGACGGTGTCGTGCACGCCGACGAGGTGTGTCCAGGTGTCGCCGTAAGCGGTCTGGCCGTCGGCCTGCATGGCGCGGATCGGGGTGGCGGTTGCGGAGTCGTCCGAGAACTCGCTGATCACCCACCGGTCGGAGGTGTTGGAGTAGTAAAGCTCCATACCCGAGCGGTGGGCGCCCGCCTGGGTGGCGACGACCGCCGCATGGTTCGGTCTGGTCTTCGGCAGCTTGGCCCACGCGGAGATGGTGTAGCTGCTGAGGTTGTTCAGAATCGGTCGGCTGGTGGTGGCGTAGTCGTCGACTCCGTCCAGTGTCAGCGCCTTGCCGGCGATGCCCGGCTGTCCGGGCTTGGCCCCGTTCATGAGGGTGGCGTCCGGGACCTCGGCCCTGCCGGTCAGCTCGGTGGCGGTGTCCGGCTCGTCCATCGTGAACACGGCCCGTGCGGGCCGGCCGAGGGTGGAGGACGACTTGCCGTACAGCTGGGTCACCTCGGCCGCGGTGAGGGGCTTGTCGAAGATCTGCACCTCGTCGATCGCGCCGGGGAAGTAGTTCGTCCTCTTGCCGTTGAGGCTCGCCGCACCGAACTGCAGGCCGCGCC
Organism: Streptomyces sp. SID486; assembly: GCF_009865385.1. GTDB lineage: Bacteria > Actinomycetota > Actinomycetes > Streptomycetales > Streptomycetaceae > Streptomyces. The sequence goes on along the minus strand of NZ_WWJT01000317.1, from coordinate 47,999 downwards.
GCGCGTCCCAGGGGGTGCTGTAACCGGTCGTGCCCACGAGTTGATTGTCGACGTACAGCTTCAGTTCATCGCTGCCCGCGCTGTAGGTGCCCACCAGGTGGGTCCATTCGCCGGCCTTCACGCCTCCCGGGGTGGAGGCCTTGACCGTGACACTGCCCGAGTTGAGCGTGTCCGAGGTGTGCTGGCTGAACACCCATCGGTCCAGGCCCGCGGAGTAGTAGAGCTCGAACCCGGGTGAATTGTCGCCGGGTTGGGTGAGCGCGACGGCCGCGTGGTCGGGGAGGGTATCGAGCTTGACCCAGGTGGAGACCGAGAAGCTCGTTGAGGTGTCGATGACGGGGATGTCGCTGACGGCGTAGTCGTCCACGCCGTCGAACGACACTGCTGTGCCCTTGGCACCGGCGACTTGCGGCGTGGCGCCTCCGTTCAGACGCACCGTTCGTTGCGGTGCCGTGCCCGAAGCGCTGGATACGCCGGCATCGTCGTCCAGTTGCCACATCGCGCGTTCAGGCTGTCCTGCCTTGACGCGGAACTGGTAGGTGCGGATCTCGCTGGCGTTTCCTGCTGCGTCGAACGCCTTGGCGGTCACGCGGTTCAGTCCCGGCTTGGCCGGAAGAAGTCTCGCGATCCTCGCCGCCCCTCCTGAGGTGGTGAGGGTGTTCTTGGACGACGGATCTTCGTTGATGCCGAAGTAGTACTTCACGACGTCGCTGTTGGCACCCTTGAACTCGAAGGTGCCGTACTTGCCCATACCGTCGAGCCATGGGTCATCGGGATTGCTGTCATCCGGCTGCGGATACTCGCCTGAGGTGATCGTCGGTGCTGCCGGCACGGAGGTGTCGTAGACGAAGTAGCAACTGGTCGCGCCCCCGGCGTACGACCAAGGCGAGTACTGGGCGCCGTCGTAGGAACGGACGTACCAGTTCACCGATCTTTGAGGCGGAATCGACGAGGGCAACGACACCACGAAGCGCTCACCGGACCGCTTGTACGTGGTCAGCGCCGGCTTCCAACGCGCGATCAGACCCTTGCCGTCTCCTGCGTCCCACTTCGCCTGGAACTGGACAGCGATGTTGTCACCATCAGGATCAGTCACGTCGTTCGCGTAGATCTTGCCCAGGGTGCGCACCCTGGGTGCAGCCGACGGCGACTTGCACGAGCCGCCGTATTCCATCTCCAGCTGTGACGCCCTGATCTGCTGCGGCGGACGGTTGTACTTCACCCGCAGATAGGCGTCGTCGGAGAACCGTTTCCAGCCGTAGGCGTCGGATTCGTCGTCGGCGCGCAGACCGAACGTCATGGTCGACCACTTCGCGTCCGCTGCCCGCTGCACGGCCGACTTCACGTCGAACTCGGCGTCCCTCGCCGCGCACCCCTCGAAGCCGTAGGCGAACGGCGTCGTCCTCAGATGGTCGATCCAGAAACCGGACGCGTTCTGGGAGTCCCAAGTGGTCGAGGAGGAAATCGCTTTGGTCCGCCACAGCTCCACACCTCGCGCGTTGCAGGACGCCGACCACGTGTTGCGCACGACGAACTCGGCGGACAGGACGTCCTTGCCGGCGTACTTCGAGACCGGGATCTGGTAGAAGAGGCGCTTGGTGTCGTAGGGCTTGCAGTAGTACCAGGCGCAGTAGCCCAGGCCGGCGTCCGGGTCACCGTTGAACTTCCACTGTGGGGATGACGCCCAGTACTTCGACGCCACGGTCCAGGCCGTGGCCTTGGGGGTGTCCCACTTCGGGTCGATGTACACCGGATACACCGTGTCCTTGCCGTGCAAGACCTCGGTGTCCGGCGTCAGCACCAGCTCGTCCTGGCCGGCGGCGACCTCCACTCCGACCGGCGCCAGCTTGCCCGACTCCGCCGCGCCGGGCTCTCCCTCATCGCCGGCCCTGCCCACCGCTTCCGAGGCAGCCTGACGTGGCGCAGTCGCTGTCTTCTGCGCCGAGGCGCCGGCGCTGGAGTCCCACATCAATGGCTGCGCCGCCTCGAACACCGTGCCACCCGCGCCGTTGTCTACGGCCCGAAGACCTCCGGCACCGGTTTCCTTCACCTCCATGCCGCTCGCGTCCAGCTTGAGGCGAAGTTGCGTCAGTTCCTTGCTGGAAGCGGCCTCGGCCGACTTCACGACGAGGAGCTGGGTGAAGCCGTCCTGCTGTGCGCCCAACCGCAGATCGACTCCTGGGAGCACGTCTGCGTAGGTCGCGGTGTCGTCCCGCAGCTGCGGGGCAGGCAGCTGCCCCGGCCAGGAGAGAGACAGTTCGCGTCCCGCCTTCGTCATTCTGACCATCGGACCGTCGCCGCCTCCGGAGAATTCCAGGCCGACGGTCGTGGCCTTCGGTGCCACCATCCCGTTCCCTGCTGGGGCCAGGTCGGTGTCGATGGCTTTCCACATCCCGTCGACACGCACCCGGACGGGGCGCAGATGCTCGCGTGCCTCCAACTTGCCGTCGGGAGTAGCGAAGACCTCGCTGCTCTCCGCTCTCAGGGAGGCGACCTCGACGGACCGGCCCAGTTGCTTGGCCCGGGCTACTGCTTCCGCCTCTGTGGCTGCGGAGGCGGTGCCGGCGGCGTCCGTACCTGCGACCTGCGACGCCGGGACGGCCGCTTCGGTGCTGTCGGCTGCCAGCGCGTCGGATGGTGGGAGAAGGCCCAGCGTCACTGCGGCGCACACCACCGCTGTAGTGACGCCCCATCGTCTACCCACAGGCATGACACACCCTCCCCCCAGGGCCTCCCCAGGCCCTGTCCCCGCTGTAACCGACCCTTTACCGTTTGTGCACATGACCGTAAACGGGGGGCCAAGCGCAGGTCTAGGCAGTGAAAAACGGACATCGCGCGTCAGGGAGACCAAAGGGAGTCAGAGCAACCAGTGACAAGAAACACACGGGCTGTGACTCTGGATGGGGATCACGTTCAGCGGTGACGCCCTGACCGACTTGGACACTGAAAGAGATCCCAGCCGGACGGGCCAAGCCGCTCCTGCACTCCGTCAGAGACGCCGGCCACTCACCGGCCCCCGCAGGGCCTCCACCCGGATCAGCCCCGTCGTGGCTTTCCGCCCTGCCGGACCACATCCAGCAGGGCGGAATCGCCCGGCCGCACCCGACGTCCGGGTGCGGGCCGCCTCCGTACCGTCCCGTCAGGCCAGCAGTTCCACCTCCGCCAGGGTCGACTCGCCGTCCAGGAGCAGCCGGTACTTCGCGTACGTTCCCGGGGCGGCGACGGTGAAGGCCCGGGTCTGGCGGTCCCAGGCGAACGTCTCACCGGAGCGGCGGTCCAGGGTGTGCCAGGTCGTGCCGTCGGCGGAGCCCTGGAGGGTCCAGCCGGTCGGTGCCCTGGTGTGGTCGGCGCCCGACGTCAGGGTGTACTGGACCGGCCGCACGCCGTCCGGGGCCGGCAGGCCGGCCGAGGTGAGCGTCGCGCTCGTCGCCGAGGTGTCGTCGAAGAGCGCGCCCTCACCCTTCAGGACGTCCGCGCGGGGTGTCGGCACCCGGTCGTCCTGGGTGACGGAGACCGGTGCCGCGTCCGGGCCCGTGCCCCACGCCGACGGCCTGGAGCCCATGAAGAAGTCCAGCACCCCGCCCTTGGACAGCAGTGAGTGCGGCAGCGAGGTCGACGTCCACGGGCGTCCGTCGAGCATCACGCCCTGGACATAGACGTTCTTCGCGCTGTTGTGCGGCGCCCGCACCACCAGGTCCCGGCCGTTCTCCAGGTGCACGGTCACCTTCTTGAACAGCGGGGAGCCGATGGAGTACTCACCGCTGCCCATGACCAGCGGGTAGAAGCCGAGCGCGGAGAAGAGGTACCAGGCCGACTGCTCGCCGTTGTCCTCGTCGCCGTGGTAGCCCTGCCCGATCTCGCTGCCCGTGTAGAGCCGGGAGAGCGCCTCCCGGACATGTGCCTGCGCCTTCCAGGGCTCGCCGGCCGCGTCGTACATGTAGATGACGTGGTGCGCGACCTGGTTGGAGTGGCCGTACATGCCCATCCGGACGTCCCGGGCCTCCGTCATCTCGTGGATGACGCCGCCGTAGGAGCCCACGTAGTCGGGGGAGGCCGTCTCGGGGGTGGCGAAGTACTCGTCGAGCTTGTCGGCGAGACCCTGCCGGCCGCCGTACAGGTTCGCCAGGCCCCGGCTGTCCTGCGGGGCGGTGAAGGCGTAACCCCAGCCGTTGGTCTCCGTGTAGTCGTAGCCCCACACGCGCGGGTCGTACCGCGTGGACGCCACGCGCCAGTCACCCTCGGCGTCCCGGCCCTGGAAGAAACCGGCCTTGGCGTCGAACAGCCGCACGTAGTCCCGCGCCCGGTTGAGGAAGTACGCCGACTCCTCCTTGTAGCGTTTCTCGCCCGTCTTGCGGTAGAGCGCCTCGCCCATCCTGGCGATGCCGTAGTCGTTGACGTATCCCTCCATCGCCCACGACAGGCCCTCGCCCGTGTCGGTGGAGGTGTACCCGAGGAACGGCGAGGTGCTCATGCCCTTGCGGCCCACGCCCGAGGAGGGCGGGACGACGGTGGCGTTCTTCACGGCCGCGTCGTACGCCGCCTTCGCGTCGAACTTCACGCCCTTCACGTAGGCGTCGGCGAACGCCACGTCCGAGGACGTGCCGGTCATCAGGTCGGCGTATCCGGGGGAGGACCAGCGGGAGGTCCAGCCGCCGTCCTTGTACTGCTGCACGAACCCGTCGACCATCTCGCCCGCCTGGGACGGGGTCAGCAGCGAGTACGCCGGCCATGTGGTCCGGTAGGTGTCCCAGAAGCCGTTGTTGACGTACACCTTGCCGTCGACGATCTTCGCGCCGGTGTGGGTCGGGGTGTCCGGGCCCGGCATGGCGGAGAACGGCGAGGCGTACCGGTCCCGGCCGCCGACCTTCTCGAAGCCGGAGTTCGGGTAGAGGTACAGCCGGTAGAGGCCGGAGTAGAGCGTGGTCAGCTGGTCGGTGGTCGCGCCCTCCACCTCGACCTTGCCCAGCAGCCTGTCCCAGGCGCGCAGGGCACGCGCCTCGACGGTGTCGAAGGAGGCACCGCCGACCTCCTGGCGCAGGTTGTCCTTCGCCTGGTCGACGCCGATGAGCGAGGTCGCGAGGCGCAGGGTGACCGTGCGGTCGGCGCCCGCGGCGAACCGCAGATAGCCCTTCACCCCGCTCGCCGTACCGTCCGTGACCGGCTTGTCGAACTCGCCGTACACGAACAGCCGGGTGGCGCCCGTGGACAGGCCCGACTTCACGTCCGAGTAGCCGGTGACGGTCCCGTGCTCCTTGTCCAGGGTCAGGCCGGCCTGCTCGGTGACGTTGTCGAACAGCACGCTCGCGTCGTCGCCGGGGTACGTGAAGCGCAGCACCGCCGCGTGATCGGTCGGCGTCATCTCCGCCTTGAGGCCGTTCTCGAACCGCACCCCGTAGTAGTACGGCCGCGCGGTCTCGTTCTCGTGCCGGAAGGGCATCTCCCGGGCCGCACGGGCGGTGTCCGGGGTACCGGACGCGGCCGACGGCATCACCTGGAACGTCTGCCGGTCGCCCATCCACGGGCTCGGCTCGTGGCTCGCGCTGAACGCCTGGATCGTCGGCAGGTTGTCGGCGTTGTTCGCACGTGCGTACTCGTACAGCCAGCTCAGCGAGGACGCGTTGGTCACCGGCGTCCAGAAGTTGAAGCCGTGCGGCAGGGCCGTCGCCGGGAAGTCGTTGCCGCGCGAGAAGCTGCCGCTGGAGTTGGTGCCGCGGGTGGTCAGCGCGTAGTCCGCCAGGTGCGCCTTCGGCTTCTCCGGCGCCAGCGGCCGGAGCGAGACGTCGTCGAGCCAGCCGCGGAACTTCGCGGGGCCGTCGGGGGAGTCGTAGGCCACCAGGATCCGGTCGACGGTCCGGCCCGCCGCCACCGAGCCGATGCGCGCCGCCACGTTGTTCCACTGGTTGACGTACAGGGCCTTCGAGTCGCCCTGCCCGCGCGGGGACAGCGGGAAGCCGTGCTGGTCGACGGCGCCCAGGCCGCTCAGGTAGGTGCCGTCGGTGAAGGCCAGGTCGACGGAGACGTACGTCGCGTCGTAGTCGCGGTCGCCGTCCGCCATCGACGGGAAGACGCGGTACGACAGCGCGGTGTCGCGGCCGACCCGCACGTTCACGTCGAAGACCTTGTTGAACGAGTACGCGCGGCCGTCCGCCGTGTGCCGGCCGGCGTAGCGCAGCGCACGCCTCCCGGTGAACCCGGCGCCCGACTTGGCGGTCGGGGAGCCGCTCGGGCCCTTGTCGACGAGGGTCAGCATGTCCTGCGGCACCGGTCCGCCGCCGCCCCCGGTGGAGAACTGCACGTCGGCGAGTTGCAGGATGTCCGGGGCGCCGTTGTTCTCCGTCACCTCCAGCCGGAAGTGCTGGTACTCCACCGGTTCGGTGAGGTCGTACGCCTTCGTCTGGAAGCGCTCGGAGAAGTTCTCGCCCGACCGGCTGTCGACCGGCTTCCAGTCCTTGCCGTCGGCGGAGCCCTCCAGGGTCCAGGCCCTGGGGTCGCGCGCGTCGAAGTCGTTGGCCGAGGTGAGCGCGTACGTCGCTATCCTGACGGGCTTGTCCAGGTCGAACTCCACCCAGCCGGTGGTCGCGAACGCCAGCCACTTGGTCCCCGGCTCGCCGTCGACCAGGTTCTCCTTGACCTCGCCCGCGCCCGGGTTCTCCGCGCTCGCCCGGACTTCGGTGACATGGTCGGTGACGTTGCCCGGGATGCCGGTGCTGTAGCCGCCGTCGACGCCCGAGGCGCGCTTGCCGCCGTCCGGGCCGGTGTCCACGGTGTTGAGCCAGTCCGGCGCCGGCTCGCCCGCCTCGAACGAGGATGCGAACTCCCGGTCGGCCGCCGGAGCCCTGGCCGGCAGGGCGACCGCGGCGCCCTGCGCGCCGACGGCCATGACAAAGGCGGCCGTGAGGACGGCCGCCGTACCCCATCTGTGCCGAGTTCTCCGCTGCATCTACGGATTTCCCCTCCTGCGCCACCTGCGGACAACGTTGTCAAATACTGGGCGCAGGAACCAGTAGGTGGTCAAGTGGCCCGTGATGTCAAGGGTGTTGGGTATGGCATTCAGGGAGTTATGTCGCGAATTCTTCCGTCGGCCTGTTCTCGGGGCCTCCATATTTCCGCGAGGTCTCAACTCGGAAAAGACCCATCCCGAACCATGCATTCGATCTTGCTCAGGCGCCGGAAAGTGGACTATACCTGTCGGCACTTCCAGCACGACCCTGCACGGCCCAGCACTACCCGACAGCGGTGCCGGGGAGGATCCGGTTCACCGCCTGAGTCCTGGAGAGGGCGAGGACTTGAGCATGGGATCCACCTCGAACCACGGTGCCGAAGGCGTCGGCCGGCGTGATCTGATCAAGCGGTCCGCGGCACTCGGTCTGGTCGCCACCCCGGCGATGGGCCTGCTGTCCGCGTGCGCCAGCAGCGGCGGCGACGGTCAGGAGAAGGCGAAGACGGGGAAGAAGTCGGCCAAGAACCCGCTCGGCGTCAACGACACGGCCAAGATGGAGTTCGTCCTCTTCGACGGCGGCTTCGGCAAGGAGTACGCCGAGGACGCCGTGAAGATCTACCAGAACGCCTTCCCCAAGGCCACGGTGAAGTTCTCCGCCACCCAGAAGATCCAGTCCACCCTCCAGCCCCGCTTCAACCAGGGCAACCCGCCCGACCTCATCGACAACTCGGGTGCCGAACAGATGGACATGGGGGTGCTCGTCGGCAAGAACCAGCTGGCCGACCTCACCCCCCTGCTGGACGCGCCGTCGTACGACGACCCGGCCAAGAAGGTCCGCGACACCCTGCGTCCCGGCATCGTGGAGATGGGCCAGTTCGACGGCGATCCGGTCTGGATCCTCTACTACGCCTACACGGTGTACGGCGTCTGGTACTCGCAGAAGGCCCTGGACTCGCTCGACGCGGAGTACCCGAAGACCTGGGACGAGATGCTCCAGGTCTGCGCCAAGGCCAAGAAGCAGGGCATCGCGGGCTGGACGTACGCCGGCAAGTACCCGTACTACGTCCCCTTCTCGCTCTACCCGATGATCGGCAAGGTCGGCGGCCGGGAGGTGCTCGACGCCATCGACAACCTGGAGCCGAACGCCTGGAAGCACCCTGCCGTCAAGGCGTGCTTCGAGGCGTACTACGAGCTGTACAAGAAGGGCTACATCCTCCAGGGCACCCCGGGGCTGGACCACATCCAGTCGCAGACGGCCTGGGCTAAGGGCAAGGCGCTGTTCATCCCGAACGGCTCCTGGGTGGAGAACGAGTCCGCCAACGTCATCCCGAAGGACTTCGACCTGGCCGTCTCCGCCCCCACCGGGCTCGACGGCAGCGACAAGCTGCCGTTCGGCACGATCTGGGCCAGCGGCGGTGAGCCGTTCGTCGTCCCGGCGAAGGCCGCGAACACCGAGGGCGGGATGGAGCAGCTGCGCATCATGCTCTCCGAGGCGTCCTCGAAGAACTTCACCGCCAAGGTCAAGTCGCTGACCGCGTACAACGGCGGCACCTCCGGCATCGCCCTCACGCCGGGCCTGAAGTCGGGCGTGGCGGCGCTGAAGCTGGCCGGGTCCAACGTGGTGAACCCGCGGCTCCAGGACTGGTACGTGCAGCTGCAGAAGGAGAAGATCGGCGTCGCCGGTCTCGGCGAGATGATGGCGGGCCGGCTCGCCCCGGCCGAGGCCATCAAGAAGATCCAGGGCTTCGCCGACGAGGCGGCCAAGGACAGCTCGATCAAGCACTACAAGCACCAGTAACCAGCACCCTTACAACGCACCGGAGTGGCGATGCAGCACGGCAAGTACCGGTTCATCGTGGGGTTTCTGGTCCTGCCCCTGGGACTGTACGCGCTCTTCGTGGTGTGGCCGTTCATCCAGTCCATCTATTACTCGTTCACGGACTGGACCGGCCTGAGCCCCGAATTCAAGATGGTCGGCTTCGACAACTACAAGAGGATGCTCGACGACGACATCTTCTGGAAGTCGTTGCAGCACAGTCTGCTGTTCGCCCTGGTGCTCCCACTGGTGACGATCAGTCTGGCGCTGTTCTTCGCCTTCATGATCAATGTGGGCGGGCGCCGGAGGAGGGGCGGGCCCGTGATCTCAGGGGTCCGGGGCTCGTCCTTCTACAAGATCGTCTACTTCTTCCCGCAGGTCCTCTCGATCGCCATCGTCTCGCTGCTGTTCGCCTTCGCGTACAACCCGGACAGCGGCGCGATCAACTCGGTCCTGCGCGGCGTCGGCCTCGACCACCTCCAGCCCCTGTGGCTGGGAGACCCCGGTCTCGCCCTGTGGTGCGTGATGGCGGTCCTGGTGTGGTCCACCGTCGGCTTCTTCGTGGTCCTGTTCTCGGCCGGCATGGCCTCCATCCCGGCCGAGATGTACGAGGCGGCCCTGCTCGACGGCGCCAGCCGCCTCACCACCTTCTTCCGCATCACCCTGCCGCTGCTGTGGGACACCGTCCAGTCCGGCTGGGTGTACATGGGCATCCTCGCGCTGGGCGCCGAATCGTTCGCGGTCGTACAGATCATGACGACCGGCCCGGGCGGCCCCGACTACTCGACCACGGTGATGGTCCTGTACGTGTACCAGAAGGCGTTCCGGGACGGTCAGGCCGCCTACGCCACGACCATCGGCGTCGCCCTGCTCGTCGTCACGCTCGCCTTCGCGGCGGTCGTGATGCGGCTGGGCCGTCGCGAGCGGCTGGAGTTCTGAAAGCGATGAAGACGACCGACACCCCCGCCCCGCCGCCGGCCGAGCCCGGCGCCGCCGTCTCGAAGATCGACCTGCCGGCCCCCGGGCCCGGCCGGCGGAAGAAGGAAGGCGGCGTCCTCAACGTCTTCTCCCACGGCGTGCTGGTCATCTGGGCGATCATGGTGGTCATGCCGCTGCTGTGGGCGGTGATGACGTCCTTCAAGGACGACAGCTCCATCTTCGGCTCGCCCTGGTCGCTGCCGGACAGGCTGCACTTCGACAACTGGTCGCGGGCCTGGACCCAGGCCAACATGAGCGACTACTTCCTGAACACCGTCCTGGTGGTCGGGGGCTCGCTCATCGGCACCCTGGTGCTCGGTTCCATGGCGGCCTACGTCCTCGCCCGCTTCGACTTCCCGGGCAACCGCTTCATCTACTACCTGTTCGTCGGCGGCATGAGCTTCCCGATCATGCTGGCGCTGGTCCCGCTGTTCTACGTCGTGAACAACATGGGCCTGCTGAACACGATCCACGGCCTGATCCTGGTCTACATCGCCTACTCGCTGCCGTTCACGGTCTTCTTCCTCACGGCCTTCTTCCGCACCCTTCCCACCTCGGTCGCGGAGGCGGCCTTCGTGGACGGCGCTTCGCACACGCGTACGTTCTTCCAGATCATGCTCCCGATGGCCAAGCCGGGCCTGATCAGCGTGGGCATCTTCAATTTCCTCGGGCAGTGGAACCAGTACATGCTGCCCACGGTCCTGAACACCGACCCCGACAAGCGCGTCCTGACCCAGGGACTGGTGCAGCTGGCGGTCAGCCAGGGGTACAAGGGCGACTGGTCCGGACTGTTCGCCGGCCTGGTCATGGCCATGCTGCCGGTGCTCGCCGCCTACGTCGTCTTCCAGCGGCAGGTGGTCCAGGGCCTCACCGCGGGGGCGCTGAAGTAGCGGCGCGGGCCCGGGCGGGGCACGCCCCGCACGCGTACGGACGCACACCCTCCCGGTCGCCGGGAAGGTGTGCGTTCCTGTGTCGTGGGACCCGGAAACGGTTCAACCTCTTGACGTGAGTCACCCCGAACGGCTCAGCTTAGAGTTCACTAGTTGGACATACACGGGGCCTCGCCGAAGCGGCCCCGCGCTCAGGAGGTCGTCGTGGAGACTCCAGGGTCGCAGTCGTCACTGCACCGGGCCAACCTGGAGCGGGTCGTCCGGGCCGTACGCCTGGCCGGGTCCCTCACGCAAGCGGAGATCGCGCGGACGACCGGTCTGTCGGCCGCGACCGTCTCCAACATCGTGCGGGAACTGAAGGACGGCGGAACCGTCGAGGTCACACCCACCTCGGCCGGCGGGCGGCGGGCCCGCAGCGTCAGTCTGAGCGGGGACGCCGGCATCGTGATCGGCGTGGACTTCGGGCACACCCACCTGCGCGTCGCGATCGGGAACCTCGCCCATCAGGTACTGGCCGAGGAGGCCGAGCCGCTGGACGTCGACGCCTCCGCCGACCAGGGCTTCGACCGGGCCGAAGAGCTGGTCAACCGCCTGGTCGCGGCCACCGGCGTGGACCGGACCAAGGTGGCGGGCGTGGGGCTCGGCGTGCCGGGCCCGATCGACGTGGAGTCCGGGACCCTGGGATCCACCGCGATCCTGCCCGGCTGGGGCGGCACCAAGCCCGCCGAGGAGCTGCGCGAGCGGCTCGGCGTGCCCGTCCACGTGGACAACGACGCCAACCTCGGCGCCCTCGGCGAACTGGTCTGGGGTAGCGGCAAGGGCGTGCGCGACCTGGCGTACATCAAGGTCGCGAGCGGTGTCGGCGCCGGCCTGGTGATCGACGGGAAGATCTACCGCGGGCCCGGCGGCACGGCCGGGGAGATCGGGCACATCACCCTCGACGAGTCCGGCCCGGTCTGCCGCTGCGGCAACCGGGGCTGTCTGGAGACGTTCACCGCGGCGCGGTACGTGCTCCCGCTGCTGCAGCCCGGCCACGGCCCCGACCTGACCATGGAGGGCGTCGTACGGCTGGCCAGGGACGGCGACCCGGGCTGCCGCCGGGTGATCGCCGACGTCGGCCGCCACATCGGCAGCGGGGTGGCCAATCTCTGCAACCTGCTGAATCCGAGCCGGGTGGTCCTCGGCGGCGATCTCGCCGAGGCGGGTGAGCTGGTCCTCGGGCCCATCAGGGAGTCCGTGGGCCGCTACGCCATCCCCAGCGCCGCCCGTCAACTGTCCGTGCTTCCGGGGGCCCTTGGGGGCCGCGCCGAGGTGCTCGGGGCACTCGCCCTCGCCCTCAGCGAGATGGGCGATTCGACCCTTTTGGAGGGGGCGCTGCCGGTGGCGGCCCCTGCCTTCACTTAGAGAACGGATGGCACCGTTGCCATCTCGTTAAGGATTTACTTCTTGACGTCGCACGTGTGGCCGAGTTGACTTCCAGCCACCTCGGCCGCAACGACGCGGCCTCGTCAGGGAGGTTTCCAGAGTGAACACGCGCATGCGTCGTGCCGCCTTTGCTTTCTGTGCCACCGCCATGGCCGCCTCGCTCGCCGCTTGCGGCAGCGCCAAGGAGTCCGGCGACAAGAGCGACGGCGGGACCAAGACCGCCAAGGGTGACGACATCACCGTCGGTCTGCTCCTGCCGGAGAACCAGACCGCTCGCTACGAGAAGTTCGACAAGCCGATCATCGAGAAGCAGATCTCGGAGCTGACGAACGGCAAGGGCAAGGTCGAGTACCTCAACGCCAAGCAGGACGCGACCCTCCAGTCGCAGCAGATCGACACGATGATCACCAAGAAGGTCGACGTGCTGATCCTGGACGCGGTCGACTACAAGGCCGTCGCGCAGGGCGTCAAGAAGGCGAAGGAGGCCGGCATCCCGGTCGTCGCCTACGACCGCCTCGCCGAGGGCCCGATCTCCGCCTACACCTCCTTCGACAACGAGGAGGTCGGCAAGACGCAGGGCGAGGCCCTGCTGAAGGCCCTGGGCGCCAAGGCCAAGTCCGGCAAGGTCGTCATGATGAACGGCTCCGTCACCGACCCGAACGCCGCCCAGTTCAAGAAGGGCGCCCACGACGTCCTCGACGGCAAGGTGAGCATCGGCAAGGAGTACGACACCAAGGAGTGGAAGCCGGAGAACGCCAACGCCAACATGCAGGGCGCGATCTCCTCCCTCGGCAAGGACAAGATCGTCGGCGTCTACTCCGCCAACGACGGCATGGCGGGCGGCATCATCACCGCGCTCAAGGGCGCGGGCCTCAAGACGCTTCCCCCGGTCACCGGCCAGGACGCGGAGCTGGCGGGCGTGCAGCGCATCGTGGCGGGCGAGCAGTACATGAGCGTCTTCAAGTCGTACCCGCAGGAGGCCGAGACCGTCGCCAAGATGGCCGTCTCCATCGCCAAGACCGGCAAGGTCGACGGCTCGCTCAAGACCACCACGGTCGACAGCGGCACCGAGAAGGGCGTCCCGGCCGTCATCGTCCCCGTCGTCTCCCTGACGAAGGACAACATCAAGGACACGGTCGTCAAGGAGGGCTACTACACGGTCGGTGACATCTGCACCGGCAAGTACAAGGCCGCCTGCGACAAGATCGGTCTGAAGTAACACTCCCGGGGCCGCCCCTCGCGACGGCCCCGACAGACCTGCGCGGGAGCCGCGCGCCCACCCGGCGCCCGACCCGTGTCAGCACGTCCGGCGCCCCGCCGCCGACAGCCCCGCAGCACAACGGCGGGGCGCCGGACGAACGCCCCCTCACTTCTTATGTTCAACCTCCCGCCGGGGTCAGGCTCAGGCGGCGAAGGAGATGGTTCACGTGTCCGCTACGCCCGTGCTGGCGTTGCGCGGGGTCTCCAAGCGATTCGGTGCCGTCCAGGCGCTCACCGACGTAGAGCTTGAGGTCCACGCCGGAGAGGTGGTCGCCCTCGTCGGCGACAACGGCGCCGGTAAGTCCACCCTTGTCAAGACGATCGCCGGCGTGCACCCCATCGATGACGGTGTCATCGAGTGGGAGGGCCGCAAGGTCACGGTCAACCGGCCGCACGACGCCCAGAACCTGGGCATCGCGACCGTCTACCAGGACCTCGCCCTGTGCGACAACATCGACGTCGTCGGCAACCTGTTCCTCGGCCGTGAGATCAAGCGCCGCGGTGTCCTGGACGAGGTCGAGATGGAGCGCCGCTCGCGCGAGCTGCTCCAGACCCTGTCCATCCGCATCCCCAGCGTGCGCATCCCGATCGCCTCGCTCTCCGGCGGTCAGCGCCAGGTCGTGGCCATCGCCCGCTCCATGCTCGGCGAGCCCAAGCTGGTCATCCTCGACGAGCCGACGGCCGCCCTCGGCGTCGAGCAGACCGCGCAGGTCCTCGACCTGGTCGAGCGGCTGCGCGAGCGCGGTCACGCGGTCATCCTCATCAGCCACAACATGGCCGACGTGAAGGCCGTCGCGGACAAGGTCGCCGTCCTCCGGCTCGGCCGCAACAACGGCGTGTTCGAGGTCAAGACCACCTCGCAGGAAGAGATCATCTCCGCCATCACCGGAGCCACGGACAACGCCGTGACCCGTCGTGCGGCGCGCACCAACGCGGAGGCTCAGCAGTGAGCATCGACAAGTCCCAGGCCGCGCCCGTCGACGCGCCCGCCGTGGCGGCCGACGCCGCCCCCGCCGTCGACCCCCGCCTGCTCGTGCGCGAGCAGGGCTTCGCGGGCTACCTGACCGAGTTCAAGCGCAAGATGCGCGCCGGCGACCTCGGCGCCCTGCCGGTCGTGGTCGGCCTCATCGCCATCTGCGCGATCTTCCAGAGCCTCGACTCGGCCTTCCTCGGCGCGGAGAACCTCAACAACATCTTCGTCGCCATGGTGGCGACCGGCATGATGTCGGTCGGCATCATCTTCGTGCTGCTGCTCGGCGAGATCGACCTCTCCGTCGGCTCCGTCTCCGGTGTCTCCTCGGCCATCACCGCCGTGATGAGCGTCACCCACGGTGTCAACGAGTGGGTCGCCGTGCTCGCCGCCCTCGCGGCCGGCGCGGTCATCGGCGCCCTGCACGGCTTCTTCTTCGCCCGCATCGGCGCCCCCGCGTTCGCGGTCACCCTGGCCGGCCTGCTGTTCTGGAACGGCTTCATGCTCCAGATCCTGGGCTCCAACGGCACCATCAACATCGACGACGACGGCGTGGTCGGCAAGCTCACCACGTACTACTTCTCGGACGTGGCCGCCGCCTACCTGCTGGCCGTCGTCGCGGTCGCCGGGTACTTCCTGTCGGCCTTCCTCGGCAACCGCCGTCGCGCGCTCGCGGGCATCCCGTCCCGCCCGCTGAGCGACATCGTGCTGCGCACCGTGCTGCTCGCGGTCGCCGTGTTCGCCGTCGCGGTCATGTTCAACCAGTACAAGGGCCTGCCGCTCGCGGTGCTGCTCTTCGCGATCGTGCTGGTCGGGAGCGACTTCGTGCTGCGCCGCACCGCGTACGGCCGCAAGGTCTTCGCGCTCGGCGGCAGCGTCGAGGCGTCCCGCCGTGCCGGTATCAACGTCACCCTGGTGCGCGTCTCGGTCTTCGCCATCGCGGGCTTCTTCGCCGCGGTCGGCGGACTGTTCTGGGCCTCCAAGATCGCCGCCGCCAACCAGAGCGCCGGCTCCGGCGACCTGCTGATGAACGTCATCGCCGCGGCCGTCATCGGCGGCACCAGCCTCTTCGGCGGCCGGGGCCGCACCTGGAACGCGCTGCTCGGTGTCCTCGTGATCACCTCGATCCAGTACGGCCTCGCCCTGCGGGGCATCGCCACCCCGATCCAGTACATGATCACCGGTGGGGTGCTGCTCGCCACGGTCATCATCGACTCGGTGACCCGCAAGACCCAGAAGTCGGCCGGCCGCGCCTGAGCGCAGCCCGACCCGCACCGGCCGTGCCCGGCACCGTCCCACGGTGCCGGGCACGGCCGTGTCCGACCCGGGGCCCGCAGGGGTACAGCCGTTCGCGTGAGCCCGCATCCACCGCCCGGCCGTCGGAGGCGCGGGCGGAACATTAGACTCGTCCAAGCCCGGCAACAGCTCGATCAGCTCTACTGCAAGGAGGCACGGGTGCCGCTGCTGACCCGTATCACGGGACCGCGCGATCTGGACCGGCTCAGCCTGGAGGAGCTGGACCAGCTGGCCGGGGAGATCCGGACCTTCCTCGTCGACGCGGTCTCCAAGACCGGCGGCCACCTCGGCCCGAACCTCGGTGTGGTGGAGCTGACCATCGCCCTGCACCGGGTCTTCCACTCGCCGAAGGACAAGGTGCTGTGGGACACCGGCCACCAGTCCTACGTGCACAAGCTGCTCACCGGCCGGCAGGACTTCTCGAAGCTGAAGATGAAGGGCGGCCTGTCGGGCTACCCCGCGCAGAGCGAGTCCGAGCACGACGTCATCGAGAACAGCCACGCCTCGACCGTGCTCGGCTGGGCCGACGGCATCGCCAAGGCCAACCAGCTGCACGAGCGCGACAGCCGCGTCGTCGCCGTGATCGGCGACGGGGCCCTGACCGGCGGCATGGCCTGGGAGGCGCTGAACAACATCGCCGAGGCCAAGGACCGCCCGCTCGTCATCGTCGTCAACGACAACGAGCGCTCCTACGCACCCACCATCGGCGGCCTCGCCAACCACCTGGCCACCCTGCGCACGACCGACGGCTACGAGCGCTTCCTCGCCCGGACCAAGGACATCCTCGACCGCACCCCGGTCGTCGGCAGGCCGCTGTACGAGACGCTGCACGGCGCCAAGAAGGGCCTGAAGGACTTCATCGCCCCGCAGGGCATGTTCGAGGACCTGGGCCTGAAGTACGTCGGTCCGATCGACGGCCACGACATCGAGGCGCTGGAGTCGGCGCTGGCCCGCGCCAAGCGGTTCGGCGGGCCGGTCATCGTGCACTGCCTGACCGAGAAGGGCCGGGGCTACCAGCCCGCCCTCCAGGACGAGGCCGACCGCTTCCACGCCGTGGGCAAGATCCACCCCGACACCGGGCTGCCGATCGCCTCCTCCGGCGCCGACTGGACCTCCGTGTTCGGCGAGGAGATGGTCAAGCTGGGCGAGGAGCGCGAGGACATCGTCGCGATCACCGCGGCCATGCTCCAGCCGGTCGGCCTGGACAGGTTCGCCAAGCGCTTCCCCGAACGCGTGTACGACGTCGGCATCGCCGAGCAGCACGGCGCGGTCTCCGCGGCGGGCCTCGCCTACGGCGGGACGCACCCGGTCTTCGCCGTGTACGCCACCTTCCTCAACCGCGCCTTCGACCAGGTCCTCATGGACGTCGCCCTGCACAAGTGCGGGGTGACCTTCGTCCTGGACCGGGCCGGTGTCACCGGCACCGACGGCGCCTCCCACAACGGCATGTGGGACATGTCGATCCTCCAGGTCGTGCCCGGCCTGCGGCTCGCCGCCCCGCGCGACGCCGACCAGGTCCGGGCCCAGCTGCGCGAGGCCGTCGCCGTCGAGGACGCGCCGACCGTCGTGCGCTTCTCCAAGGGCGCCGTCGGCCCCGCCGTACCCGCCGTGAGCCGCGTCGGCGGCATGGACGTGCTGCGCGAGCCCGGCACGGACCGCCCGGACGTGCTGCTGGTCTCCGTGGGCGCCCTCGCCCCGATGTGCCTGGAGATCGCCGCTCTGCTGGAGAAGCAGGGCATCTCCACCACCGTCGTAGACCCCCGCTGGGTCAAGCCCGTCGACGAGGCCATGGCCCCGCTGGCGGACCGGCACCGGGTCGTCGTCACCGTCGAGGACAACAGCCGGGCCGGCGGCGTCGGCTCCGCGATCGCCCAGGCCCTGCGGGACGCGGGGGTGGACGTGCCGCTGCGCGACTTCGGCATCCCGCCCCGCTTCCTCGACCACGCCTCCCGCGCCGAGGTCCTCACCGAGATCGGGCTGACCGCGCCCGACATCGCCCGCCAGGTCACCGGGCTCGTCGCCCGGCTCGACGGCAGGTACAGCGGCACGGCCGGCACCGTGGAGTCCGTGGAGCCCGCCCGCGACTAGAACGCGGCCGAAAACCGCCCCCGCGGGCCGGTTCCGCGCCTCCTCCCGGTGGCGGAACCGGCCCGCGTGCGTGAACCTGCCTGTGCCGGGGAATACGCTCCCCGTCCCTCTCGATCATGTTGAGCCATATCGAGGCCTCACAAGCGTGGGAGGCAGGCACGTGAGCAACGCGCTGTTCCGGACGAAGAACGTCGAGCAGTCCATCCAGGACACCGAGGAACCCGAGCATTCGCTCAGGAAGTCGCTGACCGCCCTCGACCTGACCGTCTTCGGTGTCGGTGTCATCATCGGTACCGGCATCTTCGTCCTCACCGGCACGGCGGCCAGGAACACCGCCGGTCCCGCCGTTTCGCTGTCCTTCGTCGTGGCCGGTGTCGTCTGCGCCCTCGCCGCCCTGTGCTACGCCGAGTTCGCCTCCTCGGTCCCCGTCGCGGGCTCCGCGTACACCTTCTCCTACGCCTCGCTCGGCGAACTCCCCGCCTGGATCATCGGCTGGGACCTGGTCCTGGAACTGGCGCTCGGCACGGCGGTGGTCGCGGTCGGCTGGTCCGGCTACATCCACTCGCTGCTCGACAACGCGGGCTGGGACCTGCCCGCCGCGCTGTCCGGCCGGGACGGCGCCACGGGCTTCGGCTTCGACATCCTCGCCGCGGCCCTCGTCCTGGCGCTCACGGTCATCCTCGTCGTCGGCATGAAACTGTCCGCGCGCGTCACCTCCGTGGTCGTCGCGATCAAGGTGGCCGTGGTCCTCGTCGTGATCATCGCGGGGGCTTTCTTCGTCAAGAGCGGGAACTTCGACCCGTTCATCCCGAAGGCCCGGTCCGCGGAGGCGGCGGGGAACCTCAAGGCCCCCCTGATCCAGCTGATGTTCGGCTGGGCGCCCTCCGACTTCGGCGTCATGGGCGTCTTCACCGCGGCGTCCGTGGTGTTCTTCGCGTTCATCGGCTTCGACGTCGTCGCCACCGCCGCCGAGGAGACCCGCAACCCGCAGCGCGACGTCCCGCGCGGCATCCTGGGCTCCCTGGTCATCTGCACCGTCCTGTACGTCGCCGTGTCGATCGTCGTGACCGGCATGCAGAAGTACAGCGCGCTGTCGATCAAGGCGCCGCTCGCCGACGCCTTCAAGGCCACGGGACACCCCTGGTACGCGGGCCTGATCAGCTTCGGCGCCGCCATCGGTCTCACCACGGTGTGCATGATCCTGCTGCTCGGCCAGTCCCGGGTCTTCTTCGCCATGAGCCGCGACGGACTGCTGCCCCGGTTCTTCTCGCACACCCACCCGCGGTTCCAGACGCCGTACCGCTCCACCATCCTGCTCGGCGGGGTCATCGCGGTTGTGGCCGGCTTCACCAGCCTCAGCGAACTCGCCGAACTGGTGAACATCGGCACGCTGTTCGCGTTCGTCGTCGTCGCCCTCAGCGTCATCATCCTGCGCAGGACCCGCCCCGACCTGCCGCGCGCCTTCCGCACCCCGTGGGTACCGGTCGTCCCGATCCTGTCCGTGTGCGCCTCGCTGTGGCTGATGCTCAACCTGCCCGCCGAGACGTGGATCCGGTTCGCCGTCTGGATGATCATCGGCTTCGTCGTCTACTTCCTCTACGGCCGCTCGCACAGCCGTCTGGGTCAGCGCGAGGCGGCCGCGGCCGAGCAGGACGCGCGCACGCCGCGGGGATCCGCCGACTAGGCCCGGACGCCGACCAGGCCCCGACGCCGACCAGGTCCGGACGGCGACAAGGCCCGGTCGGCGGGACGCCGCGGGGGTCCGCCGTCCAGGGCCGGGCGGTGGGACGCCGCGGGGCTCCGGCGACCCAGGGCCGGGCGGCGATACTCCCGCTCCGGTCCCGTATGTCCCGCACCGGCCGGGGCCCCGGGGCCGGATAGCGTGCTGGCATGCTCGCCGCCCCGCTCGCCCCCGCCCGGACCGCGGTCACCCGGACGGCGTACTGGGCGCGGCTCGTGCCCCTGCTGGCCGCGCTGGCCTGCGTCACCCGGATCCCCTCCTTCGCGCAGCCGCTCTGGAACCCGGACGAGGGCTTCCTCGCCGTACAGGCCCGGCTGCTGGCCCAGGGCGGCCGGCTGTACGAGACGGTGGTGGACCGCAAGCCGCCGGTGCTGCCCTGGCTGTACCAGGGCGCGTTCGCGCTCTTCGGCTCCGGCTCGCTGACCCCCCTGCGGGTGCTCGCCGTCCTCGCCCAGCTGCTCACCGCCGCCCTGCTGGCCTCCGTGGCCCGCCGCCGCTGGGGCGACCGGGCCGGCCGCACCGCCGGAGTGCTCTACCTGCTGGTCTCGGTCGGACTCAACCCCGAGGACGCGCAGGCCGCCACCTTCGAGGTGTTCATACTGCCCGGCACGGCCGCCGCCCTGTGGTGCGCGGACCGCGCGCGCTGGGGTCTGGCCGGGGCCGCCGTGGCCGCCGCCTTCCTGACCAAGCAGACCGGGGGAGCGGCACTGCTGCCGGTGCTCTGGCTGCTGCACCGGCAGGGCGGCGGGCTGCGGGCCGGCCTGCCACGGCTCGCGGCCGGGTTCGCCGCGCCCGTGCTCGGCGCGGCGCTGGCGACGGACCCGGCCGGCTTCCTGTTCTGGACGGTGACCGGCTCCACCGCGTACGCCTCCGTCACCGGCTCCGAACTCCACGTCCTGGTCCGGGCGCTGACCAACGCGGCGATCCTGGCGGCGGCCTCGGCGGGCCTGCTGCCGCCGGTCGCACGGGCCCTGCGCGGCGCCCGCGGCCACGTGCCCGAGCTGTGGCTGTGGCTGGCCGCCTCGGCCGGCGCCGTGCTGCTCGGCTGCCACTTCTTCGGCCATTACTACCTGCAACTCACCCCGCCGCTCGCCCTGTTGGCCACCGCCGCGCTGCACGTCCTGCCCCGTGAGCGGTACACGGCCGCCGTCCTCACCTCGGTCTGCTCCTGCGCCCTCTTCGTCGGCTGGGGCCTGCTCGCCCCCCGCCCCGAACTCGCGCACGCCGAGCGGCTGGCGGCGGCCCTCGCGCAGCGCACGGCTCCCGCCGACCGGGTCCTCGTGTGGGGCATGCACCCGGAGACCTACTGGCTGGCCGGCCGCACCCCCGCCACCCGCTACCTCACCGCGGGACTGCTCACCAACTACAGCGGCGGCCGGGACGGCCCCCGGGTGGGGGAGAAGTACGCGGTCGCGGGCACCTGGCCGGTCTTCCGCCGGGAGATGACCACGCACGCCCCCGCCCTGGTCGTCGACGACTCCCGCGGCAAGCCCTACGCCCCCGGCCGCCTCCCGACGCTGCGCCGCCTCCTCGCGGCGGGCTACGAGGAGGCCGGCCGGGTGGACGGAGCGGTCCTGTACACCCGGGCACCGGGGCCGTAGCGGCGGCTGCCCGGAAGCGGGGACGGGAACGCCTGCGGCGGTCAGGCTGCGGCTACGGCGGTCAGGCGGCGGCTACGGCTGCGGTGCGGGCGGGCTACGGATGCGGCTGCCCGGGCGCGGGGGCGGGAGCGCCTGCGGCGGAGAGGCGGCTGCTGCGGCTGCGGGGCGGTGCCGGCGGACGCGGCTGCGGCTGCGGTGCGGGCGGGCTGCGGACGCGGCTGTGGGTGCGGATGTGGGCGTGGGTGCTGTCGCGGCCGTGGGTGTCGTGCGGTCGTGGCTCGTGCCCGTGTCCGTCGGTGTTCCCAGGCCGTGGTGCCGGGGTCGCCGGGGTTCAGCCCCAGACCGCGCGCGGGCCCGTCACCTCCGCGCCCAGCTCCGTGACCCGGCGCCGCAGTTCCCGGTCGGCGGTCACCACCAGACGGCTGCGGCCGGCGTTCTCGGCGGCCAGTTCCACGATCCGGTCGTCCCCGCTGCCCGGCGCCGGCTCCACCCGGACGCCCGGCACCGACGCCACACCACGGGCCGCGCCCTCGACCACGAGCACGATTTCCACCGGCCCCGCACATCCCGGCAGGCCCTCACCGGCCAGCCGGTCCCGCAGCCGCTCGGCCGCCGCCGCGCGGTCCCGCCACCAGCCGTCGGGCCGGGAGCCGACGACGTTCGCGCCGTCCACGACGACGAGCCGCGGGGCGGGGGACGGCACGGGTGGCACGGGGTCGCTCATGCGTCCAGGGTCCCACGGCCCGGGGACCGGGGGCCGGGCCCCACGGCACGCGCCGAGCGGCTTAAAGTGAACCGGTGAACGGCGACTGGCTCCTTCGCGGCCGAGACGGCCGCCTCAGTGTCTACCAGCTGTCGGGTGACGCCGTCCTGTGCCGGGCCGAGCGTGGCCCCCACGGACCCTGGTCCGCACCCCGCAAGGTGGGCGGCGAACAGCGACTGCACCCCGTCCTGGCGGCCGGCCAGGGCGCCGACGGCTACACCCACCTGGTCTCCTGGCGGCCCACCGTCGCGGGCGAGGCCGGGCTGGTGCACTCCACGCACTTCCGCCCGCACCTGGCGGCCCTGGACTGGCATCCGATCGGCCACCCGAACAGGAAGGGCGACCGCACCGGCACGCCCGCCGTCGCGGTGGACACCCAGGGCCGCGCCCACGTCTTCGTCCCGAACAGGGGCGGCGGGGTGAGCATGATCATGCAGAAGGAGAAGGGCGGCTGGGACCCCTGGCGTGACCTGAAGGGCCGCGAGGTACGGGACGGACTCGCCGCGGTCACCGGGGAGTCCGGGAGGGTCGAGGTGTACGCGGCCGTCCCGCAGGGCCTGCTGTACTGGCGTCAGGAGAAGCCGGGCGCCCAGCCCGTGCTCCAGGAGACCCTGCAGGCACCGGTCCGCCCGGGCACCCTGCGTGCCCTGGCCACCTCCCCGGACAGCACGACCGTCTTCTACACCGACACCTCCGGCGATCTGTGCGCCTGGCGCGCGGGCGGCAAGCCGGTCACCGTGCTGCCCGCCGCGGGTCCCGGCCCGGTGTCGGCGATCCGCTGCGAACTGGACGGCCACGACTGCACGCTGCTGGTCCAGCGGACGGCGAGCCGGCGGGTCGCCTTCGCCGCCTATCCGACCGAGCAGGAGTCGGCCGGGGCCTGGTGGACCGAGTCGGGCCCCGAACTGCCGCTGGACGCCCTGGTGTCCCTGACGACGGACGAGACGGGCCGGGTGGTGGCGGCAACGTTGTCCCCGTCGACCGGCCGGCTCCAGCTGACCCGCCGCAAGGACGAGCCGGGGCTGGCGCTGGAGGCGTGGCGGGAGGTCTGAGCGGCCGGCACCCGCCGCGCGGACATCCTCCGGTGCGCGCCCCGGTCACAGCGGCACCGCCCGCCGGTCCGGGTGACGACGCCGATGCCCGGCACACCACGAGGTGTGCCGGGCATCGTACGACCGTGCGCGTGCCTTACGCCGGGACGCTCGCCACGCCCTGGTCCAGGAACTTCTTGCCGTTCACGCGCTCCGAGACGCCCTCGCGGTCCAGGTACGGCGTGATGCCGCCCAGGTGGAAGGGCCAGCCGGCGCCCGTGATCAGGCACAGGTCGATGTCCTGGGCCTCGGCGACGACGCCCTCGTCGAGCATGAGCCCGATCTCCTGCGCCACCGCGTCCAGCACCCGCGCGCGCACCTGCTCCTCGGTGAGCACGGAGTCGCCCTGCTTGAGCAGCGCGGCGACCTCCGGGTCCAGCTCCGGCTTGCCGCTGTCGTAGACGTAGAAGCCGCGCTTGCCCGCCTCGACGACCGCCTTGAGGTTCGGGGAGACCGTGAAGCGGTCCGGGAAGGCCCGGTTGAGGGTCTCCGAGACGTGCAGGCCGATCGCCGGGCCCACCAGCTCCAGCAGGACCAGCGGGGACATCGGCAGACCGAGCGGCTCGATCGCCTTCTCGGCGACCTCGACCGGGGTGCCCTCGTCGATGACGTTCTGGATCTCGCCCATGAAGCGCGTCAGGATGCGGTTCACGACGAACGCCGGGGCGTCCTTGGTGAGGACCGCGGTCTTCTTCAGCTTCTTGGCCACGGCGAACGCGGTCGCCAGCGAGGCGTCGTCGGTCTTCTCACCGCGGACGATCTCCAGCAGGGGCAGGATCGCGACCGGGTTGAAGAAGTGGAAGCCTACGACCCGCTCGGGGTGCTTCAGCTTCGACGCCATCTCCGACACCGACAGGGAGGAGGTGTTGGTGGCGAGGATCGCGTGCGCCGGGGCGACCGCCTCGACCTCCGCGAACACCTGCTGCTTGACGCCGATCTCCTCGAACACGGCCTCGATGACGAAGTCCGCGTCCGCGAAGCCCTCGGCCTTGTCCAGGACACCGGTCACCAGCGCCTTGAGGCGGTTGGCCTTGTCCTGGTTGACGCGGCCCTTGCCGAGCAGCTTGTCGATCTCGGCGTGGACGTAGCCCACACCCTTGTCGACGCGCTCCTGGTCGATGTCCGTCAGGACGACGGGTACTTCGAGGCGGCGCAGGAACAGCAGCGCGAGCTGGCTGGCCATCAGACCGGCACCGACGACACCGACCTTGGTGACCGGACGGGCCAGGTTCTTGTCCGGGGCGCCGGCGGGACGCTTGCCGCGCTTCTGGACGAGGTTGAACGCGTAGATGCCCGAGCGCAGTTCGCCGCCCATGATCAGGTCGGCGAGGGCCTGGTCCTCGGCGTCGTAACCCTGCTGGAGGTCGGCGTTCTTGGCGGCGGCGATGATGTCCAGGGCGCGGTAGGCGGCCGGGGCGGCGCCGTGCACCTTGGAGTCCGCGATGAACCGGCCCTTGGCGACGGCCTGGTCCCAGCCCTCGCCGCGGTCGATCTCCGGCCGCTCGACCGTGATCTCGCCCTTGAGCACCTGGGCGGTCCAGATCAGCGACTGCTCCAGGAAGTCGGCGCCCTCGAAGACGGCGTCGGCGATGCCCAGTTCGAAGACCTGGCGGCCCTTGAGCTGCTTGTTCTGGTTGAGCGAGTTCTCGATGATGACCGAGACGGCCTTGTCGGCGCCGATCAGGTTCGGCAGCAGGGTGCAGCCGCCCCAGCCGGGGACGAGGCCGAGGAAGACCTCGGGCAGCGAGAACGCCGGGATCGCCTTGGAGACGGTCCGGTAGGAGCAGTGCAGGCCGACCTCGACGCCGCCGCCCATCGCGGCGCCGTTGTAGTAGGCGAAGGTCGGGACCGCGAGCGCGCCGAGGCGCTTGAAGACCTCGTGGCCGCCCTTGCCGATGGCGAGCGCGTGCTCGTGCTCCTTCAGCAGCTCGACGCCCTTGAGGTCGGCGCCGACCGCGAAGATGAACGGCTTGCCGGTGATGCCGACACCGACGATCTCGCCGTCGGCCGCCTCCTTCTCGACCTGGTCGAGGGCGGTGTTCAGGTTCGCCAGCGACGCCGGGCCGAAGGTGGTCGGCTTGGTGTGGTCCAGGCCGTTGTCCAGCGTGATCAGCGCGAAGCGGCCGGCGCCGGACGGCAGGTCGAAGTGGCGTACGTGCGCACTGGTGACGACCTCGTCGGGGAACAGTTCGGAAGCCTGCTGCAGAAGCTCGGCGGTGGTGCTCACTTGTCCCCCTCGAAGTGCGGGTTCTCCCAGATGACCGTCGCGCCCATGCCGAAGCCGACGCACATGGTGGTCAGGCCGTAGCGGACGTGCGGCTGCTCCTCGAACTGGCGGGCCAGCTGCGTCATCAGACGGACGCCGGAGGAGGCCAGCGGGTGACCGAAGGCGATCGCGCCGCCGTACTGGTTGACGCGCTCGTCGTCGTCCGCGATGCCGTAGTGGTCGAGGAAGGCCAGCACCTGGACGGCGAAGGCCTCGTTGATCTCGAACAGGCCGATGTCGGAGATCGACAGCCCCGCCTGGGCGAGGGCCTTCTCCGTGGCCGGGATCGGACCGTAGCCCATGACCTCCGGCTCGACGCCCGCGAAGGAGTACGACACCAGGCGCATCTTGACCGGCAGGTCGTTCTCGCGGGCGAAGTCCTCGCTCGCGATGATCGACGCGGTGGCGCCGTCGTTCAGTCCGGCCGCGTTGCCCGCGGTGACCCGGCCGTGCACACGGAACGGCGTCTTCAGGCCGGACAGGTTCTCCAGGGTGGTGCCCGGGCGCATCGGCTCGTCGGCCGTGACCAGGCCCCAGCCGGTCTCGCCGGCCTCGGCGTTGGTGCGGCGCACCGAGATCGGCACCAGGTCCTGCTGGATCTTGCCGTCGGCGTACGCCTTGGCGGCCTTCTCCTGCGAGCGCACCGCGTACTCGTCGGTGCGCTGCTTGGTGATCTGCGGGTAGCGGTCGTGCAGGTTCTCCGCGGTCATGCCCATGAACAGGGCGGACTCGTCGACCAGCTTCTCGGAGACGAACCGCGGGTTCGGGTCCACGCCCTCGCCCATCGGGTGACGGCCCATGTGCTCGACACCACCGGCGATGACGGCGTCGTACGCGCCGAAGGCGATCGAACCGGCGGTGGTCGTCACGGCGGTCAGGGCGCCGGCGCACATGCGGTCGATGGAGTAGCCCGGGACGGACTGCGGCAGACCGGCCAGGATGCCGGCCGTGCGGCCGAGGGTCAGACCCTGGTCACCGATCTGCGTGGTCGCGGCGATGGCGACCTCGTCGATCTTCTTCGGGTCCAGACCGGGGTTGCGGCGCAGCAGCTCCCGGATCGCCTTCACGACGAGGTCGTCGGCACGGGTCTCGTGGTAGATGCCCTTCGGGCCCGCCTTGCCGAACGGGGTGCGGACGCCGTCGACGAAGACGACGTCCCTGACGGTACGAGGCACGATGGCTCTCCTCCAGGGTGCGGGGTGGCACTGCTGCGATGCGCTGAGCGCGCGCTCAGGACCCATGCTACTTATGAGTAACGTAACTGCCCAGCCCCGCCGCCCCGAGCGGTGAACGTCACATCGCCGGCCGGCGCGCGTCCGCCTTCGGCAGCGGCACCCCGTACCCCGCGACGCCCCCGGATCTTGGCGCGATCTCGACGTTCCCTCGACGCGTCGGCGGCCTGAGAGAGGCGCAGGCGGCCGGTGGGAAAAGGGGAAGGGAAGGGGCGGAGGGGGACGGGAACAAAGGGGGAGGGGAGCGGGAGAGGGCACGGGCGAGGCGGCCGGGAAGAAGGACGAGAGTTCACGTCCGCCGACGACGATCGGGCCCTGTGCCGGCCGAGTGCTCTTGGGTGATCGGGCCCTGTGCCGGCCAGGCGTTCTTGGGTGATCGAGCCCCGTGCCGGCTAGGCGTTCTTGGTGGCCAGCGCGTCGACCAGCACGGGCGTCACCAGTTCGACCTGCCACGGACGCGCGCCGTACCCGGCCAGCGCGGCGCTCACGGAACCGGCGTCGACGACCGCGGGCGGTTCCCAGCAGATCCGCCGGACCGTGTCCGGGGAGATCACGTTCTCCTGCGGCATGGTGAGCCGCTCGGCAAGGGCCGACACCCCCGCCCGGGCCGCGGACAGCCGGGCCGCCGCGGCCGGATCCTTGTCGGCCCACGCCCGCGGTGGCGGCGGCCCGGTCACGGGCTGTCCCGGCTGCGGCAGCCCGGAGTCGGGCAGGGCCTTGGCCCGGTCCACCGCCGCCTGCCACTGCTCAAGCTGCCGCCGTCCGGTCCGGTGCCCGAAACCGTTCAGCGCGGCGAGGGCGTGCACGGAGCCGGGCAGGGCGAGCGCGGCCTCCACGATGGCGGCGTCGCTCAGCACCTTCCCGGGCGAGACGTCCCGGCGCTGGGCGATGCGGTCCCGGGTCTGCCACAGCTCCCGCACGACGGCGAGCTGCCGGCGCCGGCGCACCTTGTGCATCCCGGACGTACGGCGCCAGGGGTCCTTGCGCGGCTCGGCCGGCGGGGCCGACGCGATCGCGTCGAACTCCTGCAGGGCCCACTCCAGCTTGCCCTGCCGGTCCAGCTCCTTCTCCAGGGCGTCCCGCAGGTCGACGAGCAGTTCGACGTCGAGCGCGGCGTAGCGCAGCCACGGCTCGGGCAGCGGACGGGTCGACCAGTCGACGGCGGAGTGGCCCTTCTCCAGCACGTAGCCGAGGACGCCCTCCACCATGGCGCCGAGGCCGACCCGGGGGAAGCCGGCGAGCCGGCCGGCCAGCTCGGTGTCGAACAGGCGGCTCGGAATCATGCCTATCTCACGCAGGCACGGCAGGTCCTGGGTGGCGGCGTGCAGCACCCACTCGACGCCCGACAGCGCCTCGCCGAGCCCGGACAGGTCGGGGCAGGCGACGGGGTCGATCAGCGCGCTCCCGGCGCCCTCGCGGCGCAGCTGCACCAGATAGGCGCGCTGGCCGTAGCGGTAGCCGGAGGCGCGCTCGGCGTCCACGGCGACCGGACCGGAGCCGGCGGCGAAGTCGGCGATCACCCGGGCGAGGGCCGCCTCGTCGGCGACGACGGGCGGAATGCCCTCGCGGGGTTCGAGCAGCGGAGTCGGCGCCCCCATCACAGAAGATCCGGCGTCGTCCGGAGGGGTGCCTCCGGTGGTGCGCAGGGAACTGTCTGCTGCGGTGTCTTGGGCGTCGGTCACCTGTCAAGGGTATCCGTGTACGGACGGCGCCCGTCGACGGAACGTTCCGTCGACGGGCCCGGGAGGGGCGTAAACCAGTCAGCTCGGGGTGTGGCTGGTGCGCGGGTGCGAACGCCGGGTTCCGCCGAAGGGGGCATCCGCTGGGCTCAGTGGATGATCCCGGTGCGCAGGGCCACGGCCACCATGCCGGCCCGGTCCCCCGTGCCCAGCTTGCGGGCGATGCGGGCGAGGTGGCTCTTCACGGTGAGGGCGGACAGGCCCATGGAGACGCCGATCGCCTTGTTCGACTGGCCCTCCGCGACCAGCCGCAGCACCTCGACCTCGCGTCCGGACAGTTCCCGGTAGCCGCCCGGGTGGCTCGGGGCACCCGGGGGGCGGCGGTGCATGCGCGCGGCGGCGCCGAGGGGGGCGGCACCCGGGCGGCTGGGGAGGCCGATGTTGGTGCGGGTGCCGGTGACGACGTAGCCCTTGACCCCGCCGGCCAGGGCGTTGCGCACCGCGCCGATGTCGTCGGCGGCGGACAGCGCGAGTCCGTTGGGCCAGCCCGCGGCGCGGGTCTCGGACAGGAGGGTCAGGCCGGAGCCGTCGGGCAGGTGGACGTCGGCGACGCAGATGTCGCGCGGGTTGCCGATGCGGGGACGAGCCTCCGCGATGGACGAGGCTTCGATGACATCACGCACGCCGAGCGCCCACAGGTGACGGGTGACGGTGGAACGGACGCGCGGGTCGGCCACGACCACCATGGCGGTCGGCTTGTTCGGGCGGTAGGCGACCAGGCTTGCGGGTTGCTCAAGGAGAACGGACACCAGGCCTCCTGGGTGGGGGACGGGGCCGGCTTGTGGGGAGGAAGCCGGGACGAACCGTGCTTTCAAGGTCACAGTCGTCTTCGGCAGCAAACTCGTCCGCCTTTAGAGAATGATCACGATCTAGTGAGTAACAATCTGTGCAATTCGGACACGCGATCGATCATCCGAAGATCGAGTCGGTTCGGGCGAGTGCGATTCGAGTACGGAAAGTGGCCGTATCGACAAAGAGATGGTCAACAAGGCGTCCGCGATGATCATCCGGCGGGGCTCGGGAGGGGCGAGGCTCGGGAGGGGCGAGGCTCGGCGGGCCCGGCGAGGCTGGGGGCGAGACTCGGGAGGGAGCGAGGCTCGGCGGGCCCGGCGAGGCTCGGGGGGCGAGACACGGGAGGGAGCGAGGCTCGGTGGGCCCGGCGAGGCTGGGGGGCGAGACTCGGGAGGGAGCGAGGCTCGGTGGGCCCGGCGAGGCTCGGCGGGCCCGGCGAGGCTGGGGCCTCGGGGGGCTAGGAAGGGCTCAGGGTGACTGCGGGCCCCTGCGCTGCGGCAGGGTCACCACCGACGCGTCCCCCGGACCGGCCGGCGGCAGGCCCGCGACCTGCGCCAGCAGATCGCACCAGGAGAGCAGGTGGGCGGCGGTGTCCGGCACCCCGCCCAGTCCCTCGCGGGGTGTCCACGACGCCCGGATCTCGATCTGCGAGGCGGCCGGCCGCTCGGCCAGCCCGCCGAAGTAGTGCGAGCCGGCCCGGGTGATCGTGCCGCTGGGCTCGCCGTAGCCGAGACCGCGCGCCTGCAGCGCCCCGGTCAGCCACGACCAGCACACCTCCGGCAGCAGCGGATCGGCGGCCATCTCCGGCTCCAGCTCGGCACGCACCAGCGTCACCAGCCGGAACGTGCCCCGCCACGCCTCGTGCCCGGCCGGGTCGTGCAGCAGCACCAGCCGGCCGTCGGCCAGCTCCTGCTCGCCGTCGACCACCACCGCCTCCAGCGCGTACGCGTACGGGGCGAGCCGCTGCGGGGCGGGCGTCGGCTCCACCTCGACCTGCGGCCGCAGCCGGCTGCTGCGCAGGGCTTCCACCGCGGCCAGGAAGGCCGGCGGCCCAGGCTTGCCAGAGCGCCGGTCCGCATCTTCGGTGTCCTTCACGTCGCCCATTCCATCAGCGCTGTCCGACATTCGTCCGTGAGCCGCAGCCATGCGGGGAAGAGTAAGGGGAAGCGGGCCCTCGTGCAGGGCAAGACACCCGCTACACCGCACGCGGCTGACGTGTGCGGCGGGCGGCCGACCCTACCGCGCGGACCCGGTGGACCCCCGCCCCGCGCCGTCCCGACACCCTGCGGCGTATGCCTCAGCGCCCCGCAGCGCACCCCTCAGCACCCCCGGCGTATGCGTCAGCACCCCGCGGAACCCCACTCGGCCCTCTCAATCGGCACAAATCGCCCAGAACTCCTACGCTCATCTCATGTCAGAGGTGTACGCGAACCGCCGATCCCGGCTGCGGGACCACGTCAACGCGGCCGGCACCGCGGCAGCGCTCGTCACCCGCCCGGCCAACGTCCGCTACCTCGCCGCCGCAGCCCCGCAGGGAGCCGTCCTGCTGCTCGGCCGGAGCGAGGACCTCCTGGTGTGCGCCGGCCCGCCGGAGGACCGTCCCTACGAAGGCAGGCCGGACGAGCACGTGCGCCTGCACGTCCTCGCCGCGAACGGCGGTGACGCCTCGGTCGCGGCGGCCGGCCTCGCCGCGGCCCAGGGAGCCGACTCCCTGGCGGTCGAGGAGCACCACCTCACCGTGGCCCGGCACAGAGCCCTCGCCTCGGTCGCCCCCGGGCTCCGCCTCACCGACATCGGCGGCGCCGTCGAGCAGCTGCGGGTGGTCAAGGACGAGGAGGAGATCTCCTGCATCCGCATCGGCGCCGAGATCGCCGACCAGGCCCTCGGCGAACTGCTGGAGTCCATCCTGGTCGGCCGCACCGAACGGCACCTCGCGCTGGAGCTGGAGCGGCGCCTGGTGGACCACGGCGCCGACGGCCCGGCGTTCCCCACCTCCGTGGCCACCGGCCCGCACGCCGGCCGCCGGGGGCACCGGCCCACCGACCGGCGCGTGGAGGAGGGGGACTTCCTCTCCGTCTGCCTCGGCGCCACCTACCGCGGCTACCGCTGCGAGATCGGCCGTACGTTCGTCATCGGCACCTCGCCGGCCGACTGGCAGATCGAGCTGTACGACCTCGTCTTCGCCGCTCAGCGGGCCGGACGGGAGTTCCTCGCACCCGGCGCCGCCTACCGCGACGTGGACCGCGCGGCACGGCAGGTACTGGACACCGCGGGCTATGCGGAGGCCCTGCCACCGCTGATCGGACACGGGGTCGGACTCGAAATCGACGAGGACCCGCAGTTGGCGCCCGCGGCCATGGGTAAACTGGACGCTTGCGTGCCGGTCACCGTCGAACCGGGGGTCCACCTCCCGGGCCGGGGCGGTGTCCGGATCGATGACACGCTCGTCGTGCGCCCCGAGGCGGACGGCGGACCCGAGCTACTCACCATCACGACCAAGGAGCTGCTCGCGCTGTAGGAGTGCGTGCCCCCGTGGTCGTCCACGTCAGTCCAGGAGATTCCGCAACCGTGGCTTCCACGAACGACCTCAAGAACGGATTGGTGCTCAAGCTCGAAGGCGGCCAGCTCTGGTCCGTCGTCGAGTTCCAGCACGTCAAGCCTGGCAAGGGCCCGGCCTTCGTGCGCACCAAGCTGAAGAACGTGCTCTCCGGCAAGGTGGTCGACAAGACCTTCAACGCCGGTGTCAAGGTCGAGACGGCCACTGTCGACAAGCGCGACATGCAGTTCTCGTACATGGACGGCGAGTACTTCGTCTTCATGGACATGGAGACGTACGACCAGCTGATGGTCGACCGCAAGGCCGTCGGCGACGCCGCCAACTTCCTCATCGAGGGCTTCACGGCCACCGTGGCCCAGCACGAGGGCGAGGTGCTCTTCGTCGAGCTGCCGGCCGCCGTCGAGCTGGTCGTCCAGGAGACCGAGCCGGGTGTCCAGGGCGACCGCTCCACCGGTGGTACCAAGCCCGCCACCCTGGAGACCGGCCACCAGATCCAGGTCCCGCTCTTCATCACCACCGGTGAGAAGATCAAGGTCGACACCCGCACCAGCGACTACCTCGGCCGGGTGAACAGCTAACCGTGGCTGCCCGCAACACGGCCCGCAAGCGCGCTTTCCAGATCCTCTTCGAGGGCGATCAGCGCGGCGCCGACGTCCTGACGGTCCTCGCGGACTGGGTCCGGCTGTCCCGGTCCGACACCCGGCAGCCGCCGGTCAGCGAGTACACGATGCAACTGGTCGAGGGCTACGCGGAGCACGCGACGCGGATCGACGAGCTGATCGCCCAGTACGCCGTGGGCTGGACGCTGGACCGCATGCCGGTCGTCGACCGCAACATCCTGCGGCTGGGCGCGTACGAGCTGATCTGGGTCGACGAGACCCCGGACGCCGTCGTCCTGGACGAGATGGTGCAGCTGGCGAAGGAGTTCTCGACGGACGAGTCGCCCGCCTTCGTCAACGGCCTGCTGGGCCGGCTGAAGGAGCTGAAGCCGACGCTGCGGCGCGCGTAGCCGCACAGCCCGCCCAGAGGGGCGCAGAGGACTGCCGTACGGCGGCTGCGGGTCTCCCGTGGCGCGTCGCGCAGTTCCCCGCGCCCCTCAGGCATGTCCGCGCTGCGGTGCCGGGCGCGTCCGCCCATGGCGCACGTCCGCCCCAGGCGGACCCCGGCCTCGTCACCGGCGTCCGAGGCCCGGCCGCGCGTGCCGACGCCGGTGCCGGGCGGGCGCGGCCTCGTCGCAGAACGCCGCCGGGGTGGCCGGACCATGAAGGTCCGGCCACCCCGGCGGCACGTTTCTGCTGAGTCCTGGGAGGGGGCTACGCCTCTTCGTGCGAGGCCACCGCGCGGCGCGCGTCCGCGTCCAGCACGCCCCAGCTGATCAGCTGCTCGGTGAGGACCGAGGGGGACTGGTCGTAGATGACGGCGAGTGTGCGCAGGTCGTCCTGGCGGATCGACAGCACCTTGCCGTTGTAGTCGCCGCGCTGGGACTGGATCGTCGCCGCGTAGCGCTGCAGCGGGCCCGCCTTCTCGGCCGGCACGGTGGCCAGCCGCTCCAGGTCCAGGACCAGCTTCGGCGGCGGCTCGGCGGCCCCGCCCGGCGTGGTGCCCGGCAGGAGTTCCTGGACCGGGACGCCATAGAAATCGGCCAACTCGGCAAGACGCTGGACGGTCACGGCGCGGTCGCCGCGCTCGTACGAACCGACCACCACGGCCTTCCAGCGCCCCTGGGACTTCTCCTCGACACCGTGGAGGGAAAGGCCCTGCTGGGTGCGGATGGCCCGGAGCTTGGCCCCGAGCTGTTTGGCGTATTCGCTGGACATATGGCTCCCCGGACACTGTGTCGACGCGGCCGGCTGTCTTCCCGCCGCGCGGCTGGTAACTCACTGTGAGGTTACGCAGCGTGACTCTCATGCGTCAAGCCGAATGGTCCACACCGACTCTTCCGTGGTAGTGGCCGTCCACTAGGCCAAGCGGGTGACAGGGGGGAGGCCGGGAGGCGGTGCGCGACCTGCTACCGTGGATGGCGCAAATCCGACGTCCTTTAAGATCCGTCCCGTGAGGCGGAGAAGGGGGTCCGTTTCGTATGGACAAGCACGACAGGCACGGCAGGCAGGACCTGCACGCGCATCCTCAGGCGTCCGATGCCCGGCCCGTTCTCGAAGGTCCCGACATCGCGCGGGTGCTGACCCGCATCGCCCACGAGATCGTCGAGCGCGCCAAGGGCGCCGACGACGTGGTGCTCCTCGGCATTCCGACCCGGGGCGTCTTCCTCGCCCAGCGGCTCGCCGCCAAGCTGGCGCAGATCACCGACCGCACGGTCCCCGTCGGCTCGCTCGACATCACGATGTACCGCGACGACCTGCGCATGCACCCGCCGCGTGCGCTGGCCCGTACCGAGATCCCCGGTGACGGCATCGACGGCCGGCTGGTCGTCCTCGTCGACGACGTGCTCTTCTCCGGGCGCACCATCCGTGCCGCCCTCGACGCGCTGAACGACATCGGGCGCCCGCGCGCGGTGCAGCTCGCGGTCCTGGTCGACCGGGGCCACCGTGAACTGCCCATCCGCGCCGACTACGTCGGCAAGAACCTCCCCACGTCGTTGCGGGAGACGGTCAAGGTGCAGCTCGCCGAGGAGGACGGTCGCGACACCGTGCTCCTCGGTGCGAAGCCGGCCGGTCACTAGCGAGCCGGGCACCCGGCCGCCCCCGGCGTGCCGACCGATGCCCGGTATGTCGTAATTCTCCCGAATGAACTGCCTTACGGAGCCTGACAGATGCAGCGTCATCTCATCTCGGCCGCCGATCTCACCCGCGACGACGCCGTCCTGATCCTCGACACCGCCGAGGAGATGGCCCGGGTCGCCGACCGGCCGATCAAGAAGCTGCCGACCCTGCGCGGCCGGACGATCGTCAACCTCTTCTTCGAGGACTCCACGCGCACGCGGATCTCGTTCGAGGCCGCCGAGAAGCGGCTGTCCGCGGACGTCATCAACTTCACCGCCAAGGGATCCTCGGTGTCCAAGGGCGAGTCCCTCAAGGACACCGCGCAGACCCTGGAGGCCATGGGCGTCGACGCCGTGGTCATCCGGCACGGCGCCTCCGGGGCCCCGTACCGGCTCGCCAACTCCGGCTGGATCGACGCCGCCGTCATCAACGCCGGCGACGGCACGCACCAGCACCCCACCCAGGCCCTGCTGGACGCCTTCACCATGCGCCGCCGGCTGATCGGCCGCGACGCCGGGCTCGGCCAGGACCTGTCCGGCAGGCGGATCACCGTCGTCGGCGACGTCCTGCACAGCCGGGTCGCCCGCTCCAACGTCGACCTGCTGCACACCCTCGGCGCCGAGGTCACCCTGGTCGCCCCGCCCACCCTCGTCCCGGTCGGCGTCGAGAAGTGGCCCTGCGAGGTGTCGTACGACCTCGACAGCACGCTGCCCAAGAGCGACGCCGTGATGATGCTCCGCGTCCAGCGCGAGCGCATGAACGCGGCCTTCTTCCCGACCGAGCGCGAGTACTCCCGCCGCTACGGCCTGGACGGCGACCGCATGGCCCGGCTGCCCGAGCACGCCATCGTGATGCACCCCGGCCCCATGGTCCGCGGCATGGAGATCACCGCCGAGGTCGCCGACTCCGGCCGCTGCACCGCCGTCGAGCAGGTCGCCAACGGCGTCTCCATCCGGATGGCCGTCCTCTACCTGCTGCTCGGCGGCAACGAGCCCGCCGTCACCCCCGCCCGTACCGAGGAGAAGTAGAAAACCCATGAGCAAGATCTTGATCCGTGGTGCGAAGGTGCTCGGCGGCGCGCCGCAGGACGTGCTGATCGACGGGGAGACCATCGCCGGGACCGGTGCCGGGCTGTCCGCCGAGGGTGCCGAGGTCGTCGAGGCCGGCGGCAAGGTGCTGCTGCCGGGCCTGGTCGACCTGCACACCCACCTGCGCGAGCCGGGCCGCGAGGACTCCGAGACCGTCCTCACCGGCACCCGCGCTGCGGCGAGCGGCGGCTACACGGCCGTCTTCGCCATGGCCAACACCTTCCCCGTCGCCGACACCGCCGGCGTGGTCGAGCAGGTCTGGCGGCTCGGCCAGGAGCACGGCTACTGCGACGTGCAGCCCATCGGCGCCGTCACCGTCGGCCTGGAGGGACGCAAGCTCGCCGAGCTGGGCGCGATGCACGAGTCCGCCGCCGGTGTCACCGTCTTCTCCGACGACGGCAAGTGCGTCGACGACGCCGTGATCATGCGCCGCGCGCTGGAGTACGTGAAGGCGTTCGGCGGCGTCGTCGCCCAGCACGCCCAGGAGCCCCGGCTGACCGAGGGCGCCCAGATGAACGAGGGCGTCGTCTCCGCCGAACTGGGCCTGGGCGGCTGGCCGGCCGTCGCCGAGGAGTCGGTCATCGCGCGCGACGTGCTGCTCGCCGAGCACGTCGGCTCCCGC
This sequence comes from Streptomyces sp. SID486, assembly GCF_009865385.1. Taxonomy (GTDB): domain Bacteria; phylum Actinomycetota; class Actinomycetes; order Streptomycetales; family Streptomycetaceae; genus Streptomyces. The sequence goes on along the minus strand of NZ_WWJT01000317.1, from coordinate 12,124 downwards.
GTCCACATCTGCCACCTGTCGACGGCCGGCTCCGTGGAGATCGTCCGCTGGGCCAAGTCCCGGGGCATCCAGGTCACCGCCGAGGTCACCCCGCACCACCTGCTCCTCACCGACGAGCTGGTGCGCACCTACGACCCCGTCTACAAGGTCAACCCGCCGCTGCGCACCGAGCGCGACGTCATGGCCCTGCGCGAGGCGCTCGCCGACGGCACGATCGACATCGTCGCCACCGACCACGCCCCGCACCCGCACGAGGACAAGGACTGCGAGTGGGCCGCCGCCGCCATGGGCATGGTGGGCCTGGAGACCGCGTTGTCGGTGGTCCAGGAGACCATGGTCGACACGGGTCTGCTGGACTGGGCCGGCGTCGCCGACCGCATGTCCGTCAAGCCCGCGCAGATCGGACAGGCCACCCGGCACGGCCGTCCCGTCTCGGCTGGTGAGCCCGCCAACCTCACCCTCGTCGACACGGAATACCGTGGCCTGGTGGACCCCGCGGGCTTCGCCTCACGCAGCCGCAACACCCCCTACCAGGGACGTGAGCTGCCGGGCCGTGTGACGCACACGTGGCTGCGGGGCAAGGCCACGCTCGTCGACGGGAAGCTCACGTGACACCTGTAATCCTGCTGGCCGAGGCACGGAAGTCCGCCGAGGTCACCGACTGGGGCGGCCGCATCGGCTGGCTCGTCGGACTGGCCCTGTTCATCGCGCTCGTCTACTGGCTGATGCGCGAGGGCTGGAAGTGGCGCGGCACCCTTCAGGGTGACCTCCCGGCGCTGCCCACCGCGCCGGAGGAGACCGGCCCGGTGAAACTGGGCATGAGCGGCCGCTACCACGGCTCCACCACCGCCGGGCAGTGGCTGGACCGGATCGTGGCCCACGGCCTGGGCACCCGCAGCCGGGCCCGGCTCACCCTGACCGACGCGGGGCTCCTCGTCGAGCGCCCCGGCGCCACCGACTTCTTCGTCCCCACGGCCGCACTGCGCGGCGCCCGGCTGGACAAGGGCATCGCCGGCAAGGTCCTCACCGAGGGCGGACTGCTGGTGGTGACCTGGGCGCTGGGCGACAAACTGATCGACTCCGGCTTCCGCTCCGACCACGCGGCCGAGCACGCCGACTGGGTCGACACCCTGAACCAGATGACCAACGACACGGAAGGCGCGCGATGACGACCTCCACCAGGGGAGCCGCGAAGGCTCCCGCCGTACTCGTCCTGGAGGACGGCCGCATCTTCCGCGGTCGCGCCTACGGGGCCGTGGGGGAGACCTTCGGCGAGGCCGTGTTCTCCACCGGCATGACCGGCTACCAGGAGACCCTCACCGACCCGTCGTACGACCGCCAGATCGTCGTCGCGACCGCCCCCCAGATCGGCAACACCGGCTGGAACGACGAGGACGACGAGTCGGGCCGCATCTGGGTCTCCGGCTACGTCGTGCGCGACCCCGCGCGCGTGCCGTCCAACTGGCGCTCCAGGCGCTCCCTGGACGACGAGCTGGAGCGGCAGGGCGTCGTCGGCATCTCCGGCATCGACACCCGCGCCCTCACCCGCCACCTGCGCGAGCGCGGCTCGATGCGCGCCGGCGTCTTCTCCGGCGAGGCACTCGCGGCCGACGCCGAGCTGCTGGAGCGCGTACAGGCCCAGCCGCACATGAAGGGCGCGAGCCTCTACGAGGAGGTCGCCACCAAGGAGGCGTACGTCGTCCCCGCGGTCGGCCAGAAGAAGTTCACCGTCGCCGCCGTCGACCTCGGCATCAAGGGCATGACCCCGCACCGCATGGCCGAGCGCGGCATCGAGGTGCACGTGCTGCCGGCCACCGCCACCGCCGAGGAGATCTACGCCGTCGAGCCCGACGGGGTGTTCTTCTCCAACGGCCCCGGCGACCCCGCGACGGCCGACGGCCCGGTGGCCCTGATGACCGCCGTCCTGGAGCGCCGGACGCCGCTGTTCGGCATCTGCTTCGGCAACCAGATCCTCGGCCGCGCCCTCGGCTTCGGCACCTACAAGCTGAAGTACGGCCACCGGGGCATCAACCAGCCGGTCCAGGACCGTACGACCGGCAAGGTCGAGGTCACCGCGCACAACCACGGCTTCGCCGTGGACGCGCCGCTCGACAAGGTCAGCGAGACGAGGTTCGGCCGCGCCGAGGTCTCGCACGTCTGCCTGAACGACGACGTCGTGGAGGGGCTCCAGCTGCTCGACCAGCCGGCCTTCTCCGTCCAGTACCACCCCGAAGCGGCAGCGGGCCCGCACGACGCCGCCTACCTGTTCGACCGCTTCGTTTCCCTGATGGAGGGCCAGCGTGCCTAAGCGCACCGATATCCAGTCCGTCCTGGTCATCGGCTCCGGCCCGATCGTCATCGGCCAGGCCGCCGAGTTCGACTACTCCGGCACCCAGGCGTGCCGCGTGCTCAAGGCCGAGGGCCTGCGCGTCATCCTGGTCAACTCCAACCCGGCGACGATCATGACCGACCCGGAGATCGCCGACGCCACCTACGTCGAGCCGATCACCCCCGAGTTCGTCGAGAAGATCATCGCCAAGGAGCGCCCCGACGCGCTGCTGCCCACCCTGGGCGGCCAGACGGCCCTGAACACCGCCATCTCGCTGCACGACAGCGGCGCCCTGGCCAAGTACGGCGTCGAGCTGATCGGCGCCAAGCCCGAGGCGATCCACAAGGGCGAGGACCGCGACCTGTTCAAGAACGTCGTGGAGGAGGTCCGGCGCAAGACCGGGCACGGCGAGTCCGCCCGCTCGGTGATCTGCCACACCATGGACGACGTCCTCAAGGGCGTCGAGACCCTCGGCGGCTACCCGGTCGTCGTCCGCCCGTCCTTCACCATGGGCGGCGCCGGCTCCGGCTTCGCCCACGACGAGGAGGAGCTGCGCCGCATCGCCGGGCAGGGCCTGACGCTCTCGCCGACCACCGAGGTGCTCCTGGAGGAGTCCATCCTCGGCTGGAAGGAGTACGAGCTGGAGCTGATGCGCGACAAGAACGACAACGTCGTGGTCGTCTGCTCCATCGAGAACTTCGACCCCATGGGCGTGCACACCGGTGACTCCATCACCGTCGCCCCGTCGATGACGCTGACCGACCGCGAGTACCAGATCCTGCGGGACATCGGCATCGCCGTCATCCGCGAGGTCGGCGTCGACACCGGTGGCTGCAACATCCAGTTCGCCGTGAACCCCGACGACGGCCGCGTGATCGTCATCGAGATGAACCCGCGCGTCTCCCGCTCCTCGGCGCTCGCCTCCAAGGCGACCGGCTTCCCGATCGCCAAGATCGCCGCCAAGCTGGCCGTCGGCTACACGCTGGACGAGATCCCGAACGACATCACGCAGGAGACCCCGGCCTCCTTCGAGCCCACGCTCGACTACGTGGTCGTCAAGGCCCCGCGGTTCGCGTTCGAGAAGTTCCCGCAGGCCGACTCCACGCTGACCACCACCATGAAGTCGGTCGGCGAGGCCATGGCCATCGGCCGCAACTTCCCCGAGGCCTTCCAGAAGGCGCTGCGCTCGCTGGAGAAGAAGGGCAGCCAGTTCACCTTCGTCGGCGACCCCGGCGACAAGGAGGCCCTGCTGCGCGAGGCCGTACGCCCGACCGACGGCCGGATCAACACCGTCATGCAGGCCATCCGCGCGGGCGCCACCCCCGAGGAGATCTTCGAATACACGAAGATCGACCCCTGGTTCGTGGACCAGCTCTTCCTGATCAAGGAGATCGCGGACGAGCTGGCCGAGGCGCCCGAGCTGACCGCCGACCTGCTCGCCGAGGCCAAGCGGCACGGCTTCTCCGACCAGCAGGTCGCCGAGATCCGCGGCCTGCGCGAGGACGTCGTCCGCGAGGTCCGGCACGCCCTCGGCATCCGCCCGGTCTACAAGACGGTCGACACCTGCGCCGCCGAGTTCGCCGCGAAGACGCCGTACTTCTACTCCTCCTACGACGAGGAGACCGAGGTCGCGCCCCGCGAGAAGCCCGCGGTGATCATCCTGGGGTCCGGTCCGAACCGCATCGGCCAGGGCATCGAGTTCGACTACTCCTGCGTCCACGCCTCCTTCGCGCTGTCCGACGCCGGGTACGAGACCGTGATGGTCAACTGCAACCCGGAGACCGTCTCCACCGACTACGACACCTCCGACCGGCTGTACTTCGAGCCGCTCACGCTGGAGGACGTGCTGGAGATCGTCCACGCGGAGTCCCTCGCCGGCCCCGTCGCCGGTGTCATCGTCCAGCTGGGCGGCCAGACCCCGCTCGGCCTGTCGCAGGCGCTGAAGGACAACGGGGTGCCGGTCGTCGGCACGTCCCCGGAGGCCATCCACGCCGCCGAGGACCGCGGCGCCTTCGGCCGCGTCCTCGCGGAGGCGGGGCTGCCGGCCCCCAAGCACGGCACGGCCACCACCTTCGCCGGGGCCAAGGCCATCGCCGACGAGATCGGCTACCCGGTCCTCGTGCGCCCGTCGTACGTGCTCGGCGGACGCGGCATGGAGATCGTCTACGACGAGACCCGCCTCGCCTCCTACATCGCCGAGTCGACCGAGATCAGCCCCTCCCGGCCGGTCCTCGTCGACCGCTTCCTCGACGACGCCATCGAGATCGACGTCGACGCCCTCTACGACGGCGAGGAGCTCTACCTCGGCGGCGTGATGGAGCACATCGAGGAAGCCGGCATCCACTCCGGCGACTCGGCGTGCGCCCTGCCCCCGATCACCCTCGGCGGCTTCGACATCAAGCGGCTGCGCGCCTCCACCGAGGCCATCGCCAAGGGCGTCGGCGTGCGCGGTCTGATCAACATCCAGTTCGCCATGGCCGGCGACATCCTCTACGTCCTGGAGGCCAACCCGCGCGCCTCCCGCACGGTCCCCTTCACCTCGAAGGCGACCGCGGTGCCGCTCGCCAAGGCCGCCGCCCGGATCTCCCTGGGCGCGACCATCGCCGAGCTGCGCGCGGAGGGTCTGCTGCCGAGGAACGGCGACGGCGGCGAGCTGCCGCTGGACGCGCCGATCTCCGTCAAGGAGGCCGTGATGCCGTGGTCGCGCTTCCGCGACATCCAGGGCCGCGGCGTCGACACCGTGCTCGGCCCGGAGATGCGCTCCACGGGCGAGGTCATGGGCATCGACTCCGTCTTCGGCACGGCGTACGCCAAGTCGCAGGCGGGTGCCTACGGCCCGCTGCCCACCAAGGGCCGCGCCTTCATCTCGGTCGCCAACCGCGACAAGCGCTCGATGATCTTCCCGGCGCGCGAGCTGGTCGCCCACGGCTTCGAGCTGCTCGCCACCTCCGGCACCGCCGAGGTCCTCAAGCGCAACGGCATCAACGCCACGGTCGTGCGCAAGCAGTCCGAGGGCACCGGCCCGAACGGCGAGCGGACCATCGTCCAGCTCATCCACGACGGCGAGGTCGACCTCATCGTCAACACCCCGTACGGCACCGGCGGCCGGCTCGACGGTTACGACATCCGCACGGCGGCGGTGGCCCGCTCCGTGCCGTGCCTGACGACCGTCCAGGCGCTGGCGGCGGCGGTCCAGGGCATCGACGCCCTCAACCACGGCGACGTGGGCGTCCGCTCGCTCCAGGAACACGCGCAGCACCTGACCGCGGCCCGCGACTAGCAGCCCCGAGGGGGACACCGGAAACGGTGTCCCCCTCTTCATGAGGACACCATGTACCAGAACTTCTTCCGTCTCGTCTTCTCCCGCATGGACCCGGAGAAGGCACACCACCTGGCCTTCCGCTGGATCCGGCTCGCCGTGCGCGTCCCCGTGCTGCGCACGTTCCTCGCGGCCGTGCTCGCGCCCCGCCACAAGGAGCTGCGCACCGAGGCGTTCGGGCTGCGCATGCACGGCCCGTTCGGGCTCGCCGCCGGCTTCGACAAGAACGCCGTCGCCGTCGACGGGATGTCGATGCTCGGCTTCGACCACGTCGAGATCGGCACGGTCACCGGTGAGCCGCAGCCGGGCAATCCCAGGAAGCGGCTGTTCCGGCTCGTCGCCGACCGGGCGCTGATCAACCGCATGGGCTTCAACAACGACGGCTCGCTCGCCGTGGCGGCCCGCCTGGCGACCCGGGAGCCGGTCTTCCGGACCGTCGTCGGCGTCAACATCGGCAAGACCAAGGCCGTCCCCGAGGCCGAGGCCGTCGGCGACTACGTGAAGTCGGCCGAGCGGCTCGCGCCCTACGCGGACTACCTGGTCGTCAACGTCTCCTCGCCGAACACGCCCGGCCTGCGCAACCTCCAGGCCACCGAGGCGCTCCGCCCGCTGCTCGGCGCCGTGCGCGAGGCCGCCGACCGCACGGTGGCGAACCGCCGGGTCCCGCTGCTGGTGAAGATCGCCCCCGACCTCGCCGACGAGGACGTCGACGCGGTCGCCGACCTCGCCGTGGAGCTGGGCCTGGACGGCATCATCGCCACCAACACCACCATCGCGCGCGAGGACCTCGGCCTGCGGTCCGCCCCCGCGCTGGTGCAGGAGACCGGCGGCCTGTCCGGCGCCCCGCTCAAGGCGCGCTCCCTGGAGGTCCTGCGCCGCCTGTACGCGCGGGTGGGCGACCGGATCACCCTGGTGGGCGTCGGCGGCGTCGAGACCGCCGAGGACGCCTGGCAGCGCATCCTGGCCGGGGCCACGCTGGTCCAGGGCTACAGCGCCTTCATCTACGAGGGCCCCTTCTGGTGCCGGTCGATCCACAAGGGCCTCGCCGCCCGCCTGCGCACCAGCCCGTACGCCACCCTCGCCGACGCGGTCGGCGCCGACGTGAGGAAGTCCGCATGAGCCCGCTGGATCCCTTCGGCGCACGGCTGCGCCGCGCCATGGACGAGCGCGGCCCGCTGTGCGTCGGCATCGACCCGCACGCCTCGCTGCTCGCCGAGTGGGGCCTGGACGACGACGTCGCCGGCCTGGAGCGGTTCAGCCGTACGGTCGTCGAGGCCATGGCCGACCGGGTCGCCGTCCTGAAGCCGCAGATCGCCTTCTTCGAACGGTTCGGCTCCCGCGGCCTCGCCGTGCTGGAGCGGTCGGTCCAGGAGGCGCGGGCGGCCGGCGCCCTGGTCCTGATGGACGCCAAGCGCGGTGACATCGGCTCGACCATGGCCGCCTACGCCGAGTCCTTCCTGCACCCGGACGCCCCGTTGTTCTCCGACGCGCTGACCGTCTCGCCGTACCTCGGCTACGGCTCGCTCAGCCCGGCCGTCGCCCTGGCCCGGGAGAGCGGCACCGGCCTGTTCGTGCTGGCGCTGACCTCCAACCCGGAGGGCGGCGAGGTGCAGCACGCGGTCCGCGGGGACGGCCGGAACATCGGCGCGACCATGCTGGCCCACCTGGCGGGCGAGAACGCGGGGGAGGAGCCGCTGGGCTCCTTCGGCGCGGTGGTCGGCGCCACCCTCGGCGACCTGTCCTCGTACGACCTGGACGTCAACGGCCCGCTCCTGGCCCCCGGCATCGGCGCCCAGGGCGCGCGGCCGGCCGACCTTCCCGGCGTCTTCGGCGCCGCCGTGCGCAACGTCGTGCCCAACGTCAGCCGGGGTGTTCTGCGTCACGGTCCCGACGTCGGCGCGCTGCGCGGGTCGGCCGAGCGGTTCGCGCAGGAGATCCGGGCGGCCGTCGGGGCGGTCTGAGCCGCGAGCCGGGTGCCCGGCCGAGCGGCGTCACACCGGCTGGAGTGTGAATACATCCTCAAATCGAGGGCAGTATGTCTGCTATGTCCGGCCTGATCAAGGCTGACCAGGACTTTTCCGCTGTTCTCGCTGACTCTGGCGGACTTGCCCGCTAGTCTCCGAGCAGTGGGGGCACCTCCCTCGCCCCTCAGGCAGTGGGGGAGAACGGGCAGCGTGTTGCTCGTAGCTCCCCAGGTGTGGGGCGACTAGGTTCCTCACCGGTCCGTATCCGACAGTTCGACATCCGAGGTGACGTAGGCGTGGCTCTTCCGCCCCTTACCCCTGAACAGCGCGCAGCCGCGCTCGAAAAGGCCGCCGCGGCTCGCCGGGAGCGGGCCGAGGTCAAGAATCGACTCAAGCACTCCGGCGCCTCCCTGCACGAGGTCATCAAGCAGGGCCAGGAGAACGACGTCATCGGCAAGATGAAGGTCTCCGCGCTGCTGGAGTCCCTGCCGGGCGTCGGCAAGGTCCGCGCGAAGCAGATCATGGAGCGTCTGGGCATCTCCGAGAGCCGCCGCGTACGCGGTCTCGGTTCCAACCAGATCGCCTCCCTGGAGCGTGAGTTCGGCAGCACCGGTTCCTGAGTCCGCCTCCGGGCGGACAGGGAGTCCCGGGCACTCCGGGATTGCTGGAATAATCGCTGCATGGCAGTAACACTCCGGGGGACGACCCCCGAGCCCCCGGACGCACGTCCGCGGCTGACCGTGCTCTCCGGCCCCTCGGGGGTCGGCAAGAGCACGGTCGTCGCTCATATGCGCAAGGAACACCCCGACGTCTGGCTCTCGGTCTCCGCGACCACCCGCAAGCCGCGCCCCGGTGAGCAGCATGGAGTCCACTACTTCTTCGTCACCGACGAGGAGATGGACAAGCTGATCGCCAACGGCGAGCTGCTGGAATGGGCCGAGTTCGCCGGCAACCGCTACGGCACGCCCCGCGCGGCCGTGCTGGAGCGGCTGGAGAACGGTGAGCCCGTCCTGCTGGAGATCGACCTCCAGGGCGCCCGGCAGGTCCGGGAGTCAATGTCCGACGCCCAGCTGGTGTTCCTGGCCCCGCCCTCCTGGGAGGAGCTCGTGCGCAGGCTGACCGGCCGGGGGACCGAGTCGCCCGAGGTCATCGAGCGCCGCCTGGAGGCGGCGCGGACCGAGCTGGCGGCCGAGCCGGAGTTCGATACGACCTTGGTCAACACCTCCGTCGAGGACGTGGCCCGCGAGCTGCTAGCCTTGATGGACGTTGTGTGATCGTGACCGTGATCACGATGTCTGATTCTTACCCATCCATCGGAAGGTAGAGCGTGTCCTCTTCCATCACCGCGCCCGAGGGCATCATCAACCCGCCGATCGACGAGCTCCTCGAGGCGACCGACTCGAAGTACAGCCTCGTGATCTACGCGGCCAAGCGTGCCCGCCAGATCAACGCGTACTACTCGCAGCTCGGTGAGGGCCTCCTCGAGTACGTCGGTCCGCTCGTCGACACCCACGTGCACGAGAAGCCGCTCTCGATCGCCCTGCGGGAGATCAACGCCGGTCTGCTGACCTCCGAGGCCATCGAGGGCCCGGCGCAGTAGTACCTTCAGATCGCGATTGACTTATCCACAGGCCCGGCAGTCATCCTGCCGGGCCTGTGGTGTGTCATGGAGTCGTACGTTTTCGTCGTACGTTGTCGAGTCCGGGGAGACACGGTGGACAAGCCGAGGGTCGTGCTGGGGGTCAGCGGTGGCATCGCCGCCTACAAGGCCTGTGAGCTGCTGAGAAGGTTCACGGAGTCGGGCCACGACGTCCGCGTGGTGCCCACCGCCTCCGCGCTGCACTTCGTCGGCGCCGCCACCTGGTCCGCGCTGTCCGGCAACCCGGTCGCCACCGACGTCTGGGACGACGTCCACGAGGTCCCGCACGTCCGCATCGGCCAGCAGGCCGACCTCGTGGTCGTGGCCCCGGCCACCGCCGACATCCTCGCCAAGGCCGCCCACGGCCTCGCCGGCGACCTGCTGACCAACACGCTCCTCACCGCCCGCTGTCCGGTGGTCTTCGCCCCGGCGATGCACACCGAGATGTGGGAGCACCCGGCCACCCAGGAGAACGTGGCCACGCTGCGCCGCCGCGGCGCGGTCGTCGTCGAGCCCGCCGTCGGGCGCCTCACCGGTGTCGACACCGGCAAGGGCCGGCTGCCCGACCCCACCGAGATCTTCGAGGTCTGCCGCCGCGTGCTGGCCCGCGGCGGCACCACGCCCGACCTGGCGGGGCGGCACGTCGTCGTCTCCGCGGGCGGCACCCGCGAGCCGCTCGACCCCGTCCGCTTCCTCGGCAACCGCTCCTCCGGCAAGCAGGGCTACGCCCTCGCCCGGACCGCGGCCGCCCGCGGCGCCCGTGTGACGCTCGTCTCGGCCAACACCGCGCTGCCCGACCCGGCGGGCGTCGACGTCGTCCGGGCCGGCACCGCCGTGCAGCTGCGCGAGGCCGTCCTGAAGGCCGCGGCGGACGCCGACGCCGTGGTCATGGCCGCCGCCGTCGCCGACTTCCGCCCGGCCGCCTACGCCGCCGGGAAGATCAAGAAGAAGGACGGCCAGGATCCCGACCCCATCGTCCTGGTGCGAAATCCGGACATCCTCGCGGAGGTGTCCGCCGAACGGGCCCGGCCCGGACAGGTGATCGTGGGCTTCGCCGCCGAGACCGACGACGTCCTCGCCAACGGCCGCGCCAAGCTCGCCCGCAAGGGCTGCGACCTGCTCGTGGTGAACGAGGTGGGCGAGCGCAAGACCTTTGGTTCCGAGGAGAACGAAGCCGTGGTGCTGGGCGCCGACGGCAGCGAGACACCGGTGCCGTACGGCCCCAAGGAGGCCCTCGCCGACACCGTCTGGGACCTCGTCGTAGGACGACTGGGCTGACGTCCGGCACGCGGTCGGGCGAACCCGTCGGCGGGCCGCGACCGGCTCAAATCGGGTGTGGCGGCCCTGGCCAAGGCCGCTCGCCATTGTGCAGAATGCCCGTGCCGCAGGTCACAGCGCTCCCGAGAGGCGAGACGGTGGCCCGTCGGACGAGTGCGACCGATAAACTGTTCACGGTCGACGCCGGGCGCAGCCCCGTGTCCTCCGCAAATGATCAGCCAGCAGCCGCTGCAACCACAGGGAGCGTTGTGTCCCGTCGCCTGTTCACCTCGGAGTCCGTGACCGAGGGTCACCCCGACAAGATCGCTGACCAGATCAGCGACACCATTCTCGACGCGCTTCTGCGCGAGGACCCGACCTCCCGGGTCGCGGTCGAGACCCTGATCACCACCGGCCTGGTCCACGTGGCCGGCGAGGTCACGACCAAGGCCTACGCCGACATCGCGACCCTCGTCCGCGGCAAGATCCTGGAGATCGGCTACGACTCCTCCAAGAAGGGCTTCGACGGCGCCTCCTGCGGCGTGTCGGTGTCCATCGGCGCGCAGTCCCCGGACATCGCGCAGGGTGTGGACGCGGCCTACGAGGCGCGGGTCGAGGGCGACGAGGACGAGCTGGACCGGCAGGGCGCGGGCGACCAGGGCCTGATGTTCGGGTACGCGTCCGACGAGACGCCCACCCTGATGCCGCTGCCGGTCTTCCTGGCGCACCGCCTGTCCAAGCGCCTGTCCGAGGTCCGCAAGAACGGCACCATCCCCTACCTGCGCCCGGACGGCAAGACGCAGGTCACCATCGAGTACGACGGCGACAAGGCCGTCCGCCTCGACACGGTGGTCGTCTCCTCCCAGCACGCCTCCGACATCGACCTGGAGTCGCTGCTCGCCCCCGACATCCGCGAGTTCGTCGTGGAGCCGGAGCTGAAGGCGCTCCTGGACGAGGGCATCAAGCTCGACACCGAGGGCTACCGCCTGCTGGTCAACCCGACCGGCCGCTTCGAGATCGGCGGCCCGATGGGTGACGCCGGCCTGACCGGCCGCAAGATCATCATCGACACCTACGGCGGCATGGCCCGCCACGGCGGCGGTGCGTTCTCGGGCAAGGACCCGTCCAAGGTGGACCGCTCGGCGGCGTACGCGATGCGCTGGGTGGCGAAGAACGTCGTGGCGGCGGGCCTGGCCTCCCGCTGCGAGGTCCAGGTCGCCTACGCCATCGGCAAGGCCGAGCCGGTCGGCCTGTTCGTGGAGACCTTCGGCACCGCCAAGGTCGACGCCGAGAAGATCGAGAAGGCCATCGACGAGGTCTTCGACCTCCGTCCGGCCGCGATCATCCGCGACCTCGACCTGCTCCGCCCGATCTACGCCCAGACGGCCGCCTACGGCCACTTCGGCCGCGAGCTGCCCGACTTCACCTGGGAGCGCACGGACCGCGTGGACGCCCTGCGCGCCGCCGTGGGCATGTAGGACCCCCGCACCACGCATCGCCGAGGCCCGGCCGCCCCACGGGGAGGCCGGGCCTCGGCGTACCCGGGGCGGCCCGGGGACCGGCACCGGCCTGGCCGCCGCAGACGGGTGGCCGCAGACGGGTGGTCCGGAGCGGGG
>NZ_WWJT01000316.1 GCF_009865385.1 Streptomyces sp. SID486 | reverse complement strand
GTACGTCGTCAGCGCCTTGTACCAGATCTGCAGGGCCTTGTCGCGGCCGATGCCGGTGACCTTCGAACCGTCGTGGGTGGGCGAGTCGTAGGAGACGTCGTTGACCGTCTTGGCGCCGCTGCCCTCAGCGAGGAGGTAGAAGAAGTGGTTCGCGACGCCGGACGAGTAGTGCACGTCCTTGTCGCCGACGTCCGCCGACCAGTAGTCGGCGGAGCCGCCGTCCTTGCTGGGCTTGTCCATGTAGCGCAGCGGGGTGCCGTCGCCGTTGATGTCGATCTTCTCGCCGATGAGGTAGTCACCGACGTCGGAGGAGTTGTTCGCGAAGAACTCGACACCGGTGCCGAAGATGTCGCTGGTGGCCTCGTTCAGGCCGCCGGACTCGCCCGAGTACTCCAGCCCCGCGGTGTTGGAGGTGACACCGTGGCTCATCTCGTGGCCGGCGACGTCGAGCGCGGTCAGCGGGTCGGAGTCGGCGGTCCCGTCCCCGTAGGTCATGCAGAAGCAGCTGTCGTCCCAGAACGCGTTCACGTACGCCTTGCCGTAGTGCACACGCGAGTAGGCGCCGACGCCGTCGTTCTTGATGCCGCTGCGCTTGAAGGTGCTCTTGTAGAAGTCCCAGGTCTCCTGGGCGCCGTAGGCGGCGTCGGCGGCCGCCGTGGCCGCGTTGGAGACCTTCCCGTCGCCCCAGGTGTCCTCGGACTGGGAGAACAGGGTGCCGGTGCCCGAGGTGCCGTGGGCGAGGTCGTAGGTCTTGTGGCCGCCGCGCGAGGCGTCGGTGAGGGTGTACGACGAGCCGGACTGCGTGGTCGTCAGGTCCACCTTGCCGCTGTAGTGCGTGTTGCCGACGCCGGTCTCGATGCCCTGGTACTCGTAGAGCTTCTTGCCGGTGGCGGCGTCGGTGACGACGTGCAGC
>NZ_WWJT01000315.1 GCF_009865385.1 Streptomyces sp. SID486 | reverse complement strand
GGCGATGGACCCGCAGCAGCGGCTGCTCCTGGAGACCAGCTGGGAGGCGTTCGAACGCGCGGGTATCGACCCGGCCTCGGTACGTGGCACCCGCACCGGTGTCTTCACCGGCGTCATGTACCACGACTACGGAACCGGTCTCGACGCCGTCCCCGCCGGGCTAGAGGGCTACCTCGGCAACGGCACCGCCGGCAGTGTGGCCTCCGGCCGGGTGTCGTACACGCTGGGCCTCGAAGGGCCGGCCGTCACCATCGACACGGCCTGCTCGTCCTCCCTGGTGGCCCTGCACTGGGCCGCCCAGGCCCTCCGCCGACGCGAGTGCACGCTCGCGCTGGCCGGTGGTGTCACCGTGATGTCCACACCGGGGACGTTCGTGGAGTTCAGCCGGCAGCGGGGTCTCGCCCCCGACGGCCGCTGCAAGCCGTTCGCGGCGGGTGCCGACGGCACCGGCTGGGGTGAGGGCGTGGGCATGCTGCTGTTGGAGCGGCTGTCCGACGCGCAGCGCAACGGTCACCCGGTGCTCGCCGTGGTGCGCGGTTCGGCCCTGAACCAGGACGGCGCGAGCAACGGCCTCACGGCGCCGAACGGCCCCTCGCAGCAACGCGTGATCCGGGCGGCCCTCGCGGACGCCCGGCTCTCGGCCAAGCAGATCGAGGTGGTGGAGGCGCACGGTACGGGTACGACCCTGGGTGACCCGATCGAGGCG
>NZ_WWJT01000314.1 GCF_009865385.1 Streptomyces sp. SID486 | reverse complement strand
TCTCGCTGGGCTGGGGCTTCTGGGCCGAACGCAGCGGGATGACGGGCCACTTGGCCCAAACGGATGTACGGCGTATGCGCCGGGCCGGCATCGCCGCCCTCACCTCGGACGAGGGCCTCGCCCTGTTCGACGCCGCGGCGACCCCTTCCACCGCCCCGGCCACCGCGGATGCGGTCCTCCTGCCCATACGCCTCGACCTGCCCGTACTGCGCGCCCAGGCCGCGTCCGGCGTTGTACCGGCGCTTCTGCAGCACCTGCTGCGCATTCCCACCCGGCGCACGGTCGAGGCGTCCGGCGCCGGTACCGGCACCTCCGCGCTCTGGCAGCGCCTGGCCCGGCTGCCCGAGGCCGAACGCGTCGAGGCCCTCAAGACGTTGGTGTGCACCCACGTCGCCGCGGTCCTGGGGCACGCGGACGAGACCGCCGTCGACAGCGACCGCGCGTTCAAGGAGCTGGGCTTCGACTCGTTGACGGCGGTGGAGCTGCGCAACCGGCTGAACACGGCCACCGGGCTGCGGCTTTCGGCGACGCTCGTCTTCGACTACCCCTCGCCGACCGTGCTGGCCCGCCATCTGCTGGCGGAGCTGACGGCGGCGAACGCCACGGACGGCGTCGGCACCGACCGACCGGCGCTCCCGGCCGCCGGGACGGCGACGGCGGTGGACGAGCCGATCGCGATCGTCGCGATGAGCTGCCGCTTCCCGGGCGGCGTACGTACTCCCGAGGAACTGTGGCAGCTCCTGGAGCAGGGTACGGACGCCATGGCCGCGTTCCCGGCCGACCGCGGCTGGGACATCGAGGAACTCTACGAACCCGGTTCGCAGACCCCGGGGAAGATCCATGCCCGCGAGGGTGGTTTCCTGTACGACGCGGGTGATTTCGATCCGGGGTTCTTCGGTGTCTCGCCGCGTGAGGCGTTGGCGATGGACCCGCAGCAGCGGTTGCTGCTGGAGACGTCGTGGGAGGCGTTGGAGCGGGCGGGTATCGATCCGGCGTCGGTGCGCGGCAGCCAGACCGGCGTCTTCGCCGGGATCATGCACCACGACTACGGCCTTCTGCAGGGTCCCGACGGCACCCCCGGTTCCCCGAGCCCGGGCAGCATCGCTTCCGGGCGTATCTCGTACACGTTCGGGTTCGAGGGTCCTGCGGTGACGGTGGACACGGCGTGTTCGTCGTCGCTGGTGGCCCTGCATCTGGCCGTGCAGTCGCTGCGTCAGGGTGAGTGTTCGCTGGCGTTGGCCGGTGGTGTGACGGTGATGGCGACGCCGGCGTTGTTCGTGGAGTTCAGCCGTCAGCGGGGTCTGTCGCCTGACGGCCGGTGCAAGGCGTTCGCCGGGGGTGCGGACGGTACCGGGTTCTCCGAGGGTGCGGGCATGCTGCTG
>NZ_WWJT01000031.1 GCF_009865385.1 Streptomyces sp. SID486 | reverse complement strand
CTCCGCCGCCCCCGGCCGCCTCTTCTCGCACCGCCCTCTCGCCGACCGGGAGGCTTGTGTGAAGGTCACAGGATTCCCGACCCGGCAGACGAGTGATCGAACGGCCCCGGATGTGCAATGCTCGACGCGTGACGAGCGAGCCTCTGCCTCCGGTGGACCGCGATGCCGGCGCCGAGCTGGCGGCGCTGGCCAAGGTCGTGGCACGGCAGCGCGCCGAGATGGAACGGCTGCGGGACCTGGCCGCCACCTCGGCCGTCCTGGAGCGCGCCAAGGGCGTGCTGATGGCCGTCACCGGCTGTACGCCGGACACCGCCCACGAGGAGCTGCTGCAGCGCGCCAAGGACGGGAACCGCACCCTCCTCGAACAGTGCTGGCTCACCCTGGGCGCCCTGCCGCCCAAGGAACGCCCCGCCGCCCCGTCCGCACCTCCCGCGGCCACGCCCGCCCCCGTCGGCTCCTGGGCGAGCGCGCCCGGCGGCACCCTGGGCCTGACGGACGTACTGGGGCACGTCGGCCGCGACCTGGTCCGGGTCGGCTCGCCGCACGAACTGGCCGGCTGCCTGCTGGACCACCTGGCGCCCGAGGTGGACGCCGACGCGGTGATGCTCTACGAGCGGCTGCCCGAGGGCGGGCTCACCCTGATCGGACACGCCGGCATCGACCCGACCCTCGCCGCCCAGTGGCAGCACGTGCCGCCGGTGACCGGAGTGCCCGCACTCGACGCCCTGCGGACCGGGGAGCCGCGCTGGCTGGAGAACGTCACCGAGGACCGCGCCCGCTACCTGCTCATCGGCGTACCTCCCGAGCGCTGGCTCACCCGGGCCTGGCTGCCCGTGTCGACCGGGGACACGGCGAGCGTCGCCCTCGGCGTGCTGCGCCGGCGCGGCGGCCCCTTCGAGGCGCGTGAGCGGGAGCTGCTGCGGGCCGTGGCCCGGCTGTGCGCGGGCCGGCTGCGGGCCTTCGACAGTCCGCAGGACGGCAGGGCCGCGAACGTCTCCCAGACCGTGCAGGCGGTGTTCGACGCGCTGCCGGGCGCGGTGATCCTGCTCACCCCGCTGCGCTCCGCCGCCGGCGAGGTGGAGGACTACCGCATCGACGCCGCCACTCCGGAGGCGATCGACGTGTTCGGCCGGAGCGGCCGGGCCATGGTCGGCAGCCGCATCCTGGAGAGTTACCCGTCGGTCGCCGGCGAGCCGCTGTGGCAGGGGTATCTCCAGGCCCTGGAGACCGGAAACCCGTTCGAGGGCGAGCCGTTCGCCTACCAGGACGTGATCGGCGAGGTGCCCGTGACCGCCACCTACACGGTGCGGGCCGCGCGGCTGGGCGACGGCCTGGTCGTCACCTGGCTGCGGCACGACCCGGTGGAACGCCAGGAACAGCGGCTGGCCGACGTGCAGCGGCTCGGCAACCTCGGCTGGGCCAACTGGAACCTGATCACCCAGGAGATCTCCTGGGCCGTGCAGACCTACACCGTGCTCGGCAGGCAGCCCGGGCAGCGGCCGGTCCGGCTGGAGCGGCTGCCCGACCTGGCCCTGGCCGAGGACAAGGGGCCGCTCGCCCACGCCATCGCCGAACTCGTCTCGCGGGGCCGGGCGTTCGACGTCCCGTTCCGGATGGAGACGACCGGGGGCGTCCGGCACCTGCGGATGGTCGCCGAAGCGGTCACGGCGCCCGACGGCACCCCGGTCGAGGTGCACGGCTTCGTCCAGGACCTCTCCGCGCAGCGCAGCGCCGAACTCGCGCTGGTGGAGAGCGAACGCGCCATGCTGCTCCAGCGCGGCATCCTGCAGGCCGAGCGGGCGCTGGCGGCCCGGCTGCAGCACGCCCTGCTGCCGCTGCCCGACAAGCCCCGGCAGCTGGCCGGGCTGCGCATCGAGGTGGCCTACCTGCCCTCGCAGACGGGCATCCACGTCGGCGGCGACTGGTTCAGCGCCATCGAACTGCCCGACTCCGAGGCACTGTTCGTGGTCGGCGACGTGGCGGGGCACGGCATCGACGCCGTCGCCACCATGGCCCAGCTGAGATTCACCGCGAAAGGCATGGTCAGTACCGGTTCCTCGCTCACCGGCGCGCTGAGCCGGCTCAACCAGCTGCTGCTGCACTCGCGCGACGGCCAGACCACCGCCACCATGGTCCTGGCCCGCTACGACCCCGAACGGCGCGTCCTGGCCTGGGCCCAGGCCGGGCACCCGCCACCGCTGCTGGTACGCCGGGGCGAGGTGCGCTTCCTCGACCGGCCCGGCGGCATGCTGCTCGGCGCGACGGCCGCCCCCGTCTACGAGTCGCTGGAGCTGCGACTGGCACCCGGTGACCGGCTGCTGCTCTACACCGACGGCCTGGTGGAACGCCCCGGTGAGGGCATCGACGCGGGCTTCGCCCGGCTGGGCGAGGCGGTACGGGCGCACGGCCACGGCGAGTCCGGCTCCCTGGACGCGCTGCTCGCCACGATGCTGGCGGACGAACGGCGCGACGACGTGTGCGTGCTGGACATCCGGGTCCCCCTCGACGACCTGCGGGACGCGGAGGGGCCGGCGGAGACGGACGCCTGACCAGGGCCTGTCCGGCGGATCACGGCCGCAGCCATGAGCGGATCGTGGCGTGGGTGACGGTGCCGTGGAAAACCTGGGCGCGCTCGTCACAGCGCGCTGCCACGGCCCGGAAGTTGCTGAGCGCGTCGACGGTGCGTTCGACCTCGTTCAGGCACGTCACGCCAGGACGTGCCCGTTCGCAGGCGGGAGAGGATTTCGTCGATCACCGTGCGATGGCCGCTCCACCGTCGGCGATCCGCCGCCGGGCGTACACCTCGATCTCGATCTTCATGCGGGGATCGGCGAGGCCGCACACGAGCATGGTGGCGGCCGGCCGGACCTCTCCGAAGGCGCGACGCAGCACCGGCCAGCAGGGCTCGAAGTCGGCCCGGTCGGGCAGCAGATAGCGCACGCGCACCACGTCAGCGAAGGTGCACTCCGCTTCGGTCAGGGCAGCCTCGATGTTGCGCAGGCACTGCTCGGCCTGCTCCACCACGTTGTCCGGGATCGTCATGGTGGTGTAGTCGAACCCGGTCGTACCGGACACGTGCACCCAGTCACCGTCGACCACGGCGCGGGCGTAGCCGATCTGTTCCTCGAACGTCGAGCCGCTGAGGATGGAACGTCGCTCTGTCATGTGTCGAACGCTAAGTGACCAGCATTGATACGTCTAATACACTTTTGGGCATGGAGTGATATCTCTATGCGTATGGAGCGCCCTGAACTTCCCCTCCCGCAGTTGCACGCCTTCGTCGTGCTCGCCGAGGAACTCCACTTCGGCCGCGCCGCCACCCGCCTGGGCATCGCCCAGCCGCCGCTGAGCCAGCAGATCCGCCGCCTGGAGGACAAGGTCGGGTACGCGCTCTTCAGCCGCGAACCCGGGAACATCGGCCTCACCCCGGCGGGCCGGGAACTCCTGCCCGCCGCCCGGCATGCCCTCACCGACCTGGCGGAGGGCCTGACCGCGGCCAGAGAAGTCGGCAGCGGCAGGGCCGGCCGCCTGCGGATCGGCTTCGCCGCCTCCCTCGCCCTCACTGTCCTCCCCGGCCTGCTGCGCACCTTCCGGGAACGGTTCCCCGCCGTGGACCTGGACATCCAGGAGATGACCACCACACCGCAACTGGCCGCTCTGCGCGAAAGAACGATCGACATCGGCCTGTTGCGCGAACCTCCCGCTCACGACGCGGACCTCGGATTCAAGACCGTGTTGACCGAACCGTTCGTGGCCGTCCTGCCCTCCTCACACCCACTCACGGCACAACGGACCGTCAGGGTAGAGCAGTTGGCACAATGCCCCTTCGTCCTCCTGCCCCGCGCCGTCGGCCCGTCGCTGTACGACCGGATCACCGACCTGTGCACCGCTGCGGGCTTCACCCCCCGAGTGACCCAGCACGCCGTGGAATGGCAGACGGTCTGCGCCCTGGTGGAAACCGGCCTGGGCGTGTCACTGGCCCCGGAGAGCATCCGCCGCATCCGCCTCAAGGGCGTCGCCTTCCGCGGGATCGAGCCCGGCACCGCGCGCACACGAGTCGCCGTGGCGTGGCGCAAGAACGATGCAAACCCCCTGGTCCTACGCCTGTCGGCAGCTCTCGATCAAGACCCGCCGGACAGACCCTAGTCCTCCCTGACGGCCGCGTTCAGTCCGCGGGATGGCCGGCCTCGATGCCGACCGCGTCGGAGAGCCGGATCAGGTGCCCCTCCGGCGCCGCGCCGCCCCACTGGACCGGGTCGAGCACGTGACCCACGTGGTCGCCGCCGTCGATGCGGTGCACGACGGTGCCGACGAGCCAGGCCGCGGCCCCGTCCAGGACGGCCGAGCCGCCGGGTCCCTCGTGCCAGTCGAGCCGGGCGAACTTGTCGACCTCGTCGCCCGTCTCGCCGCCGAACAACTGCGCCAGGTCGCGCCGGTCGCGGGTGAGCAGATGGACGGCGAGATACTGCGCGCTCCGGGCCACCCGGCAGGTGCGGTTGGCCTTGGACAGCCACACGGCGAAGCGGGGCGGCCGGATGGAGCACTGCGAGGCGAAACCGACCAGGCAGCCGGCCCGCTCGCCGCCCGCGACGGCGGTGACCACGCACATGTCCGGGTTCAGCCGGTCGAAGAAGACACCAGGATCCACCGCCGTGTCACCGGCGTCCGGTGTGCCCTTGTCGTCCGTCATGCAGTCGCTCCCGTCCGCCGCCGCCCGGCTCCGGCCGGCGGCCGGGCCCGAGGTTCCGTTCGTGCCTTACGGGGTGCCCGGCACTCCGTTCACGAATCGTCGCCGAGGCCCGTGCGGGATTCCAGAGCACGGCGCGTGTCGTCGCCGTAGACGCCCGTCTCGTCGCCGCTGACGCCGTACCAGAGCTGGAAGCGGGCCACGGCCGCGGTGAGCGTGGCGTCGTAGGTGCCCTCGGTGGAGCCGTCACGGTAGACGTCCGGAACGCGCAGCAGGCGTCGCTGGAGGTCGGTGACCTCGGGGCCGGTGTCGCCCGCGCGCAGCGTACCGGAGCCGTCGGGGTCGGCCCCGCCGTCAGGGTCGGCCCCGCCGTCGGGGGCGCCTTCCGCGGAGGCGGGCGGCGCGGCCGTGGACGGCTGCAC
>NZ_WWJT01000313.1 GCF_009865385.1 Streptomyces sp. SID486 | reverse complement strand
CCGACCGGGTTCGCCCCGGGCGCGGCGCCCGGGTTCGTGCGGGGTGCGGCGCCCCTCGCGGCGGGTACGGCGTACGGGTCCGCGCCGGTCGCGGCCGTGCCCGGTGCCCGGGCCGGCGGGAGCGCGCCCGCGGATCCGCACGCCGCCATCAGCGCCGCCGTGAGCGGCGGCCGGCACGGGGAGGCCGACGGCCTCGCCGCCCGGTACGAGCACGACGCCGTACGGGCGCACGGAGCCGGCTCCGAGCAGGCGCTGCACTGGAGCGAGGTGCGGGCCGACCTGGCGATGTTCGCCGGGGACCCGGTGCGCAGCTGCCGGGCCTGGCTGGCGGTGGCCGAGGCGCGGCTGGGGGCGGGGCAGGCGGTGGACGCACCCGCCGTGGAGGCGGCCGTGGACCGCGCCCACCACCAGTGGTCCCGCATCAAGGACACGGCGCGGGCCCGTGAACTCGGGCCCGCGCTCGCGCAGTTGCGGCTGAGGGTGCCCGGGCGCCGGCGCGGCGCGCTGGAGAGCGTCCAGCGGCAGCTCGGCCGGCTCCAGGCCGCCTCCCCGTGACCCCGTACGCGGTTGCTACTTGGTGAAGGTGAAGTACTTCCAGGCGCCGTGCGTCGTGGAGTTCACGCTGTCACCGGAGGCGCCGTCGATGTACGACGAGCGGACCCTGAAGCGCCAGCCGACGTCCTCGCCGTGGTTGCCGGTGATGTTGACCTTGGAGACACCGCCCGTGCTCAGCTTGAAGTACGCGGGATCGCCCGGGTACCAGCGGCCCTGGTAGTACACCTCGAACTCGAACTTCTGCGCCCGGTTCCAGTAGTACGGCATCTTCGTCGTGACCAGCGGGTTCCTGGTCTTGTGGAAGAAGTAGTACGTGTGGCCCCAGGTGGACCGCGCCTTGTAGTGGCCGGAGATCGACGTGGACACGCTGACCTGGGTGCCGACCGTGGCGGTGGCCGTGGCGGACGTGTAGCGGGAGTCGCCCGCGAACTTCGCGGTGACCTTGGTGTCCCGCCTCAGGTCCAGCGTGACCGACAGGTCGCCGTGGGAGTTGACCTTCCCGGTCCTGACCCGCTTGTTCGGCTTGTCCCCGCCGAACGGGTCGGCCCAGATCTCCACCGTACGGTTCTTGTACGTCGCGCCGAGGTGCGCGGTGAACCTGACGTCCTTGCCGTACGAGTACACCTTGCGGTTGTTGTCGATCGTCAGCCTGGGCCTGGCGCGGGAGACCGCGACGGAGTCCGTGCCGGACCCGGCCGTGTGCTCGGCGTCGCCGGCGAAGGCCACGGTGTACCGCACCTTGCCGCCGGCCGGCGGGGTGTCGGTGAAGGAGAACGTGCCGTCGGCCCGGACGGCCGCCGCGGGCAGGGTCCGGCCCCGGGGGGACTCCAGGTCGGTGCGGGTGACGGTCAGCCTGGTGCCGGCGCGGAGGGGCGCCTTGGTGGTGACCTTGCCCTTGACGGTGAGCTTCTTGGCCCGGGCGGCGGTGGCGGGGGCGTCCACCGTGACGGTGGTGAGCGCCTTCGTGGGTGCGGTGAGGACGCGCAGCGAGTACGTGCCCGCGCTGTTGCTGGTCACCGCGAACAGCCGGGAGCCGTCCGGGGCCCAGGCCAGCCCGGAGTCGGCCAGCAGGTCGGAACCGCTGCTGGTCCCGGTGTTGGGGAAGTCGTAGGTGCGGACGGCCTCGCCGCTGCCGGGCCGGAAGATGTAGACGTCCGGGTCGTAGGAGCCGTCGATGCCGGCCGCCACCGTGCCGTCGGGCGCGATGGCGACGGAGTTGGGATAGGCGTCCGTGACGTACTTGCCGTCCTCATTGAGGTCGGAGGTCCGGAACACCTGCTGGTAGTACGGCGCGCCGCTGGCCACCACGACGTCCTTGCCGTCGGGCGTGACCTGGAGGTCGCCGAGGTTGTCGCCCGCCTCCCTGGTGCTCGCCAGCTTCGTGGCGGTGCCCGACGAGACGTCGTACGAGGCCAGCTCGACGGGGCTCTGCCCGGGCGCGCCGGCGACGAGGGTCGTGGAACCGGGCGCGGCGTCCAGCAGCGGAGCCGCGTACCAGCTGTTGTCCTGGCCGAGCGTGACGTCGTGCGTCTCGCTCGTCAGGTCGACGGAGCCGATGTCGCCCGCGGCGGCGCCGCCGTAGCCGAACCAGAGCCTGCCGCCCGCGAGGGCGACGCTCAGCGGCTTGTCGCCGACGGTGTAGCGGCCCGTCTCGGTGTCGCTGGCGGTGTCGATGACGGCGATGGCGTCGAGGTCCTGCACGGCCGCGTAGAGCGTGCCGGAGTCGGCGGACAGCTCCAGGCCGTGCACGCCGGACAGGTTGGTGGTGAGCTGCTTGAGGACCTTGCCGGTGTAGTCGGTGACGACGATCTTGCCGTTCAGCGGGTCGCTGATGAAGACCTGCTGGTGGACGGCGTCCACCACGATGTCGCCGGTCTGCCGGACGGGCAGGACCCTGCTGGAGTCGGCGGCCGCCGGTGTGGCGCCGAGCGCCATGGAACCGCAGAGGACCGCCAGGGCGGTGGCAGCGGTGAGAGAGCGTTTGCGCACGCTGATTCGAACCCCCCGGAACGAATGAAGGACATCGGAGCCACCCGGGCACGGCGATGTGTGAGCCCCCGGTGCATGAGCCGTGTGCCTCGTGTGGCGAGTGCGCAAAGACTAGGTCATGCCACCGACAACAGTGCCAGCGCCCCGGAGACAAGGGTGCGGACACCGGGGGCGACCGTGGACAGATCCGGCGCGAAGTGCGGGCTGTGGTTGCTCGGCACCGCCGAGAACTTCTCGGGGAGCGTGTCGCCGGGCGCCTGCTCCCACACCTCGCCGGGGGTGGTGGTGACGAACCAGTAGGCGTACGGGATCGAGCCGAGCGCCAGTTCGGGGAAGTCCTCGCTGCCCATCGCCGGACCCGGGTCGAAGACCGTGTCCGGGCCGAACACCTCGCCGTGCACGGCGGCCACGACGGCGTCGGTGCCGGCGTCGTTGACGGTCAGGGGGAAGGTGGCGCCGACGGTCACGTCCGGCTCGCGCGGGCAGCCGGCGGCCAGGCACTCGCCCTGCGCGATACGCCGGATCGAGGCCAGCATCCGCTGCCGGACCGCCTCGGTCCGGCTGCGCAGGTTCAGCGCGATGCGCGCCTCCGCGGGGATGATGTTGTGCCGGGTGCCGGCCTCGATCCGTCCCACCGTCAGCACGGCGGCCTCGCCCGCCGCGATCTCCCTGGACACCACCGTCTGCAGCCGGGTGACGAGATGGGCGGCCGTCACCACCGGGTACACGGTCGACTCCGGCCGCGAACCGTGCCCGCCGCGGCCGTGCACCACGATGTCCACGTCCGTCGAGGCGGACATGATCAGACCGGGCGCGTGCGGGTACAGGCCCGCCGGGCCCGGAGCGGCGTGCTGGCCGAGCAGCACGTCCGGCCGCCCGAACCGCTCGTACAGCCCGTCGGCGACCATCCGCGCCGCGCCCTGCCCGGTCTCCTCGGCGGGCTGCCCCACCACCAGCAGGGTCCCGTTCCAGGTCTCCCTCCCGGCCGCCAGCGCCGCCGCGGCCCCGGCCAGCCAGGTGACGTGCAGGTCGTGTCCGCAGGCGTGCATGACGCCGTCGGCCGTGGAGGCGTACGGCAGGCCGGTCTCCTCGGTGACGGGCAGCGCGTCCATGTCCGCCCGCACCAGCACGACCGGCCCGTCGCCGTTGCGCAGCACTCCGGCGACCCCGGTGCCGCCGACGCCCTCGGCGACCTCGTACCCGGCGTCCCGCAGCCGTCCGGCGAGCTTCGCGGCCGTGCGGTGCTCGCGCAGGGACAGCTCGGGGTGGCGGTGCAGGTCCCGGTAGAAGTCCTCCAGTTCCGGCACGGGGAGAGCGGCGGTCAGTTCCACGGCGACGCGGGCGGCGGGGGAGGTCACGCGGTCAGGGTAGGCCCTGCCACCGGCCCACCGGCAGCCACCGGTCCGTCCGCCGCGTCACTGGTCCACGGGCAGCCACCGGTCCGTCCGCCGCGTCACCGGCCCACGGGCAGCCACCGGTCCGCCGGCGATCACCGCTCCGTCCGCCGTCACTGTTCCGCCGGCTGGGTGGCCGCCGGTGCCGGTGGCGCCTCCGCCGCCCGGGCCGGGCCGGCGTTGGCGGCGAGGAGCAGGGCGGTGGTGGCGACGACGGCCGCGACGACACCCCGGGTGGCCGAGGCCCGGCCGGCCGGGCGTACACGGGTGTGGGGGAGGGCGGTGGGGGGTGCGTAAGGTGCGGATGTACGTCCTGGCACGGCGACCTCGCAACACGACAACGGCGTATTAAGCGTGCTTAATCCGCCATTTAACCTAGGGGTTACCGGATACCAACGGCAAGGGGCGCCGGGCGAGTCGGGGGGAGCGGCACCATGCGGGAGCGGGACGACCCGGAGGTCATCGGGCGGCGTGTACAGCGGCTGCGCACCCAGCGCGGGCTCACCCAGCGGCAGTTGGCGGAGCCCGCCTACACACCCGCCTACATCTCCACCGTGGAGGCGGGGCGCGTCCGGGCCTCGGACGAGGCGCTGCGGCACATCGCGGACCGGCTCGGGGTCGCGTTCGAGGAGCTGTCCGTCGGCCGCCCCGCCCGCCTGGCCACCGACGTGCGGCTCCGGCTCACCGAGGCCCAGCGACTGCTGGCCGACGGCCGGGCCGAGGAGGCCGCCGCCCAGTACGCCGTGCTGCGCGCCGAGGCGGAGGCCCACGGGCTCGCGGACGAACAGGCCGCCGCCCTGCTCGGCCTCGGGGAGTGCGCCCTGGAGACCGGGCGGCTGACCGAGGCGCGCGAGCACTTCGAACGGGCCGAGGAGCGGATGGCGGGCACGGCCCTGCCGGTACGCGTCCCGGCCGTACGCGGCCGGGCGGTCGCCCATTACCTGGCCGGTGAACTCCGGTACGCCGTCTACCTCCTGGAGTCCACCCTCGACGAACTGAACCGCGGCGGGCTGCACGACCCCGACGCGCTCCTGCTGCTCTACGCCAGCGTCATCGGCCCCTACATGGACATGGGCGCCCACGCCCGTGCCGCCCAGGCCGCCGAGTTCGCCCTCGCGCTCGCCCCGCAGGCCGGCGATCCCGCCCTGATCGCCCGGATGCACCGCTCGGTGGCCCGCACCCTGCTCGCCGAGGGCCGGGTGGCCGAGGCCGACGCCTCCCTGGCCAAGGCGGCCGAGCTGTACCGCCAGCTGCGGCTGCGCACCGAGCTGGCCAACTGCCACTGGATGCGCGGATACGTCTGTGCGCAGAACGGCGAACTGGAGCGGGCCGAGGCGGAGTTGCGGCAGGCCCACACCATGCTGTCGCGGACCCGCGCCGCCCTGTACCGCAGCCAGGCCACCGTCGAGCTCGCCGACGTCCTGCACCGCCGCGGGAAGTCGGAGGAGGCCGCCGGGCTGCTGGAGGGCGTCCTCGGGGACTTCTCCTCCGAGCGCGGCGCCGTCCACGCCGCCGCCGCGCACCGCCTCCTCGGCATCATCGCCGAGGACACCCGGGACACCGAGGCCGCCGAGGAGCACTACGTCCGCGCCCTCAGCCTCCTGGAACGCGCGGGCGCGGCCGGTGACCTCGCCGACCTGTGCCGTCTGCTGGGCGACCTGCTGCGCCGCACGGGCCGGGTCGAGGCCGCCCTGGACGCCTACCGCACCGGACTGGGCCACCGCACCGCCCCCGGCACCACCACCCTGGGACCGGCCCCGGCCCAGCCGCCCCTGTGAGCGGGGCCGGACCCGGCCCAGCCACCCCTGTGAGCCGGGCCGGACCCGGCCTCACACCTGTGCCCGGCCCTGCCCGCGGACGTCCGCGAGCCGGAGGGCGCCGATCTGGACGGCGGCCTGCGTCGCGTCGTTCGGCACGTCCCCGAGGCCGCCGTTGGTGAGGGCGAAGGCGTCCTCGCCCACCCGGACGGCGGCCACGTCCAGGGTGAGCAGGAACTCCTGCCCGTCGGTCGCCGTACTGGCGACGGTGACCCGCAGACCCTGGCGCACGTCCCCGACCTCCGGCAGCGGGGCGTCCGTGACCTGGACGTCCTCCACCAGCCCGAGATCCGTGGTGGCCGTGAACCGCGCGCACTGCACCGGCATCGTGCGCAGCCAGGCCAGCGCGGAGTCGACGTCGGCCGGGCGGCGGGCGCCGAGCTGGTAGCGGAGCTGGGCGTCGGTGTCGGCGTCGTCCAGGCCGATCGCGACGCGGGCCGGGGCGCCGAGGAGTTCGTCGCTGTAGAGGGCGTCGAGCAGGCGCTGGCACTCCCCGGCCGTGGTGTGCGTCTTCAGCAGTCCGTCCCGCCAGGTGGCCGCGCCGCGCGTGGCGGTCCAGGGGGCGCCCAGGTCGGTCTGGGTGATCAGGGCGGCCTGCGCCTGCTCGTCGGTGAGCGTGGAGCCGTCGGCCCGTGCGGACGTCCGGGACGAGGGCGCCGGCCGGTCGACGGTGGGCAGGGGGTGCGGGGCGCTCTCCGGGTGGCGCAGGCCGAGGGCCGCGCAGCCGCCGCCGACGAGGAGGCCGGTGGCGAGGAGGGGGAGGAGGACGGCACGGGGTATCTGGGGGCGTGTCACGGGGGACATCGATGCCTCCTGGGCTGCGTGCGGCCGGTGGGATGCCTGATCTCACGGCACCACCGGCCCGAGCCGCCCACCAGCGCTCCGGTCCGTACGGGTGAGGGGCGAGGGGCGAGGGGCGAGGGGCGGGGCCGGGCGGGACGGGCCACCCCGGCGCCGGTCACGGCCGTCCGGCCTGATCTAAGGTCGGCACGACGGAAGGAGTCCGCCGTGACCGGTCAGCCCATCCCCGTGATCATCGACTGCGACACCGGGGTCGACGACGCCCTGGCCCTGCTGTTCGCCGTGCGCCACCCGGGACTCGACCTGCGGGCCGTGACCTGCGTGGCCGGGAACACCGACGTCGACGGCGTGGTCCGCAACACCCTCACCGTGCTGGAGCGGGCCGGCGCCCCCGGCATCCCGGTGGGACGGGGCGCCGAGCGCCCGCTGCTGGAGCCGGCCCGCTCGGCCCGGCACGTGCACGGCGCCGACGGCATGGGCGACCTGGGCCTGCCCGCGCCCACCCGGGCCCCGGCCGACGTGGACGCCGTCACCCTGCTGCGCCGGGAGATCCTCGCCTCCCCGCGCCCGGTGACCCTGATCCCGACCGCCCCGCTGACGAACATCGCCCTGCTGCTGCGCACCCACCCGGAGGTGACCTCGCACATCGAGCGGATCGTGTTCATGGGCGGGGCCGTGAGCACCGGGAACGCCACCGCGGTCGCGGAGTTCAACGTGTGGCACGACCCGGAGGCGGCGGCGATCCTGCTCACGGCCGGGGTGCCGATCACGATGTACGGCCTGGACGTCTTCATGCGGGTCGTCGTCCCCGCCGACCAGGTGCACCGGCTGCGCACCAGCGACGAGCCCGGCACCCGGCTGGCCGGCGACCTGCTGGCGCACCGGCCGACCACCCAGGGCGAGGAGCCGGAGGCGGAGGAGGCGGGCGGCCTCGGCGACGCCGGCGCGGTGTGCGCGGTCGCCGACCCGCAGGGCATCACCACCCGGCTGCTGCCGGTCGAGGTCTGCCTGGCCCCCGGCCCGGCCCGCGGCCAGACCGTCGTGGACCGCCGGCCCCGGCCGGGCGAGTCCGAGATCCACGAGGGCGGCCGCGAACGGGCGCTGGTGGACGTGGCGTTGGACGTGGACGTGGACCGTTACGTCAAGCTGTACCTGGACACGGTCGCACGCTAGTCCTTGTTCCTTTTCCGGGCAATGTGGACAGATTCTGTACTGTCGACCGAACGGCACAGCGACCGTCGTACCGCCCGAACGGAGCCCGTATGGCAGACCCCTCGCCGGACCTCCCGCCCGACCTCTCCTCCAGGAACCCCGACTGGTGGCGGCAGGCCGTCGTCTACCAGGTCTATCCGCGCAGTTTCGCCGATGCCGACGGGGACGGCCTCGGTGACCTGCGGGGTGCCACCGAGCGGCTGGACCACCTCGCCACCCTCGGTGTGGACGCCGTGTGGCTGAGCCCCTTCTACCCCTCCGAACTCGCCGACGGCGGCTACGACGTCATCGACCCGCGCGGGGTCGACGAGCGCCTGGGCACCCTGGACGACTTCGGCGCCCTGGTCGCCGAGGCGCACCGGCTCGGCCTCAAGGTCGTCGTGGACGTCGTCCCCAACCACACCTCGCACCTGCACCCCTGGTTCCAGGAGGCGCTGCGCACCGGCCCCGGTTCCGCCGCCCGGGACCGGTACGTCTTCCGGCCGGGCCGGGGCGCCCACGGCGAACTCCCGCCGACGGACTGGCAGTCGGTGTTCGGCGGCAGCGCCTGGCGGCGGGTGCCGGACGGCGAGTGGTACCTCCACCTGTTCGCCCCCGAACAGCCCGACCTGAACTGGGGGAACGAGGAGGTCCGGGCCGACTTCCGCACCACCTTGCGCTTCTGGTCCGACCGGGGGGTCGACGGCTTCCGCGTCGATGTCGCGCACGGCCTGGCCAAGGACCTCGCCGAGCCGCTGCGGGACGTCGGCGCCGTCGGCGCGACCGGCGAGGACGCCCTGCCGCTGGTGCGGCCGGGCAGCCACCCGTACTGGGACCGCGACGAGGTCCACGAGATCTACCGAGACTGGCGCACGATCTTCGACGCCTACAGCCCGCCGCGCACGGCCGTCGCCGAGGCGTGGGTCCCGGGCGCCCGCCGTGCCCTGTACGCCCGGCCCGACGAACTCGGCCAGGCGTTCAACTTCGAGTACCTGGAGGCGGGCTGGGACGCGGAGGAGCTGCGTGAGGTCATCACCGGCTCGCTGGCCACGGCCCGCTCCGCCGGGGCCTCCGCGACCTGGGTGCTGTCCAACCACGACGTCGTCCGGCACGCCTCCCGGCTGATGCTGCCGCCCGGCACCGACCCGGCCGCCTGGCTGCTGTCCGGCGGCGCGGCGCCCGCGATCGACCCCGTGGCCGGACTGCGCCGGGCCCGGGCGGCGACCCTGCTGATGCTGGCGCTGCCCGGTTCGGCGTACCTCTACCAGGGTGAGGAACTGGGCCTGCCCGAGGTCGCCGACCTGCCCACGGAGGTGCTCCAGGACCCGATCTGGCAGCAGACCGGCCACGTCCGCAAGGGCCGCGACGGCTGCCGGGTGCCGCTGCCGTGGACGACGACCGGACCGTCGTACGGCTTCGGGCCCGGCGCCGGCTGGCTGCCGCAGCCGCCGGCCTTCGCGGCCCTCGCGGTGCAGGCGCAGGCCGGCACGGAGGGCTCCACGCTGGAGCTGTACCGCACGGCCCTGCGGCTGCGCCGCAAACTCCTGGAGGGCGAGACGCTGACCTGGACGCCGGGCGCGCCCGCCGGCGTGCTGGACTTCGCCCGCACCGGCGCCTGGCGCAGTGTCACCAACCTGGGCACCGAGCCGGTGGCGCTGCCGCCCGGCGAGATCCTGCTGAGCAGCGCGCCCCTGCCGGACGGGGGGAGGGAGCTGCCGCCCGACACCACGGTCTGGCTGGGCTGACCGCGGTCCGGCCGGGCGACCGCGGTCCGGCCGGGCGACCGCGGTCCGGCTGGCCGCCCGCGGTCCGGCCGG
>NZ_WWJT01000312.1 GCF_009865385.1 Streptomyces sp. SID486 | reverse complement strand
GGCCGGCAGCTCCCCGCGCCCGCCGGCCAGGCGGCGCGCCCAGGCCCCGAGCCCGCGCCGCCGGGTGCCCTGGGACGGGCCGGACGAGGTGTCGGTGTCCGCGGCACGGATGCCCTGCGGGACCTCCGTGCCCCTGACGGGGGTGCCCTTACGGCCCCCCGGCCGCGCGCTCCCACCGCCCCGCGCACCGGCGTACGCGGCCCCTGACGTCCCGCCGGGGCCGCCCGGGGCACCGGGACCACCTGGACCGCCTGAGTTGTTCGGACCGCCCGGACCACCTGAACCGCCCGGACCGCTTGCACTGCTCGGACCGCCCGGACCGCCCGGACCGCCTGCACTGCCCGGACCGCCGGGGCCGGTGACGCCGGAGTGCCCCGCGTGCGTGTCCGCGCCGGAGGCGACGCCGGACGCCGTACCGGACCGCGCCCCGGTCCCCCGGCCGGACGCGCCGGAGCCCGCGCCCCCGCCCTCCACGCCCGGCGCTGCGGCCTGGCCCGGTACCGCTGCCGGCTGCCCGTGCCGGTGCTCCCGGGCGCCCGGGCCACCGCCGACGACC
>NZ_WWJT01000311.1 GCF_009865385.1 Streptomyces sp. SID486 | reverse complement strand
ACCGAGACCACCACCTTCGCCGCCACCCACCACATCACCCACCCCTACGACCACACCGGCCCCCTCCCCATCGGCGAAGCCCTCGACAACCACCGCCTCTACGTCCTCGACCCCGCCCTACGACTCGTCCCCCCCGGCACCCCCGGCGAGCTCTACATCGCCGGCACCGGACTCGCCCAGGGCTACCTCGACCGCCCCTCCCTCACCGCCGACCGCTTCGTCGCCGACCCCTACGGCCCCCCCGGCACCCGCATGTACCGCTCCGGCGACCTCGTCCGCTGGAACGAACACGGCTCCCTCGAATACCTCGGCCGCGCCGACCAACAAGTCAA
Organism: Streptomyces sp. SID486; assembly: GCF_009865385.1. Classification (GTDB taxonomy): domain Bacteria; phylum Actinomycetota; class Actinomycetes; order Streptomycetales; family Streptomycetaceae; genus Streptomyces. Next base: position 2,036 of record NZ_WWJT01000311.1, on the reverse strand, counting down.
ACTCCGCGGCTTCCGCATCGAGCCCGGTGAGATCGAGACGGTACTGGCGGGGCACCCGGCCGTCGGCCAGGCCGTCGTCACCGTCCGCGAGGACCGGCCCGGCGACAAGCGCCTCGTCGCCTACCTCACGGCTCAGGACGGTGCGCGGGTCGACGTCGAGGACGTGAAGCGGCGGACCGCGGGGCTGCTGCCGGAGTACATGGTGCCGTCGGCGCTGGTGCTGCTGGACGCGATCCCGCTGACCGGCAACGGCAAGGTGGACCGCAAGGCCCTGCCCGCGCCCGCTGTCTGCGCGGAGGCCGCCCCCGGGCGCGCGCCCCGCACCCCCAAGGAAGAGGTGTTGTGCGGGCTGTTCGCCGAGGTCCTCGGCCTGCCCTCCGTCACCGTCGACGACCACTTCTTCCACCTCGGCGGCCACTCCCTGCTCGCCACCCGGCTCGTGGGCCGGATCCGCACCGTACTGGGGGTCGAGATCTCCGTGGCGACCCTCTTCGAACACCCGATCGTGGCAACGCTCGTCGAGAAGCTCGACGGCGCCGAGGCCGCTAGGCCCAAACTGCGGCCGATGCGCCGGATGGGAGCGACCAAGTGATCCCCTTGTCCTTCGCCCAGCAGCGTCTGTGGTTCATCGCGCAGATGGAGGGCCCCTCGACGACCTACAACATCCCGCTGGCCGTCCGGCTGACCGGTGCGCTCGACCGCGGGGCGCTGAAGTCGGCGCTCACCGACGTGATCGCCCGGCACGAGAGCCTGCGGACGCTCTTCCCGGACCGCAACGGAACGCCGTACCAGCACATCCTGGGCGAGGAGGAGGTGGAGTTCGAGCTGCCGGTGGTGCCGGCGACCGGTGAGACGCTGGCGGCCGTCATGGCCGAGCAGTCCGCGCAGGTCTTCCACCTCGCGGTGGACCTGCCGATACGGGCGCGGCTGATCACCCTCGGCGAGCAGGAGCACGTCCTGCTGGTGGTGATGCACCACATCGTCAGCGACGGCGGTTCGACCGCCCCGCTCCTCGCCGACCTGGCCGCCGCCTACGGGGCGCGCGCCCAGGGGCTGGCACCCGACTGGGAGCCGCTGCCGGTGCAGTACGCCGACTACACGCTGTGGCAGCAGGAGCTGCTCGGCGAGGCCGACGACCCGGACAGCGCCGGTTCACGGCAACTCGCCTTCTGGCACGAGGCGCTGGCGGACCTGCCGGAGGAGGCCACGCTCCCCGCCGACCGGCCCCGCCCGGCCGCCGCCTCCTACCGCGGCGGTCTGTGCACCGACCACCTGCCGGCCGAGCTGCACACCGGACTGACCCACCTGGCCCGGGAGTCGGGGGCCACCCTGTTCATGGCGGTGCAGGCGGCGGTCGCGACCGTGCTGTCCCGCTCCGGGGCCGGACCCGACGTCCCGCTCGGCTCGCCGGTCTCCGGCCGGATCGACGAGGCGCTGGACGGCCTGGTCGGCTTCTTCGTCAACACCCTCGTGCTGCGCACCGACCTGAGCGGCGACCCGAGCTTCCGCGAGCTGCTCGACCGGGTGCGCAGGACCGACCTGGCCGCCTGGAACCACCAGGACCTGCCCTTCGACCGGCTGGTCGAGGTGCTCAACCCGGAGCGGTCCGCCTCCCGGCACCCCCTGTTCCAGGTGATGCTCACCCTGGGCGAGGCCGGTTCGGACACGGTCGGCTTCCCCGGCCTGGACGCCCGGACCGAGTACAACGAGCTGCAGATCGCCAAGTTCGACCTGACCTTCGGCTTCGCCGAGCACCGCACCCGGGACGGGCGCCCGCACGGCCTGGACATCACCATCGAGTACGCCACCGACCTGTACGAGGCCCGTACGATCGACGCCCTCATGGCCCGGCTGCGGCGGCTGCTGGAGTCGGTGCTGACCTCGCCGGACACTCCGCTGTCCGTTCTCGACCTGCTCGGTGAGCACGAGCGCCGGCAGCTCCTGGAGGAGTGGGCGGGACCGGTCACCGGTACCCCGGACGCGAGCCTGGCCGAGCTGTTCTCCGCGCAGGCCGCCCGCACCCCGGACGCGGTCGC
>NZ_WWJT01000310.1 GCF_009865385.1 Streptomyces sp. SID486 | reverse complement strand
GCCGACGGCCGCCGGGATGCCGCGGGCACCGCACCGTGTCGTCCGGGCCGGGAGCCTCGCGGCCCGTCGGAGGCCGGCTCCCCGGATCCCGGGGCGTCAGGCGAACGCCCCGCGCAGCGCGGGCAGCAGGGTCTTCGCCGACCAGTCCAGGTAGTCCCGCTGCGACTCGCCGCCGATCTGCACGAGGGCGACCTCACCGAACCCCGCCTCCGCGTACGGCCGTACGGCCTCCACGAACGCCTCCGGGTCGTCGCCGCACGGGATGGAGGCGGCGACGTCGTCCTCCGTCACGAACTGGGTCGCGGCCTCGAAGGAATCGGGGTGCGGCAGCTCGGCGTTCACCTTCCAGCCGAGGCCGAACCAGCGGAACTGGGAGTGGGCGCGCTTGACGGCCGTGTCCCGGTCGGGGTCGTAGCACACCGGCAGCTGGCCGACGCGGGGTTTGCCGCTGCCGCCGTGCCGGTCGAACGCCTCCAGGAGGTCCGCCTTCGGCTCCGTCGCGATCACCAGGTCGGCGAGGTGCCCGGCGAGCTTGCAGGACTGCTCGCCGGAGACGGCGACACCGATCGGCGGTGTCTCCTCGGGCAGGTCCCACAGCCGGGCCGACTCCACGTCGTAGTGCTGCCCGTGATGGGTGACATGGCCGCCCTCGAACAGCGCCCGGATGATCTGCACGGCCTCTTCGAGCATCTCGTGGCGTACGTCAGCCGGAGGCCAGCCGCCGCCCACGACGTGCTCGTTGAGGTTCTCGCCGGCACCGAGCCCGAGGCGGAACCTGCCCTGCGACAGCAACTGCACGGTCGCCGCCTTCTGCGCCACGACAGCCGGGTGGTAGCGCAGGATCGGGCAGGTGACGTAGGTCATCAGGGGGATCCGCGAGGTGGCCTGGGCGGCTGCGCCCAGCACGCTCCACGCGTACGAGGAGTGTCCCTGGGCGCGCAGCCACGGGAAGTAGTGGTCCGAGATCACCGAGAAGTCGAAACCCGCCTCCTCGGCTCCCACCACGTGCTCCACCAGGTCCCGGGGGCCGGCCTGCTCGGTCATCATCGTGTATCCGATTTGCACCATACCGAGCGAGTCCCCGGCTGGGCGGAGGGAAAACAGCCCGCGGACCCGCTCAGTTCCCCGGCACCCGGAAGGTCCGCAGAGCCGTCCGCAGCGCCAGCCGGTCGGCGGCGCCGTCCCAGAGCGCGGCCGGGGCGGTGAAGCGCAGGGAGAAGCCGCGTCGGCCGCCGAGCAGGAAGCCGCGCCCGAAGGTGTGCGTCCGGGCGTCCCCGCTCCCCGCCAGCCACTCCAGGTCGGCTGCCGCGTGGCCCTGGTAGGTGGTGGCCCGGACCGCGCCGACCCGGTGGTAGCCCGGCAGCTTCGCCAGGCCCGGCTCGACGTCGTCCCGCCACACGGCGACGGGGTCGGGGCCCACCCGCTCGCTGTAGGTGACGGCGAGCGTGGTCGCGTCGCCGCCCCCGCCGAAGGTGACGCGGTAGGCGGCATCGGGTGCCCGGGAGGTGGTGAGCCGCTTCCAGCCGCCCGGGAGCGCCACGGAGAAGCCCTCGGGGGCGTCGTACCGGTGGTATCCGGCCGGCAGGGAGGGGGCGGCCGGGGAGGCCGGTGCGGTGGGCGGCGCGCTGGTCCCGCCGGGGCGCCGGCCGGTGGGGGCGGGCGGGGCGGCGGAGCTGGGCGGCGCCGACGCCGTGTCCGTGCCGGGCCCGGACAGCGCGCCGGTCGCGGCCAGCACCGCGGCG
>NZ_WWJT01000309.1 GCF_009865385.1 Streptomyces sp. SID486 | reverse complement strand
GGCCCCGGCGGCGGCCAGCCGCAGCGCGCAGGCGCGGCCGATGCCGCCGGCGGCGCCGGTGACGAGAGCGGTGCGGCCGGCGAGGTCGAGAGCGAGCTCCTGGGGCCCCGGGCCGGGCAGGGGGGTGGGCGAGGTCATGTGCCGACCCTAGACGGACGCCCGTGGTCACCACATGTGGCGACCACCCACACTTCAGCTGGCAGTCGTAGGGTCAAACCATGTGGGTGCATCGGACATGGCCTGCTTGATCCGCAAGAGGCCGAACTCGTTCAGTCCGGGCAGCGCGTCCACCGCGAACCAGCCGACCTCCAGCGACTCGTCGTCGTTGACCCGCGCCTCACCGCCCACGGCCCGGCAGCGAAAGGTGATGTCCATGTACTGGCAGATGTCGCCGTTCGGGTACGTCACCGGTTCCAGCGCCTGGACCAGCACCACCCGCTCGGCCACGCAGTGCACCGCCGTCTCCTCGAAGACCTCCCGCACCGCGCAGGCCGCTGGCTGCTCGCCCGGCTCGGGGATGCCGCCGATCACCGACCACTTGCGTGTGTCGGTCCGCCTGCCGAGCAGCACCCGGCCCTCGTCGTCGAAGACGATCGCGGTGACGCCGGGGAGCCAGAGCAGCTGCCGGCCGGCGGAGCCCCTGAGCGTGCGGATGAATTCGGGAGTAGCCATGAGCCGACCCTAACGGGCCGCAGCGCGGCACCCGGCCGGACCGGGAGCCGTACGGCTACGCGTCGGCGGCGCGCCGGGCGCGCAGTCCGGACCCGACCGCCCAGCCGATCCCGCCCGCGGCGACCAGCACCAGGGCGATCTCCGGGAGGACGCCCAGCTCGGTGGCGGGGGTCGTGGACGTGCGCAGCGGCACCTTCTGGACGAGGTAGGCGGGCACGAACATGCCGGTCTTCTGCGTGATCCGCCCGTCCGGCATGATGACCGCGCTGACGCCGCTGGTCACCGGCACGGTCACGGTACGGCTGTGCTCGACGGCACGGACGCGGGACATGGCGAGCTGCTGGTAGGTCATCTCGCTGCGGTCGAAGGTGGCGTTGTTGCTCGGCACGGAGATCATCTGCGCGCCGTGCGTCACCGTGTCCCGTACGGCCCAGTCGAAGGCGGCCTCGTAGCAGGTGGCGAGGCCCACCTTCGCGCCGTGGATGCCGAACACGCCGGGTGCGGTGCCCCGGCTGAAGTCCTGGCGGGCCATCTCGGTCCAGCTCTTGTTGATCGCGCCGACGAGCGAACGCAGGGGAAGGTACTCGCCGAAGGGCTGGATCTGGCGCTTGTCGTAGGTCTGCGTCGGTCCCTTGACCGGGTCCCACAGGATCTGCTCGTTGAGCAGTTCGCCGTCCTTCTCGACCACGGCGCCGACGGAGACGGGCACGCCGATGTCCTTGACCGCCTGCTCGATGACGGCGGCGCCGTCGGGATACTCGAAGGGGTCGATGTCGGAGGAGTTCTCCGGCCACAGGACGTAGTCCGGCCTGGGCACCTTGCCCGCCCTGACGTCGACGGCGAGCTTGTGCGTCTCACGCGCGTGGTAGTCGAGGACGGCCCGCCGCTGGGCGTTGAACTCCAGCCCGGAGCGCGGCACGTTGCCCTGGATGAGCGCCACGGTCGCGGTGCCGTGCTCCGCCTCGTCGCTGACCAGCGCGCGCGCCGCGACCGCACCCGCCACCGGCACGGAGACGCTCAGCAGCGCGGCGGCCGCGGCGGCGCGCCGCACGGTCCGGCTCCGGCGCCGCTCGGCGATCAGCCGCCCGGCCTCGTACAGGCCGAACCCGCACAGGACGACCGCGAAGCCGAGCACGGGAGTACCGCCCACCGCGGCGAGCGGCAGGAAGACGCCGTCCGCCTGGCCGAAGGCGATCTTCCCCCAGGGGAAGCCGTGGAAGGGCACCCGCGCGCGTACCGCCTCTCCCGCTGTCCACAGCGCGGCGGCCCACACCGGCCAGGCGGGCAGCCTGGAGACGGCGGCGACGCCCGCCCCGACCGAGGCGATGAAGAGCGCCTCGACGGCGACCAGCGCGATCCAGGGCAGGGGGCCGACCTCGACGCTGGTCCACACCAGCAGCGGCAGCAGGAAGCCCAGCCCGAAGAGGTAACCGAGGCCGAGGGCTGCCTTCCAGCTCCGTCCGCGCAGCACCCACCCGAAGCCGGCGAAGGCGGGCAGGGCCAGCCACCAAAGGGTCCGCGGCGGGAAGCTGACGTACAGCAGCACTCCGCAGAGCACGGAGGCGGCGGCCGGGACCAGGCGCAGCAGTCGGCCACGGCGCGCGGCGGAGGCGGGGCGCGGCTGGAGCTGGTCCGGCTGGTCCACGGAAGTTGCGGTGACGGTCACCCGGGTGAGTGTACGGCGGCTGACGCCGCCCCCGACAGGACGGTCCGGCGCCGACGGAGGGGCCGGTCGCCGCTGGTGGGCGCCGGTCCCGGGGGGCCGGTTGCAGGGTGCCGGCCACGGGGCGGCGACCACACCCGCCGGTGCCCCCGGGACCCGCCGATCGCAAGGTGCCAGCCGCGGGGCGGCGACCGCATCCGCCGGTGCCCCGCCACCCGCCCGCTGCAATCAGC
>NZ_WWJT01000308.1 GCF_009865385.1 Streptomyces sp. SID486 | reverse complement strand
GCCGCAGTCCCGTCGCGCCGCCGGGGCGAGGTCCCGTCGGGCCGCGCGGCCGGGGTTCCGCCGGACGGCCAAGCCGGGGTTCCGCCGGACGGCACGGCCGGGGTTCCGTCAGGGCCGCCCGGCCGGCCCGGGGTTCAGCCGAGGCCGATGGCCCGGTCCGCCGCCGCGGCAGACGGCTGCCACCAGGTGGTCACCGGCTCCCAGACGAGCACCCGCCGCCCGGTGCCGAGCTGCGCGGCGCTGGAGGAGCGGCCCCAGTGCGCGACCGACGCCGCCACCGTGACCGAGGGCGCCCGGCGGGCCTCGGGGTCCGCCGGGTCGGCGATGGTCCGGACGTCGGCGTAGGCGGTGCCGCCCGCGGTCAGCCGGCGGCTGCCGGTGCCGCCCGCCGGTGTGGGCAGCGCGGCTCCGTCCAGGTCGCCGAAGGTCACGGTGGGCACGCGGTCGACGGAGCAGGCGCGGGCCCCGCGGTTGGTGACGCTGACCCGCAGCACGGTCGGATCACCCGCCACGGCCTTGGCCCGCAGGGCGAGGGCCTGCTCGGAACAGCGGGCGGACCGGTCCTGGCCGGTCGCGGCCTGGCTCTGCGGTGCGGTCAGCAGCAGGGCCGCCGCGGCGGCGGAGGCGGCGGGTACGGCGATGGCGGCGCGGATGCGCATGAGGGTTGCCCCCTGTCGTGGTCGGTCGGTAAAGGACGGTCTGCAGGCGCCTGCCCGATGTGACGGCAGGCACGCGCGGAAGTTCGCCGCGATCGCCCGATGTGACGGGGCCGGCGTGCGCGGGAGGTCGCGGCGATGCCTGGTGTGACGGGGCCGGCACGCGCGGGAGGTCGCGGCGATGCCCGATGTGATGGGGCCGGCACGCGCGGATTTTCGCGGCGATTCCGGATGCGACGGCCGCACGTGCGGGAGGTCGCCGCGCTGCGCCGCTGCCACCGGGACACGTCACCTCGGCCACCACCGTCGACGGGCGGGACCGTCAGTCCTCGCTCTGCGGGGCGGCGCCCGGAGGCGGCTCGTCCGCCGGACAGGAACTGCCGCTCGCGGGCAGCGCGCCGTAGAGCAGGAAGTCGTCGACCTTGCCGTGCACGCACGTGGAGGAGGAGTACCCGGTGTGGCCGTCGCCCTTGTTGTCGAGCACCACCGCCGACGGGCCGAGCCGCCCCGCGGTCTCCACGGCCCACCGGTACGGCGTCGCCGGGTCCCCGCGCGTGCCCACCAGCAGCATCTTCGCCGAGTGCACGTCCTTCACCCGGTCGCGGATGAAGTCCGTGCCCCGGGGGCGGCCGTAGCACATCAGCAGCTGGGTCAGCCGGTAGCGGCCGAAGACCGGCGAAGCCTCGTCGTACGCGGCCCGCAGGTCCCGCAGGTCCTTGGTGAGCTGTGCCGCGGTGGGCCGGTCGGGGTCGTCCGCGCAGTTGATCGCCATCAGCGAGGCCGCGAGGTTGTCCGCCGGGACGTCCTCGGTGTCGATCAGCCCGCCGTCCGTGCGGCCACCGGGCAGACCGATACCGCCCGTGGAGAACGCCAGCACCCGCCGGGCGTCACCGTCCTCGGTCAGCGAGGCCAGCGCACGCTGCAGCGTCGGCCACAGCTCCTTGCTGTAGAGGGCCTGCCCGATGGCACCCACCAGGTCCTGGCCGGAGAGCGAGCCGCCCAGTCCCGTGGGCAGCGGGTCCTTGTCGAGCGAGCGCACCAGCCGGAGCACCGCGTCCCCGGTCGCACGGCGGTCCTGGCCGAACGGACAGCCGAGATCCTTCACGCACCAGTCCAGGAAGTCGTCCAGCGCCGTCTGCTGCCCCTCGGCACCCGCCACGCCCTGCTCGGCCAGCGACTCGGTCAGCGTGTCCACACCGTCGAGGACGATGCGGCCGACCTTCCCCGGGAACTGCGCCGCATACACGGCGCCGAGCCGGGTGCCGTAGGAGAAGCCGAGGTAGTTGAGCTTGCCGTCGCCGAGCGCCTGGCGGATGACGTCCAGGTCGCGCGAGGCGTTCACGGTGCCGATGTGGGGCAGCACCGGACCCGAGTTGCGGACGCACTCGTCGGCGGCCCGGCGCAACTGCGTGAAGAGTGCCTGCGCATGGCCGGCGTCGGCCGCCTTCCCCATCGCGGCGGAGACGTCGTCGGTGCCCTCGCCGCAGCTGACGGGGGAGGAGCGGCCGACACCGCGCGGGTCGAAGGTGACCACGTCGTAGCCGTTGGTCAGGTCCATGAACTGCCGGCCCTCGGAGGCCAGCTCGGGAATGCCGGCCCCGCCAGGGCCGCCGAAGTTCAGCAGGACCGAGCCCCGTGACGTCCCGGTGGCGCGATAGCGGGCCAGCGCCACGTCGAGGGTGCCGGCACCGGGCCGCGCGTAGTCGAGCGGGACGGTGACCTTCGCGCACTGCAGATCCTTCGGCATGTCCGGGCCCTGGCAGGCGGCCCAGGCGGGATGCTGCCGGTAGAACCGGGACAGGTCGGGCTCCGGCCGCTCGGCGGCGGCCGCGGGCAGCCCGGCGCCGAGCAGCGTCAGAGCGAGCGCCGACGCGCCCGCGCAGCGCCGCACGGTGGGCCGAGTGGACAGCATGGCCAGCATCGATAGCCTCCCGGGGCGCCCGCCGCGGACCGGGGACGGCGCCCTCGGATCACCATAAGCGGCCCCCGTCAGGCCCGCCTGCGGGCGAGCGGGCGGCCACCGGCTGTCGTATCCTCCGCACTCCGTGTGTCCTGTTGATGATCGTTCAGAGGCTTTACATGCAGTTCGATAACACTGCCACTCGATGGGGTGAAAGACCGATTAGCCATAACTCGCATCGGTTCCCCCACGTTCTACGAGGGGCGGGTGAGTGCCCGCGAGGAAGCATGGAAGGCAGGGAACCTATGAGACGGGCTACCCGAAACGGTGTGATCGCCGTCGCCGCCGCGTCCGGCGCGATGGCTGTGGCGCTCCCGGTGTCCGCCGCCTTCGCGGCCGACGGGGCCGGCGCCGACGGCACGGCGGCCGGCTCGCCCGGGCTGGTCTCCGGCAACGGCGTTCAGCTCCCGGTGCACGTGCCGGTGAACGTCTGCGGCAACACGGTGAACGTGGTGGGGCTGCTCAACCCGGCCGCGGGCAACGCCTGCGCCAACGGCGGAGGGGCCAAGGCCGGCGGCACGGGAAAGAACGGACCGGTGACGTCCGGCGGTGCCTCGGCGCACGGTGGTGCGTCCGCCCACGGCGGTGCCGCGGACTCGCCCGGGGTGCTCTCGGGCAACGGCGTCCAGCTCCCGGTCGACCTGCCGGTGAACGTCACCGGCAACAGCGTCAACGTGGTCGGCCTGGGGAATCCGGCCACCGGCAACCAGTCGGTCAACGGCTCCGGCGACCAGCCGCAGCTCCCGCGCACCCCGGCGCCCAAGCCGCGGGCCCCCAAGCCCCCGGCCCCGGTCCGGTCCCACGCCGCCCCGCCCGCGGC
>NZ_WWJT01000307.1 GCF_009865385.1 Streptomyces sp. SID486 | reverse complement strand
CCGGTGCACACCGCTCGGACCCGGCCCCGGATGCCGGTGGGCGCCGCTCGGACCCGGCCCCGGATGCCGGTGCACACCGCTCGGACCCGGCTCCAGAGGCTCGTACGCACGGCTCGGACAGCGGTCCTGTGGTGTCCGCGCGCGACAGCGGTCGGCCGGGCGCACGCACCCACGACAGCGTTGAGGATGGCGGCACACGGACACCGGACACGGCCGGGGCCGCCGGACGTACGACGGACGGTACGGACCCGGACACCTCCGCATCCCGTGCCCCCGGGGACACCCGCGCGGCAGGCGGCGCGGGCGCGGACGTCCGTGCGTCCCGCGGGTCGCGTGGGTCCCGTGGGTCCCGTGGGCCCTCGGACGACAGCCGCGCACGCCGCACCCCTGCCGGACCGGCCACTCCCTCTCCGTCCCCATCCAGCGCGGAGACCTCTCCGGCCCCTGCCCGTCCGGCCTCCTCGTCTGCGAACCGTCCGTCCTCCCCGCCTCCGGCCCGTCCGGTCGCGCCGGCCTCCCCTCCCCCGGCCCGGCCGGTCCCGCCGACGCGTCCGGACGCTCCGCGGCCGGTCAAGCCGGCCAAGGCGGCGGCGCCCCGGCCGGTGGTCCGGCCCGTCACGGCGGACGAGGACGCCGCGGGTGTGCCGTGCCCGGTCTGCCGTACGCCCAACCAACCGCACCGCCGGTTCTGCCGGCGCTGTGCCGCGCCGCTGACCTCCGTGACCGGGCCGGAGCCACTGCCGTGGTGGCGCACCGTCTGGCCGTTCCGCCGTCGCACCCGGGCGGGCTCCGGCCGCCTGACCCGGCTCCTGGTCATCCTCGCCGTGGTGCTGGCGCTGTGCGCCGCGGGCTTCCTGCTGCTCCCGGCGGGCCGGAACCTCTTCGAGGACACGCGGGACAAGCTGGGCAAGGCCAAGCCGGTGACGCCGGCGCGCGTCACGGCGACCGATCAGCTGCCGGGGCATACGGCGGACCTGACGACGGACGGGCTCAGCAACCGCTACTGGGCGACGTCCCGTCCCGGCGCGTCCGTGACGTACAGCTTCGGCAAGCCGTTCCGGCTGGTCGACCTGATCATCACCAACGGTGCGTCGAAGTCCGCCGAGGAGTACGCGCGCCAAGCACGCGCCCTCCGTGTGGACATGGAGGTGACCGCGCAGGACGGGAAGGTGCACCGGCAGGAGATCGACCTGAGCGACAAGCCCGGATCGCAGACGGTTCCCGTCGGCATCAGCGACGTCCGGAAGATCCGGCTGACGCTGAACGCGCCCGTCGGACTGACCCGTGGCCGCGGTATCGCCCTCGCGGAGGTCGAGTTCTTCCAGCGGACCTGACGCGTGCCGCCCGTTCGATCCGGCGCGTTCAACAGGGCAGCCGCCCCCCGTCACGTACTGAAGGCCGGGTAGGAGGCCACCACGGTCGAGCGGCGGAGAATCGCCGACACGGATTTCCACGAGATGGATTTCCACCAGCGCCACCGCGTGTCAGCACGTGGGGGACGCGGGAAGCCGGTGGAACGCCGCCGGACAGCGGGAGAGCGTGCCGTCCACCGGACGGCACGCTCTCTGCTCGGTGCGGGAGGGGTGGCGCCGGCCGCCCCGTCCACGGGTCAGCGCAGGCGCAGCGCCTCACGGATCGTGGTGAACAGGCCCGTCTGGTTGGTCACGCCGAGGACCCGGTACGCCTGCGGGCCCTGGGCGGCGATGCGGACCTGCGTGCCGGTGTGCTCCTGGGACTGCCCCGGGGTGTTCGTGGAGTAGTTCACCTTGAGCTGCTGGCCCTCGTCGGTGACGAGAGTGCTGGACAGCCCGGGCGGCGTGGCCTCCAGCGGGACGATCTGGCTGGTGTGGGCGTGGTCGGCGGTGGTGACCACGAGGGTGTCGGGGTGCTTGGCCGCGTAGGCGCGGGCCACCCGCACCGCGCGGTCGAACGCCGCGGTCTCGCCGATCTGGCCGCAGGGGTCGGCTGCGTGGTCCTGCTTGTCGATCGAGGCACCCTCGATCTGGAGGAAGAAGCCCTGCTTGGAGTGGTTCCGCTGCTGCTTCGCCTCCAGCAGCTGGATCGCCTTGGTGGCGGAGTCCGCGAGGCTCGGGGTCGTCGACGGACGCCCCGGGTTGGAGGTGACGCACCGCTGCGGGCTGGTGCCGCCGAGCGCGGCCGCCTTGCCGGTCCATTCGACGGGCACGTTGCCGGTGGCGAACAGACCCAGCACCGGCTTGCCGGGCTTCGCGCCCTTCAGGCCGGCCCTGTCGGTGACGACCTGGTAGCCGAGCTTCCTGGCCTGCTGGGTGACGGTGAGGCCCTTGTACCTGCCGGCGGTGATCTTCTGTTCGAATCGCTGCATGCCACCGCCGATGAGGACGTCGACCTTGTGGTTGACCTCCTGCTCGGCGATGGAGCCCGGGCCGCCGGCGGCGATCGTGTCGGTGGGGCACTTGGCCATGTCGGCCGGGCCCTGGCAGGAACGGTCGGTGGCGTGGGAGGCGAGCACGGCCGGTGTGGCGTCGGTCAGTTCGGCGGTGGTGACGTCGCCGGTGGCGTAGCCGTTCCGCTGCGCCAGCTCCAGGAGGGTCCTGACGGGCTTGTCGGTGCCGGGGGTCTTGGAGATGCGGCCGTTGACGGTCTTCACGCCCGTGGCCCACCCGGTGCCGCTGGCGGCGGAGTCGGTGACGTAGTCGGGGGTGCCGTCGGCGTGCACCGCGTAGGTGGTGTAGGCGCCGGTGAGCGGGAACTTGTCCATGTTCAGGCGGCCGTTGGCACCGACGGTGTAGTCACGGGCGAGGGTGATCTCCGAGTCCCCCATGCCGTCACCGATGAGCAGGATGACGTTCTTCGCCTTCCCGCTCTTGATCGCGTCCTTCGCCTGCCGCGCGTCGTCGAAGGCGCCGGCGGCGGTGGTGACGGCCACGGCGGCCGTGGTCGCGGCGACGAGCGCGGTGGCGACGACGAGGTGACGACGGGTGGGTCTGTGCATGGAATGGCTCCTTGGAGTGTCCGGCAGGACGATGTGGGCACCGACGGGACTCAGATGACCATGCGCTGGCAAAGCGGAGGTAAACGGCTGGCCGTCCGAATGTATCCGCGAAATGACACGCGCGGGGGTCGGTGCGCCGGAGCCTGGGCCCCCGGCGGGCGGGCGCGTGGCCGGCGACGGACCGGCGTCGCAGCGGCCCGGACCCGCGGGGACGGCGCGCGGGGACGGTGCGCGGGGACGGTGCCGCGCCGGCCGGCGGCGAACGACGTGCCTGGCACCGGCCACTGACAGGGCGTGGGATCCGGTGAGGTGTGAAGCCACGACGGGACGGGGTATGGCCCCACCGTCCCGGGAAGCCCCCGCCGACCATCCGGAGGAACGTCATGAGACAGCTCTTACGCCGCGTCGCGGCAGCGGGCGTGGCGACGGCTGCGGCCGGCGTCGTCACCGTCGTCGTACCGGCCCAGACCGCGCAGGCGGCCACCACGACCCACTGCCCGACGTCGACGTCCATCGCCCTGCTGCCGGCCGGCAGCGGATACCTCTTCCCCAACCTCTTCGCCTCGGCCTCGGCGTGCGGCTTCACCGACGGCGGCACGCCGTACCACTTCACGGTCGGCACGGCGACGTCCAACGCCCAGACGCCCACCGGCCCGCACACCTACGTCGTCGACGATCTGTCGGTCGTGTGCTCCACCGTGACGGTCAACGGTGACTCCCTGTTCGCGAGTGGGTGCCGGCCGGGATAGCCGCCGTCGGCGATCCGCACGGTCCGCCGCCCTCCACCCTCCGCTCACAGCGGCCGGGGGAAAGAGAGAAGGCAAGGAGAGCGCACTCCTTGCCACTCTCAACTTATAGCGCACAGGGGGGCTTGCGGCAAGGCCCCCGTGGTGCCGCACAATCGGCGACCGAACCCGGCACCGGCAGAAAATGGGAGTCGCCAAGTGCGCGTGCTGTTGACTACGTGGGGATCACGCGGAGACGTCGAACCGCTGGCAGGACTGGCGGTGGGGCTACGGGAAGTCGGTGCGGAGGCGCTTGTGTGCGCGCCCCCGGACGAGGAGTTCGCGGCGCTGCTGGCGCGGGTGGGTGTGCCGCTGGTGCCGCTCGGCCCGTCGGTGCGCTCGGTGGTGGCGGGCCCGCGGAAGCCGACGAAGGAGGACGCGTTCCGGCTCGCTCCGGAACTGGTGGCCGCGCGGTTCGCCACGCTCTCCGCGGCGGCAGAGGGATGTGACGCCCTGCTCGCGACCGGTCTGATGCCGGCCGGCGCGCGGGACGTCGCCGAGAAGATGGGCATCCCCTACGTGCTCGCCTGCTTCCACACCCTCGGACTGCCGTCGAAGCACTTCCGCCCGGGGGCGCGGCCGGGTACGCCGTCCCCGGCGGACGAGACCGATCCCCGGGTGCTGTGGGAGCAGGACGCGCAGCGGGTGAACGCCCTGTACGGCGAGGCGCTCAACACCCACCGGGCGGCGATCGGCCTGCCACCGGTGGACAACGTCCGCGACCATGTCCTCACCGAGCGGCCGTGGCTGGCCGCGGACGCGACGCTGTGTCCGTCGAAGGGCCTGACGGACCTCGACGTCGTGCAGACAGGGGCGTGGATCCTGCCCGACGACCGCCCGCTCCCCGCCGACCTCGAGGCGTTCCTGGCCGCCGGCGAACCGCCGGTGTACGTGGGTTTCGGCAGCATGGCCGCGTACGCCCCGAAGGACATCGCCCGGGTGGCCATCGAGGCGAGCCGTGCGCAGGGCCGCCGTGTGGTCCTCGCGCGCGGCTGGGCGGGGCTGTCGCCGGTCGACGACGCCGACGACTGTCTCGTCGTCGGCGAGGTCAACCAGCAGGCGCTGTTCCGGCGGGTGGCCGCCGTCGTGCATCACGGCGGGGCGGGCACGACGACCACGGCCGCCCGGGCCGGCGTGCCCCAGGTGGTGGTACCCCTGATCGCGGACCAGCCCTACTGGGCCGCCCGGGTGGCCGAGCTGGGCATCGGCGCGGCCCATGACGGCCCGGTACCGGACTTCGGGACGCTGTCCGCCGCGCTCACCACGGCCCTGACGGCCGAGACCCGGGCCCGGGCCCGGAGCGTGGCGGGCACGATCCGCTCCGACGGGCGGACGGTGGCCGCGCGGCTGCTGCTCGAAACGGCCGGCCGCGAACGGCGTTCCGTGTCGGTCTGAGCGACGCGGCGACCGCGCGGTCAGCCGACGACGACGACGCGTGCCCAGGACGGTGGGGGGTCGGGGACGTGGTCGGCGTCCTTCCCCGTCCCGGCACGGGCCGGGCGGCGGAAGAGGCCGACGACGGTTCGGCAGGGCGGCTGTGCGGAGGGCCACGGCGTCTGGCCGTCCGTGAGGGCGACGATCACGTCCGGGCGTGGCCGGGCACGCAGCGCCCGGGCGAAACCCGAGCGCAGGTCCGTGCCCCCGCCGCCGATCAGTTCGATGTCCTCCGCGCCGCAGAGCGGAACGGCGATCCCGGCCGCCGCGTCGCAGGAGATCACGGAGACCAGGTCGCGCCGTCCGCCCACCGCCCGCGCGATCGCCGCGACCTCCAGCAGTGCGGTGCCCAGCTCGGCGTCGCTCACCGATCCGGAGGTGTCGATCACCACGCACACCCGGGGCGGCATACGGCGCAGGCCCGGCAGCAGCACTCCGGGAAGACCGGCCGACCGGCGGGAGGGACGCCGGTAGGTGTGGTCCTCACCGCCTCCCGGCGCGGCTGCGGCGGAGCGGACCGCCGCTCCCAGCAACTGCCGCCAGGGCTGCGGCGGATGGAACACCTCGTCCGCCCAGCGCCGCCACCCCTCGGGTGCTTCGCCCGGCCGGCCCCTGACGGCTTCGGCGACCCGGAAGCGGACCGCGTCGCGCTGCTGCCGGCTGAGCGCCTGCGCGCCGTCGGGTCCCAGTTCCCACGGCCGGCGCTGCCCGTCGGCACCGCTGCCGCAGTCCAGCCACGCCAGTTCGGCGGCGAGCCCGGACATGGACGCGGTCCGCAGGTACTCCTCCATCAGCAGCCCTTCGGGCAGCTGTAGCAGAGACGGTCGCACGGCTCCGGCGGGCCGGGGCAGACCGTCACCGTAGATGTCGTCGTTGATCTCGAAGTCGGCCGCGATGTTGCGCCGCAGCCGCTCGCCGGGCCCGTACTCGCCCCTCTCCCTGGCGTACCGCTCGCCCCGGCCGTGGTGGTCACGGATCAGATGGGAGACCTCGTGCACCCAGACACCCGCGAGGTCCTCCAGCGGGGTCCGCGCCACGAAGCCGGGGGAAACGTAGCAGCGCCAGTGCACGTCCACGGCCATCGTGGGCACCGAACGGTCCTCGACCACGTGCAGCGAGAAGAGCGCGGTGGCCAGGTAGGGGCGCACCTTCACCGCGTGCAGGCGCGCGGCCAGCAGCTTCTCCATGTCCAGTGGCAGGCCCGGCTGTTGCTCGCGCAGACCGTGACCGCCGACCGGCCCCGGCGCCGCTGCCCGTACGGGGCGCGGCGGCGGGGGCGGGGTCATCGGG
>NZ_WWJT01000306.1 GCF_009865385.1 Streptomyces sp. SID486 | reverse complement strand
GCGATGTCGTCGGCGAACTCGGCCGTCACCCTCTTCCTGGTCCTGCGCGCGGCGACCCCGCTGTGATCCACGGGCGCGCGCAGGCCCCCGGTGCGGCCCCGCCCCGCGCGGAGCGCCCCGGCCCCGGCCCGGGTGTGCGGCAGGCCCGGATCCCCGGCGGGGGGACCCGGGCCCGGGACGTACGGCTCACTCCGGGGGGAAGTCACCCGCGAGCGCCGAGGCGATCCGCAGGTGCCGCTCCGCCTCCTCGGGACGGCCCTGCCTCTGGAGTGTGCGGCCCAGCATCAGCCGGGCGTAGTGCTCCACCGGGTCCCGTTCCACGAGGGTGCGCAGCTCGGCCTCGGCGCGGCGCAGCTGGGCCGAGTGGTAGTAGGCGCGGGCCAGCAGCAGCCGGGGGCCGGTCTGCTCCGGCACCTCCTCGACCAGCGCGGCCAGCACCCGCGCGGCGCCCGCGTAGTCCTTCGCGCCGAAGAACAGCTGCGCGCGCGCCCAGCGGTCCGCGGCGCTGCCCTGGTCGTAGTACCTGGTCTCCGTCTGCGTCGTCACTCGTGACCTCCTTCGAGGGTCACAACGGGACGCAGTTGTTCAATATTCCACTACTTGGTGCGTCCGGGGACGGCCGGTGGTCAGCCCCGCCGCAGGGTGGCCAGTTCGGCGTCGGCCCGCTCGGTCACCAGGGCGAGCACCCGCCCGGCGACCGCCCGGTCCTCTTCCGGGATGTCCGCGTACAGGCGCGCGGACACCGCCGCGACCTCGGTGCTGCCCGTCGCGTACAGCTCCCGGCCGGCGTCGGTGGCGCGCACCCGGGCCGGGCCGTCGGCGGCCAGGAGTCCCGCGCTCGTCAGCTCCTGCGTCACACGCCGCACCTCGGACCCGGCGGCCTTCACCGTGCCGGTGACGCCGTCGGTCAGGGTGCCGCGCTCGACGGGCCCGTCCGCGAGGACCGCCGCCCGCAGGGTGACGAACTGGAGGAAGGAGACGCCGTGCGGCGCGAGCACATGCTCCAGGACGGCGCGGGAGGCGTAGTGGGCGAGGCCGATGGTGCGGCCGTCCGTGCGGGGTGTGGTGGTGGTCATGACTGCTCCGTCTCGTGGTCGGTGAGGTCGAACGGGTCGAGCGGCGCGTCGAGCAGGGCCGTCAGGTCGCGGGTGAACTCCCGGGCCCGCGGGCTGTCGGGACCGCCGAGGGGGGTCAGCAGCTGCCGCAGCAGGCCCCGGACGACGCCGATCGCCTCCCGGGCGGTCTCGCGGCCCTGCTCGGTGAGCGCGACCCGGACCGCGCGCGGGTCGTCCGGGTCCCGGGTGCGTTCGACCAGGCCGGCCGACTCCAGGCCGCGGGCCAGCTTGGAGACGTAGAGGGCCTCCAGGCCGGTGTGGTCGGCGAGGCGGCGCTGGCTGGGGCGCAGCCCCGAGCGCTGCATGCCGTGCAGTGACGCCACGAGTGAGTACTGCGCGTGCGTCAGTCCGAGCGGTGCCACCGCGCGGTCCACCGCGACCCGCCACTTCGTCGACAGCCGCCACACCAGGAAACCGGGCGTGGCGCCCTCGGGAACCTTGCTCATGGTGAATACAGTACATGGACATTATGTCCATGGCTACTATCTGCGCTGCGGCGTGCGGGACGCCAGGTGGCGACGAGCGCCCCCGCCAGGAGGAGTTCGGCGACGTCACCGCCGTAGTACATGATCTCCGCACCGCCCTGGACCTCGGTGACGGGTGCGTGGACGCGCACCCAGAACCCGCCGTACATCAGCTGCGCGACCACCGCGTGCACCGCGATGGCGCACCCCAGGAAGACCAGCCGGGCCCGCACACCGGGGCGGCCCGGGGCCGGATCGGGACCCGCGACCGCGTGCGCGAACAGACACCCCGCCAGCAGGAAGTGGGCGTGCAGCAGCCAGTGTCCGGCCGGCTGGGCCATGGCGGTGTCGTACAGCGGGGTGAAGTAGAGGACCGGCAGGCTGCCCGTCGACAGCAGCAGGGCGACGGCCGGGTGCGCGAGCAGCCGCGCCGGGCCGCTGTGCAGTACGGCGGTGAGCCGGCGGGCACCGGAGGCGGGGAGGGTGCGCAGCAGCAGGGTGACCGGGGCGCCGAGCACCAGGGCGAGCGGGGCGTACATCCCGATGAGCATGTGCTGCGCCATGTGGCCGCGGAAGTCGTGGTGCGCGAAGGAGGCCACGGGGGGCAGCAGCGCCGCCGCCGACAGGGCGACGCCCGCGCAGAAGGCGGCGGTGCGCCAAGGGCTCCAGGACCGCACCGGATTCCGGCGGCGTGCCCTGCGGGCCAGCAGCAGATAGCCGCCCGCGCACACCAGCAGCACCAGGGCCGGCAGCACGACCGCCGCCACGCCGCCGCTCTCGTGCGGGGGGTGGTGGGTCATGTGGTGCCCCATCAGGCGCCGCGCCCGTCTCGTCGGGTGCCGGGAGCGGCCGGGGTGAAGGACGGCCCGCCGCGCTGCAGAAGCCAACCGCCGGCCAGCAGCAGCGCTCCGAGGACGAGGAAGGCGATGTCCCACCAGACCTGGTGCGGACCGCCGTGGACGTGGTGGATGCCCAGGACGTGATGGTCGAGCACGCCCTCAACGAGGTTGAACAGGCCCCAGCCGGCCAGGATCCACCCCCACAGCACCCGCGACGCCCACACCCGCCGCCGGTCCGTGGTCACCCGGGCGTACAGCACGGCGAGCCCGGTGAGGACGGCGAGCCAGCACACGGTGTGGAAGACGCCGTCCCACACGGTGTTCATCCGCAGGCCGGAGACCGTGTCGGGGTCGTAGTACTTCACCCCGATGCGGTCGTGGTTCGTACTGGTGAGCATGTGGTGCCACTGCAGGAGCTGGTGCAGAAGGATGCCGTCGACGAATCCGCCGAGTCCGACGCCCAGGAGAAGTCCGGGCAGTTGCAGGCTGGCGGGCGTGGTGCCGGCGCTGGTGTCTCGTACGGTGGTTGCCATCGCTCCTCGTAACGGTCGTTTCCGGATCGATCGGTTCCGGCAGCGTTGCCCTACGAGAGCTATCAGTTGCGCGGCTCCGCCGCTGCGGCACGCTCGGCCATCTGCGTGGGCCGGAAAGGGGCCGCCCGGCGCACGAAAGTACCCCTCTTGCCGGGCAAAAGGCTGAAAAACCATAACTTGATTGGTTTCACATGCGTTTCCATGGGTGCGGGTGAGTGCCCGCGACCGTGTCTGGAAGGGCAGGGAACCCCATGAAACGGGCTACCCGAAACAGTGTGTTCGCCATCGCCGCCGCCTCCGGTGCGATGGCAGTCGCGGGGCCGGTGCACGCCGACTCCGCCGCGAACGGGGCGGCGGCCGGCTCGCCCGGTCTGATCTCCGGCAACGGCATCCAGTTGCCGGTGCACGTCCCGGTGAGCGTGTGCGGGAACACCGTCAACGTGGCCGGGCTGCTCAACCCGGCGGCGGGCAACCGCTGCGCCAACGTGAGCGGCTCCTCCGCCGGGAAGGGAGCGTCCACCGCGCCGGGCGGGGCGTCGAAGGGCGGGACCGTGCAGGGCGGGTCGTCCACGCACGGCGGGGCCACGGCGCAGGGCACCGCGCAGAACTCGCCGGGCGTCGTCTCCGGCAACGGGATCCAGCTCCCGGTCGAGCTGCCCGTGAACGTCAGCGGCAACAGCGTCAACGTGGTGGGTGTGGGCAACCCCGTCTTCGGCAACGAGTCCGTGAACACGGACGAGCCCGCCGAGCCGGCCACGCCTCCCGTGAAGGAGCCGCCCGCGTCGCAACCGCCCACGCGGGTCACGCCTCCGGTCCGGCACACCCCGCCCGCGACGACGCCCGCGCCGAAGCCGTCCCCCGTCGTCGTACGGCAGCACGCGACCGGCAGCCTCGCCCGCACCGGCCCGGACAACGTCTGGGCGGCGGCCGTGGGAAGCCTGGCGTCACTGATGGGCGGAACGGTGCTGTACCGCCGCTTCCGCTCGCGGGCGGCCGGCCGCGAGGGCTGAGCCGCAACGGCCCGAGGCGGCCCGGCCGGTGGCTCCGTACGACCCGACCACCGGCCGGGTCGTACGGGTGATCTCCGGCCGGGTCGTACGGGTGGCCGCGGACGGTTGTACGAGTGGCCGCGGACGGGGTCGTACAGGTGATCCCCGGGCGGGTCGCGGGGCGGCCGTGGGCCGGGGCGTACGGGTGATCGTGGGCCGGGTCGTGCCGCCCACCGCTCGGCCGCCGTGCCGCTCGCCGCTCGGCCGCCGTACCCCTCACCGCTCGGCCGCCGTGCCGCTCGCCGCTCGGCCGTCGTGCCGCTCGCCGCTCGGCCGTCGTGCCGCTCGCCGCTCGGCCGCCGTACCCCTCACCGCTCGGCCGCCGTGCCGCTACCACCCGGTGAACAGCAGGTGGTTGAGCAGCAGGGCCAGCGTCACCTGCGCGGTGAGCCAGGCCCGGGGTCGGGGCAGGAACGCGCAGGCCGCGAGCAGCCACATCGCGAACGGCAGCCAGATGCGCTCCGTCTCCGCCTTGCTCATCCCGGACAGGTCCGCGGCCAGCAGGGCGAGCAGCGCCGCCGTCACGAGCAGGGCCAGCCGGGCGGCGGCCGGGGGAGCGTCGCGGTGGCGGACGAGGGCCGCACCAGCCCGCCGCAGTCCCGCCGCCGTGGCCACACCGGTGATCAGCACCGTGCAGGCCAGGTTGGCCCACACCCAGTAGCCGTAGGGCCGGATGCCGCCGACGCCCTGGTAGTAACGGGTGACCAGCAGCCGGTACCCCTCCCACCAGTCGAACCCGGCGAGGGTGAACACCACCGGGACGACCGCCGCCCCGGCCAGGAACAGGACCGGCAGCACCGGCCGTTCACGGACCCGGTGCCGCCCGAGCACCAGCACCGTCGCCACGATCAGCGCGAAGAGCACCAGGCCGTAGGAGAGGTAGCAGGTCAGCCCGAACAGCAGCCCCCCGCCCGCGGCCCAGGGCAAGGACCGGCCGGTGACCGCGAGGGCCGACAGCGCCACGGACCAGGCGGCGACCGCCGCGAAGTAACCGTCGGCCGAGGTACCCACCCACACGGCGGCCGGGGCCGCCACCAGGAACGGTGCCGCCCGCCGGGCCAGCGTCTCGTCGGCAAGGGCGCGCACCGTCACCAGCACCGCGACGCAGGCGGTCGACCCGACGGTGATGCACCAGGCGCCCGCCCAGCCGCCGCCGCCCAGACCGATGCGGTCCAGGAGCACGAAGGTGACGGTGGCCGCCGGCGGATGCCCCGCGATGTGGGCGGGCCAGACGCCGGGGGTGCCGCTCACGATGTGGTGGGTGAAGTCGTGCAGGGCGGCCGGGATGTCGTGGAAACGGCCGATGACCCGCAGGTACTCGTTGGGGGCGGTGAGCCGGCCGGCCACGCCCCGCTCCCAGCCGTCGGCAAGCGCCAGTGACCAGGTCCAGGCCAGCGTCGTCGACCACGCGGCGAGGAGCAGGCGCCGCCAGGGCAGCCGTGCGGCGACGGACGGCCCGTGGACGACCACGGCGGCCGCCACCAGCACGGCGCCCGGCGTGCCAGGCCCCGCATGCGGGTCCCAGTCGGCGAACAGCGGCGGCCAGTGCACGAACAGGGTGCGGAACGTGTCCTGGATGTGCCGCCCGACGACGACGGCGGCGAGGACGAGGAGGACGGCCGCCGAAGCGGCACTGAGATCGGCATACCGAGTACGGCGGTTCACACCGGAGACGCTAGGTCAAACGGGATGAATTGCATCTGATGCAACACTCCTCGCGACGCTGACACAGCCGTTTGTGCTGGCTGCGGGCACAGAGTCACGGCAGCGGCCGGAGGGTATCCGGTCGCTGACCTGCCAGGGCCGCAAGGGCGCCCTGACCGCCCTGCGGGATGCCGCGGTCCTCAAGACCATCTATGCCTACGGCACCCGTCGGACCGAGTCGTCCAAGGTCGATCTGGTCGACCTGCGACGCAGTCCCAAGGCTCCGCAGTTCCGCTGCTACGGCACCGTGATGGTCCGCTTCGGCAAAGCCTCGAAGGGGGCGCCGCCCGAGCGCCGCACGGTGCTGATGGTCCCGGAGATGGACTGGGCGGTCGACGTCCCGGACGAGTGGGTGACCGAGATCCGCCCGCACTTCTCGCCCGGACGTCACCCCGCGCTCTGGGTGACTGAACGGGTCGGGCGGCTGTCGTCGCGGTCGATCAACGAGGCGTTCGTGACGGCCCGCGATGACGCCGGTCTCGACGAGGACCTCGACCTCCACTGCCTATGGCGCAGCTACATCACGCATCTGACCGAGTTCGGCTATCCCGCCCGCTTCGTCCAGGAACAGGTTGGTCACTCGCACGCGTCAACCACGGCCATTTCTATGGGGTCTCGAACGAGTACCGCAACACGCTGCTGGCAGCATCCATGAAGAACCGACTGGGCGACGACTGGGAAGTGATCTTGTGATCAAGAAGATGGGCTACCAGTGGCAGCTCAGGCAGCTGATGGCCGAGCGTCAGATGTTTCAGACCTCCGACCTGGTCCCCTTGCTGGCAGAACGCGGTGTCACCCTGTCACGCGAACAGGTCTACCGGCTGATGACTCAGTCGCCGCAGCGCATGAGTATGGACACCCTCGTCGCGCTCTGCGACATCCTCCAGTGCACCCCTAACGACCTGATCAAGCCCGAGGTCGTCAACGTCCAGCTCCGCAACACCGCCGACGGGGACGCGGGCCCGCTGCCGGACAGGCCTCGCCGCACCGTGATCCGCCGCCCAGGGCAGTCGTGAAACCAGCCGCAATACGCCGACAGCGCGAGCTTGCTCAGGCCCGCGCCCGTCTGATCGCCTACCTCCAGAGGGTGGCCGGACCGTCGCTGACAGCCGAGGATGCCCAGACGGCCCTGGAGAAGGCCAAGGCATGGAGCCGCCAGCCCGGCACGAACCCTGGACGGCTACTTCGCCGAGCACCCGAACGCCCTCACCGAGCCCTCGCCACACTGCCCGGTCCATGTGGTCCGGCTCCTACAGCACCTCGAAGCCACCGGACACGGCGACACCGTCACCCGACTGGCCTGCGCACGCTGCCACCGAACAGGCCTCCGTCTCAACCGGACCACCCCGCAAGGCCGCTGCTGCGACTGGTGCGTCGCACGGACCGATGCTCGGCCCTGCGCACGCTGCGGCCAGAACGGCCTCATCGTCGCCCGGCGCGAGGACGGGCCTGTCTGCCGCCGCTGCTACCGCACGGACCCGTTGTTCCTGAAGGACTGCGCCGACTGCGGCCGCAAACGCCTGCCCGCAATCCGCCCGTTCGCCGAATGGGGCGTCCTTCGCTCCGCCCGGTGCCGGGCGGATAAGGGCCGCTACTCCCTCGCTTCTGCCTCGAGGGACCGGCGAAACATTCGGGCCGCAATCACGTTCATGACCTGGCTCGACGACAACTCGATCACGCTCGCCGACCTCAGCCAGGAAGACCTCGACCTCTGGCCAACCACCAACCCCACCCGACGCCGAAACCTCAAGCCATTCGTCCGCTGGGCCGTCGCCCGCCGCCTCACCAGCAAGGTCATCATCCCCACGAAGAAGTACGGCCTTCCCGCCCGATTCCTCGACACCGATGAACTCCACCAACAACTTCGCCCCACCCCGGCTCGCGGTCCTCATCGAGCGACAGATCACGAGCCCCGCCTGCCGCACCTCCGTGCTCCAGCAGTCACACACCGGGACACCTGGCTTCCTCTTCCCAGGCCGGCCCCCAAGCCGCCCCCGCAGCCCTCAGACCGTCAACCACTACATGAAGCTGCACAGCCTGCCGGGCATCGACGCCCGCAACACGGCCATGATGGAAGCGATCACCGACCTCCCTCCGATCGTGGTCAGCAACCTCTTCGGCGTCCACGCCAACACCGCCTAGCCTGGGCTCAGTACGCCCAAAACAGCTGGGCCGAATACCTCGAAGCCGTCCAGGACACCCAATAGGTTTGGCCCCGGAAAGAGGATCATTACGGGGGGTGCTCGTCGCTCGCCCCGGCCCGGGACGGAAAGGACACGCTTTACCAGATCCGGACCGACCCTGCGCTCCTGAGGAGGTTGGCAGGGGGCCGTCTCACCGAGTGGAAGGCCGCTCGCCGTGCCAGGAGTGCCAGAGGGCGGCATAGGCGCCGTCGGCCGCGATCAGGTCGTCGTGGGTGCCGAGTTCGGTGAGGCGGCCGGCCTCCATCACGGCGACCCGGTCGGCGTCGTGGGCCGTCTGCAGGCGGTGGGCGATGGCGATGACGGTCCGGCCTTGCAGGACGGCGGCCAGGGCCCGTTCCGTGTGGCGGGCGGTCTGCGGATCCAGGAGGGCGGTGGCCTCGTCGAGTATCAGGGTGTGCGGGTCGGCCAGCACCACGCGTGCCAGAGCGAGTTGCTGGGCCTGCGCGCCATCCGGGCGGTGGCCGTCCGGGCCCAGGTCGGTGTCGAGGCCGTCGGGAAGTTCACGCGCCCAGTCGGCGCCGACGGCGGAGAGTGCCGCGTACAGTTCGGCGTCAGTGGCGTGGGCGGAGGCGATCTGCAGGTTGTCGCGGACCGTGCCCAGGAAGACGTGGTGCTCCTGAGTGACAAGGGCAACGTGCTTGCGCAGCTGAGCGGGACCTAGGTCGGCGACCGGTATCCCGCCCACCGTCACCGAGCCCGAGCGGGGCGCTTCCACACCCGCCAACAGCCTGCCCAGGGTGGTCTTGCCCGCACCGGACGGTCCGACGACCACCAGGCGTTCGCCGGGCCGGATGGTCAGGTCGACGCCGTGCAGAACGTCGCTCCCGCCGTCGTACGCGTAGTGCGCCCCGGTCACCTCGATCCGGTCGTCGGACGGATTGCGGGAAGAGGCCGCCGGTGTCTGCGGGGCCAGGCCGAGGCCCTCGACCCTAGCGAAGGAGGCGCTGCTGCTCTGCAGTTGTTCCATCTGCTGGAGGATGACGTCCAAGGGTTGGGCGAGCTGACGCAGGTACAGGGCCGAGGCGACCACGGCGCCCAGGCTCATCGCGCCGTGGCTGTGCAGCAGGCCGCCGATGAGCAGGACACCGGCGACGGGAACGACGTAGGAGATGTCGATCGCCGGGAAGAGCACACTGCGCAGGAACAGGGTCCGCTTCCGGGTGGCCCGGCACGCCTCGAGCTGTTCCTGGCATGCGGTGATGCGCTGCTGCTGGAGCCCGAGGGCTTCGATGGTGCGAGTGCCGGTCGCGGTGGCCGCGAGCTGTTCCGCGAGCACCGAGTGGGCGGCTCCTTCGGCGAGGTACGCGGTGAGGGCCCGGCGCAGGTACCAGCGGGAGGCGAACCAGATGCCGAACAGGCCCACCACCCCGCACGCTCCGAGCAGCGGGTCCACCAAGAAGACCGCGCCGAGGATGAACAGCGCCTGGACCCCGGCGACGAGGATCTCCGGCCCGGCGCTGCGCAGCGTGTGGCCGACCGCAGCGACATCGGTGGTGCCGCGGGTCATCAGGTCGCCGGTGCCGGCCCGTTCGATCACAGCGGCGGGCAGGGCGAGCGCCCGGTCGGTGAACTGTTCGCGGATGCGGGCCAGGGCCCGCTCGCCGAAGCGGTGGCCGACGTAACTCGCGTAACGCACCAGGACGAGCTGCACCAGCGCGAAGACGAGGATGGCGAGTGCGAGGCGGTCCACGGAGGCCACCGGGGCTCCGGCCCTGACTTCGTCGATGATGCGGCCGAGCAGCCACGGGCCGACGAGTCCGGCGGCGGCCGCGAGGGCGTTGAGTCCGAGCATGACGGCGAAGGTCCGCCCGTCGAGCCGGACCAGCCGGAGGGCTGCGCGTCGTATCCGGGACGGCTCGGCGACGGGGAGGGAGGAGGGGGTGGTCATTGTGCGGCCTCCTGGCGGGACAGGGTTCCCCCGGTGGTTTCGGCGTTCGTACGGCCGGGGCCCTCGTCTTCCGTGCCCCGGGAGACCAGGTGGCGGTAGTCGGGCCGGCGGTCCAGGAGTTCGCGGTGGGTGCCGACGGCGGCGACTGCTCCGTCGACCAGGTAGTGCACGGTGTCCGCCTGGTCCAGCAGGAGCGGCGAGGTACTGGTGACGACCGTGGTGCGGCCGGAGCGTGCGATACGCAGACGGGTGGCGACGGCCGCCTCGGTGTGTGCGTCCAGAGCCGATGTCGGTTCGACCGCCAGGAGCACCTCGGGGTCGGCCAGCAGCGCCCGGACCAGCCGGACGCGCTGCCGCTGGCCTCCGGAGAGGTTGCGGCCCTGAGCCTCGACGGGCGAGTCCAGTCCGCGCGGCAGACCGCGGACGATGTCCTGCGCCACGGCCGCGTGGACGCCCCGGGCGATGGTGTCCTCGTCCACCTCGCGGTCGGCGCAGATCACTTCGCGCAGCGGACCGGCGAACAGGTCCGCCGCATTGTCCGCGACCAGGATCCGCCGGCGCACCTGCGTCAGGTCGATCTCGTCCAGCCGTATATCGCCCCAGGTCGCGGCCGACCCGGCGAACCGGCCGAGCCGGTCGATGACCGCCGCGCTCTCTGCGGGACGGGCGCTGACCAGCGCGGTCATCCTGCCGGGCACCACCTCGACCCTGGTCTCCGGATCACGGAGCACGGCCGGGCCCTCGGGCCCCCTGGAGGTGGGCTCCTTGTCCGGGGCATCGGGTTGCAGGGCCAGGAACCGTACGACCCGACGTGCGGCGACCAGCCCGCGCGTGAGGTCGTAACCACCCTCGATGAAGAACGAGACCGGCACCACCAGCACGGCGGTGTACCCATACACGGCAACCAACTCGCCGACGGTCATGTCCCCTTGGGTGGCCATCCTGGCCGCCAGCCAGGTCACCGCCCCGAGGAACAGGGTGGGCAGGCCGACGCCCAAGGCCTGGATCCAGCTGGTCACTGTACCGACGCGGTATCCCTCCGCCCGCAGCGCCTGCGAGTCGCGCCGGTACCGGTCGGCGTACACCTCCTTGCCACCGATGCCGTTGAGCACGCGCAGCCCGCCGACGATGTCCCCGAAGCGCGCGGCAAGTGAGCCCTGCTGCTCCCGGTAGGCCGCTTCGATGCCCTGCAACCGACCCAGCAGCGGGCCGACCAGCACCGCGAGCAGCGGAACGCCGAGCAGCACCACCACGGCGAGCAACGGTGAAACGGTCAGCAGCAACGCGGCCACGGCGACATAGACGAGGACCGCCCCGACACCCGGCCCCGTGATGGTCAGCGTCTGGGCGATCACACCGACGTCGCCGAACCCGATCGTCACGACCTCCCCGGCGGTGACCTTGCGCTGCAGCGCCCCACCCAGTCTGGTCGCGTGCCTGACCACCACCTGTACGGAACGGAACGAGGCGTCGATCCGCACCCTGGTCATCGTCCGGTGCCGCATGATGGCCAGCCACGCGTTCAGCACCCCGACGCCCACCAGCGCGGCGACCCAGCCGACGAGCGCGGTCCAACGCCCCGGTTCGAGCCCGTCGTCGATGGCGCGCGACAGGAGGTAGGGCGGCAGTGCCAGGCAGAGCATCCAGGCACTGCCGAACAACGCACCGGCGGCGATCCGGCGGCGCTGACTGGTGACCAGCCACCACAGGTACCGAGGGGCGCTGCGGTGGTCCGGGATCCCCGGATCCGAGCTCGCGTCTGTCATCCGCCTCACAGTAGTGACCACTGTTCGAACCGTTCGGGTGGGCTGATTCGTCCGCAAAACCGTAGAACACGTTGCCCCGACCGCACTTGGACCTCTATCCGCAGCGGGCAGACACTCCTTGGACTCCTCACGGAAGCGGCCTCTGCCGAGGCGGGCGAGGGAGTTCCTTCGAATGATGAGGCAACGGCTTGAGGGCGTGAATAGCGCAGGGTTGGAACACCGCCCGTTCCCCAGTCGGCGGCCGAGAGAAAGGACGGACCGGCGGCCCCACGTCAGACTTTCGTCACCGCCGCACCCCTCGGCCGACCCGCGCGCTCCCACGCGAGCGCCAGGGGGCGGCCGGTGTCGGCCCACCGGACACCGGTCCGGCCCTCCGGCCTTTACGCTCCGGCGCTCCGGCGTGGCACTAACGGCCTGACGCTGTCGGTCCGGGACTACCGGTCCTGACTACCGGTCCGGGACTGCCGGTCCTGCGCCCCGGCCTGGCGCTATCGCTCCGGGATTGCCGGTCCGGCGCTCCGGCTCGGCACTACAGGCGCTGCTGCCGGTCCGCCGCCCCCGTGCCCGTCGCCGGCCCCGCGTCGGCCGCCGCCCTCGTCGCTCTGACCGCCGTCCCCGCGTCCGCTGCACCCGCGTCCGCTGCACCCGTGCCCGCCGTCCCCGCGTCCGTCGCTGCTCTGGCCGCCGTCCCCCCGTCGGCCACCCCCGCCGCCGCCCACGTGTCCGGCGCCGCTCGGGCCGCCGCCGTCTCCGCCGGCCTGTCCCTGGTCGGCCTCCTCGTCCGCTGCGCCCTGATCACCACGGTGCCGTCCGGTGGCCCGGTACCGCTGCCGTGGCTGCGGGTGCGCAGGGCGACGAAACGGCGCCCCCCGGCCGTCCACTGGCCGGCCAGGTCCCATCCCCGGGCGTACCGCAGAAGGGCCGGCGTGCCCAGGCGTGCCCACGGGAAGGCGCCGCCGCCGTCGGTCCGTCCGTCGGCGCGGTCCACGACCTGCACCTCGGACCACTCGTCGACGTCCACCGAGGCCGTCTCGGCGATCAGCAGTCCGCCCGGGCACAGCAGCCGCGCCACCCGGTCGAGCAGGGAGCCCGGGTCGCCGCCGATGCCGACGTTGCCGTCCATGAGCAGGACGGTGCCCCAGCGGCCCTCGCCCGGTAGCGGCTCGAACACCGAGCGCCGCAGGGCCGGGCCGCCGAGCCGACCGGTGTGGTCGACGGCCGCCTCGCTGACGTCGATCCCGAGGACGGGGCGGCCCCGGGCGGCGAGTTCCGCCACCAGCCGGCCCGGTCCGCAGCCGACGTCGAGCACGGCGCCCTCGCACCGGTCCAGCACCGCCCGGTCGACCGGGTCCGCCCGCGCGCACCACCGCTCCACCTCCAGCGGAAGCAGCCAGCCGTCGCTCCGGCGCAGGAACAGCGGACCGCGCCCGGAGCGCAGGGCGGTGGCGTACGGGTCGGCACCGGCCCAGGCGACGGCCGACGAGGTGCTCATCGCCCGGCCCCGGGTCCGCTGCGGGCGACCGCCCTGGCCAGT